>CADBPC010000083.1 GCA_902796425.1 uncultured Lachnospiraceae bacterium
AACTACGATGGCGCCAACTATGACCTTGCGCTGTGGGTTGCCTACTACAACTTCCTGCGGCCACACAAGCTGCATAAGTTCCAGCCGCCAGTTAAAAATGACATCATCGCAAGCAGCGAAAACATGCCGGGCAAGTGGCAGCTGCTGATCTTCCTTGGCCAGCAGACCATTAAGAAGATGCAGGAAACCGCATAGAAGGGAGCGGAACCGTTGTCAAGGGAACCGTGGAATACCGGAGCGGCCTGCCGCGAGGATATGCCGCGAAAGTCCCTTGACATGAGGTTCACGGATGATCCTCCTGCAAAGGGAAAGGGGCAGCTGCGCCTTTCCCTGCTTCCGGCGAGGACGGGTCTGGGCGGAGCCCAGAATTCGGGTCAAGGGACGAGTCCCTTGCGGGTTCTTAGGGCAGCGCCCTAAGCCCTCGGAGAGCTTTCAGCAAACCATATCTACAGATTTTCAAGGTTCATTTGAGCCTTTTTTTATTGGCTCGGCTTTTCATAGATCACTTGACACTACCTTACCTCGCAAAATCGTCGAGATTGCGGTAGCTTCTGCCCGGTGTCTGCTGTGCCTGCGGTGTTCGCTGTGTCTGCTGCGCCTGTGGTGTTCGCTGTGCCTGCTGCGCTGTCTGTGCTTTCTGCGTACGTTCTGCCTCCACTGCTACCTTGAGCTCGTTTGCAAGCCGCTCGTTTGTGATCTGCGTATCAATCCGATTAAAGTGTCCTTCAATCAGGTTGACCCTGTTGCCGAGTGCCAGCGAATCAATAAATTTCAGGACAATGGACGCTATAAGGCCGGCCAGCGTGGTCCAGAGCGCAGTGCCGAGACCTGTGACCATCGTGTCGATGTCCCCTGTCCTGTTGCCGAGGATAAGGCCGGCAACGGTACCCAGAATTCCAAGGAGAGGGAATATGGACACCATCTGGGAGCAGGATACGTACTTTGCATACTGTTCGTTGAACAGATCCCTGTTTTCCTCCAGGTTTTCAATGCTGTACCCTTCTGAATACCAGCCCCTGTCATAGGATTTCACCTCCCGGTCAAATCCCTCCGATGCGGCAACCTGCTGACCTGTCGGCACGGACATGGGTCTTCCTTTTTTTGTGAGATTGCGGTCAATCTCCGAAAGTATCTTCGCTATCCGCACCATCCAGACGCCTACCAGAACAGCAAATGCCAGAATCAGTCCGCAGGCAATATAAGTCCCAACCATTGGTATACCCCCGAAACGTGAGATTAAGGATAAAACCGGATTCTGAGTCCGGGCGTGCCGGCTGCCGCGTCGCGGCACATTTTCTGAAACTTTTCGACATAGCTGTCCATGCGGCCGTGGATCTTCGAAACATTATAGAAAATGATATCCCAGTCGGCGCCGAATTCCGTCAGCACGTCATAATAGGAATCGAGAGCGCTCCCGCAGTAATCCGGGAGGGGAAGCTTTGCCGCGAGATAGTCGCGCAGCTCCTGTTTGGAATCCAGTCCCGTCAAATCAATATAAAAAACTTTCATGTTAATACCACCCAATCCTGTTATTTTGAACCGTAGACCTTCTTCTTCGTAGCCGGACCGTCCTTTGTGTACAGCAGCGTAAAGGTCTCGTAATGATCATCCGTGTAGTAGATGTCTCCCTTGTCGGAATAGATGATCCGCTTGGCACCCCTCTTTGACTTACCGAGTGTATCTATATCGCACTCCCTGTAATTGCCGTCCGGAAGGATATCATCATAATTCCCGAAATAATCCCCGCCGATGCATTTGCCGGGCGCGTAGGGCTCAAGGTCGCCGCCGGGCCAGCCGAGCTGCCTTGCCTTGTTCTTGGTAATAAAATTGCCCGGGAGCTTTCGATAAATATGAATGTACAGAGCAACGTCGTCCTTCGAGGTATAGGTGCCCTTCTCATCCAGCTTCTTTGTTTCCTTCGAAGAGGCGGCTGCAGTGCCTGTGTTCTGCGAGTTCTTTACGCCCTGCTGCTGGTTTGCGTTTTGTGACTGATTTCCGCTTTGAGACTTGTTCCCGCTCTGTGACTGACCGCCGCTCTGCGACTGTGTCTGCTGCGTCTGCGTACTCTGCTGCGTCTGATTGTTCTGCTGGTTCTTTTTCTTCTTCTTTTTCGCAAGATACGACGAAGAGACGATCTCTATGCCGCCCGATGTGCCGGCAAGGACCGGTTCCCCGAAGGCCTTTGCGGCAGTTCCCGCGAAGCTCTTTGCCGCTCCCGAAGCGCAGCCGGCTGTCATGGCCAGAACCAGAAGGAGCGTCATGAGTATAAATAAAAGTTTTCCGGTTATTTTTCTTTTCATATCACAATTACCTGCACGTTATCCTGACCGTTTAGTGTTTTGCTTATGATCCGCAGATCCTTTCCGCGGATCCTCTCCCCGGGTGCCAGCACGGGAATGCCCGGCGGATACGGGGTTATGTACTGGGCGCAGATCCTGCCCTCGGCCTCACGGACCGGCACCGGGATCTTCTCCATCTCTGCCGCTTCTCCGATGGAAAAAACGGTCTGCACCTCTTCCGGTCCCGCGGGCAGGAATTCCTCTGAATTCTCTTCCTCTTTTTCATCCGGAGAGTTCTCACTCCGGAGCGCTATTTGCGAGGTCATCCCGTCGATGGCGCGCAGCGCCTCCTTCAGGCGAAGGAAGTTCTCCTCCGTGTCCATGCAGCCTGTCATGACCAGTATGTTCCGGCCCGAGGCCATCTCGGTTTCGATCCGGAAGTCCTTCCGCAGAAGCCCCGCAAGCTGCTTAGCGGGAAGCGGGCTCCGGATAAGGATCTTTCCAGGATCTGCGTCAAAGCACTGCCTGCTGCCGGAAGCGCCGATGCCGGAAGCGTCATCGGACACTTCTCTGTCAAAGATCCTGATGTTTTTAAGATCCTTTGTGCTTTCGCGGAAATCCGCCAGGAGCGCAAGCCATCTTGTAAAGAGCTCCTCCCCGTTCTTCTCAAGAAACCTTGTGCAGGTGTCAAGAGACGCCATCAGGGGATAGGACGGTGAGCTGGTCTCGAAGACAGAGAGGTTCCTCTCCACCTCTTCCTCTCCCGCAAACCGGGAAGGACTCCCGTCGGGGTTCCTGCCGATATGCAGGAAGGCGGTCTGGGTCAGCGCGGGCAGCGTTTTGTGCGCGCTCTGTACAACAAGGTCCGCTCCGAGGTGGATACTGCTGTCCGGAAAGCTGCGCTTTGCCGGAGCTGCGCCGCCTGCGGCAACTTTATCCATCCCGGAATTCCCTGCTCCGTCACTTCCAAAGAGCCCGAAGTGCGCACCGTGCGCCTCATCCACAAAAAGAGCCGCACCGTGCGAATGGCAGATTTCGGCGATCCTTCTGCAGTCGCTGACGATCCCCTCATAGGTCGGCGAGGTAATGATCACCGCGCGCGATGCCGGATGCTCTGTCAGCATCCTCTCAACCGACTGCGGATCGATGCTGCCCGGAATCCGGAAATCCTCCAGCACCGGCGGAAAGATCCAGTGTGCCTTGAGGTGCCCGAGCTCAATCGCGTGGTAAACCGACATATGGCAGTTTCTGGCCGCGATCACCTCACTTCCAAAAGGAGCGAGCGAGCGGATGCCCGAAAGGATTCCCGCAGTGGAGCCTCCGACCAGGTACCAGGTCTTTGCGCTCCCGCACAGGGCGGAGGTCCTGTCCATCGCTTCCTTCAGCATACCGTGCGCGTCATGGAGATTGTCCGTATCCTCCACTTCCGTGACGTCAATATCATATGGCAGACTGCTCCCCGGCACCTGCATTCTCTTGTGGCCCGGCATATGCATCGGCAGAATATCGCTCCTGCCATAGCGGGCGAGCTTATCTTCCAGTGAGCCCGTATACCAGGCTGATTTGTCTGAATCCGTCATTCTTTGAAATTATCTGTCCCGGGCGGTGTCTCTTCTGTCCGGGTAAAATACCGAAATCGCCCACCTTATCGCTGCCGGTTCTTGTCCGGGCAATAAGGTGGGCGTGTAATTCTTCTGGGCCGGTGCGTATCCGGAAGGATTGTCACACCTTCGCGGCTTCCTTCCCTCAGCCGCCGGTCATGCGGCACTGCCGGATCTTATTTAAGCTCAGATGTGCAGTGAGGGCACCTTGTAGCGTCGATCGCGATCTCGCTCTTGCAATAAGGGCACATCTTGGTTGTGGGAGCTGCGGGAGCCTCGTCGGGCTTCTTTGACAGCTTGTCCTTTGCGCCGTTGATCGCCTTGATCACGCTGAACAGCACAAACGCCATGATCAGGAAGTTAATGATCGCGGTGATGAACTTGCCGATGCCGATGGGAGATCCGTTGATTGTCAGCGCGATATCCGAGAAATCCATGCCGCCGAAGATACCCAGAATCGGGCTGATGATATCTCCGACAAGGGAGTCGACGATTGCCTTGAAGGCTCCGCCGACGATAACGCCGACTGCCATATCCATAACATTGCCCTGTGCTATGAACTTTTTAAATTCATCCAGAAAACTTTTCATGTATCCATCCCTCCTGCATATTACTCTGCTGCAGTGCATAAACTTGCGCTGCGGCCTGTTAATTAATCATTATCAATTTTACCACCTGAAACAGCCGGTGTCTTGATGATCTTTTGAAAATAGTCGCCTCTTTCTTCAAAGTTTTTAAAATATCCGTAGGAGGCCGCTGCCGGCGACATCACGCAGGCGCCTCCTTCGGGGGTAATCTGCGCCGCAAGACGGACTGCCGCGTCGAGATCTTCGACGTAGGTTATATTTTTACAGTCCTTCACCATCCCGAGGATCCGTTTTCCCGACGCGTAGGCGAGAATAAAGTGGATGTCCTGTCTTTTCTTTATGAAGTCGGCGAGGATATCGTAGTCGATATTCCGGTCCATTCCCCCGACAATCATGGTCTTTGTGTTCCGGACGCTTAAGGCTGCGCTGATCGTCGCCTCGGGAATCGTGGAAATAGAGTCGTCATAGTACATCACGCCGTCTATGGTATCGACATACTGCAGGCGGTGCGCAAGGCCGCGGAAGGAACTAAGCGCCTGCCTTACCTGCGCGGGTTCGCATCCGAACTGCTCTGTGGCGATCCTGCAGACAAACTCGGCGTTCAGCTGGTTGTGGTCGCCCGGGATCAGCAGGTTAAAGCCCCGGACCTCTCCTCTTTTGACAAGGTGTCTTTCTGCCTTTGTCTCAAATGCGGGAATCTCCTCCCCGTAGTACAGGATGTCCGAAGGTGTCTGGTTTCTTGTGATGCCCTTTTTGGCCTCAAAATAACGCTGCCTTGTGATGTACCTGTCGAGATGATCCTCATACAGGTTCAGGAAAACCGCTATATGCGGCGAAACCGTGAGGCGCTGGCACTGGTGGCATGACAGCTCAAACACCGCAACGGTGTCCGGCTCCATCTGCGCGATGTAGTCAAAGCACGGCTTTCCGATGTTGCCCATAAGGAAGGTATTTTTCCCGGCCGCCTTCAGCACCTCGTAGAGCATCGAAGAGGTTGTGCTCTTTCCCTTTGTGCCAGTGATACCGACGGTCTGCTGTCCGAATTCCTCCATGAACATCTGCGTCTGCGAGGTGAAACGCCGGTCCGGCTCCTCGAAGGCAATCCCGGGGCTCACGAAAATGACGTCGTATTCCTCATCCCTGACGCCGCTCCGGAGGCCCTCAAAGACGTCGACACAGGCCGGCTCACAGAATTCCCTGATGAAGGCTTCGGTCGACTTTCCCTCGCGACCGTACCCCCAGATGAGGATCCTCTTGTTTTTTAACTTCTCTGCTGTCTTTACTGCTCTGTTTTCCATTAAATGCTCCATATATTCGTCCGGGCAAATACTCTTGATAAACCCTTCTTGGTAAACCCGGTCCCTTAGGGATATACTTATAACTGTTTCCACCATTTTACCAAAGGAGTTTATCATGAACAATCAAACGATTTTTCCGTCGCTGATTCACGGCGGCGATTATAATCCGGACCAGTGGCTGGACCGGCCGGACATCCTGGAAGAGGATATCCGGATGATGAAAAAGGCAAAGATCAACTGTGTCAGCCTGGCAATCTTCGCCTGGTCCACACTCGAGCCGGAAGAAGGAAAATTCAACCTTCAGTGGCTTCACGACGTTGTTGACCGGCTTTATGAAAACGGAATCTATGTCATCATGGCGACGCCCTCTGGCGCGCGGCCCCGGTGGCTTGCACAAAAATATCCCGAGGTCCTTCGCGTAAACGCAAGGCGTGAGCGCATGCTCTTCGGCGAGCGGCACAATCACTGCTACACCTCCCCCGCATACAGGGAGAAGGTAAGGATCATTGACAGGAAGCTTGCGGAGGAATTCGCGTCCCACCCGGCCGTGATCCTTTGGCATATCTCCAATGAGTTCGGGGGCGACTGCCACTGTCCGCTCTGCCAGGAGGCCTTCCGCTCATGGCTTAAGGACCGGTACGGCAGCATTGATAAGCTCAATCACGCCTGGTGGACCGCCTTCTGGAGCCACACGTACAATGATTTTTCCCAGATCGAGAGCCCTTCTCCTCTGGGCGACTCCTCCCTGCACGGACTTTCTCTCGACTGGATGCGCTTTGTTACAGCTCAGACGGCGGACTTTATCCGTGTTGAAAAGCAGGCTCTCAAAGACGGCGGGGCGCTCCAGCCGGTCACGACAAACCTTATGAGGGACTTTACAGGACTTGACTACAGTGTTATCTCAAAAGAAATCGACATTGTATCCTGGGACAATTATCCCTTCTGGCACACAGGATCCGATATCGAAATCGCCTATGAGACGGCGCTGCAGCACGACCTGATGCGCAGCTACAGGCAAAAGCCCTTCCTTATGATGGAATCCAGCCCTTCATCCATGAACTGGCCGCCGCTGAGCAGGCTCCGCAGGCCCGGCACAGTTCCGCTGACCTCCATGCAGGCCATAGCGCACGGATCCGACAGTGTCCAGTATTTCCAGATCCGGCAGAGCAGGGGCTCCTCCGAGAAATTCCACGGGGCCGTCATCGATCACTACGGCGGCGAGGACACACGGGTCTTTTCCGAAATCTGCAGGACCGGTGAGGATCTCGCATCCCTGTCTGTTCTTACGGGAAGCCGGGTGGACGCGAAGGCTGCCGTCATTACGGACATGGAGAGCCGCTGGGCGATGGAGGCTGCTGCCGGCCCCCGGAACATGGGGCTCCATTATTATGAGGCTGTTCAGAAATCCTACCGCGCCCTTCGGGAAGCCGGGCTCAACGTGGATGTCATAGACAGCAGCGCGCCGCTTGATTCGTACAAAATCGTCGCAGCTCCCATGCTGTATATGTACAAGGAGGGCGTTCCGGATCGCCTTCGCAGCTTCGTCAGGCAGGGCGGCATCCTGATCCAGACGTACTGGAGCGGTATTGTGGATGAGAGCGACCTGTGCTTCGAGGGCGCGACTCCGCACGACCTGACCGATGTCCTCGGACTTCGCTTTGAAGAAATCGATGCGCTCCCGGACGGTGTGACAAACCGCTTTGTCCGGATAAAAGACGCCGGAATCTGCAGTGACACTGTCAGTGATAATTCCGGTGAAAACAGCTGCGAAAACGCCGAAGGCGGGCTCGCTCTCCCGGAATCCTGCGCCTGCGAATATCTCTGTGAGCTCGTAAAGCCGGAAGGCGCAAAGGTACTTATGGTCTACGGTGACGATTTCTACGCGGGACACCCCGCCCTTACCGTAAACCGCTTCGGGGAGGGCGCAGCATACTACGTAGCTGCAGACGCGGAGCAGGCCTTCTACACCTGCCTTTACAGGGAAATCGCGCGCAAGGCGGGCCTTTCACCCCTCCTTGAGGATCTCCCGGACAATACCTGCGCGGCATCCCGCACGGACGGTCAGTATGAGTATGTATTCGCAGGGCACTATGCCCCGGACTGCGTACAGATAAAAGTCCCGCAGGGAGCCGAAATCCTCTGCGGGAATAAGGATGGTATTCTGGATGGATATTCCTATATCATTCTTCGACGGATTTCATCGTGAGGGAGATCCTGTTTTTCTTTTCCTCAACGCCGAGGACCTTTACCCTGACGATGTCGCCGACCTTCACGACATCCAGCGGATGCTTTACATAGCGGTCGGCAAGCTGGGAAATATGGACCAGGCCGTCCTGATGGACGCCGATATCCACGAACGCGCCGAAATCGACGATATTGCGCACGGTTCCGGTCAGCACCATTCCCGGCTTTAAGTCTTTGATATCCATAACGTCGCTTCGAAGAACCGGCGCCTGCACCTCTTCACGGGGGTCGCGGCCCGGTTTTTCCAGTTCCTTTAAGACATCCTGGAGTGTGTATTCGCCAAGGCCCGCCATCTGTGCCAGCTTTTTGAGGTCTGCGGCCTTTGCCTTTCTTCCGATCTCCGCCGTCTTTCCTCCGGTGATGTCCGCCTTCGTAAAGCCGAGGCTCTCAAGGAGCTTATACGCCGCCTCGTAGCTCTCGGGATGGACGCCCGTCATATCCAGAGGCTCCTTCCCGCCGCGGATCCTCAAAAAGCCCGCGCACTGCTCAAAGGCCTTCGCGCCGAGCTTCGGGACCTTCATAAGCTCTTTTCTTGACTTAAAGGAGCCGTTCTGCTCGCGGTAATCCACGATGTTCTTCGCGACGGTCTTGTTGACGCCGGAGATATAGGACAGGAGCGCCGCGGACGCGGTATTCACATCCACGCCGACGTTGTTTACGCAGTCCTCGACAACGCCGGTCAAGGTGTCTCCCAGCTTTGTCTGGTTCATGTCATGCTGGTACTGGCCGACGCCGATTGACTTCGGATCGATCTTTACAAGCTCCGCCAGGGGATCCTGGAGGCGCCTTGCGATGGACGCCGCGCTCCTCTGTCCGACGTCGAAGTTCGGGAACTCCTCTGTCGCGAGCTTGCTCGCGGAATATACGCTGGCTCCCGCCTCGTTGACGATGACATATTTGACGGGGAGGCCGGACTCCTTAATGAAGGAGGAGATCACCTGCTCGGACTCTCTGGAGGCCGTGCCGTTTCCGACCGAGATCACGTCGACGCCGTACTTTTTGCAGAGGGTAAAGAGGATCTTCTTCGCCTCTGCGACCTTGTTCTGCGGCTCCGTGGGGAAGATCACGGTCGTGTCAAGGACCTTGCCGGTCTCGTCCACGATCGCGAGTTTGCAGCCGGTCCGGAATGCGGGATCCCAGCCGAGCACCGTCTTGCCCTGCACGGGAGGCTGCATGAGGAGCTGCTCTAGGTTGCTGGCAAAGACCTTCATAGCGCCGTCTTCTGCCATTTCCGTTATCTCCGCGCGCAGCTCTGTCTCGATCGATGGCGCGATCAGGCGCTTGTACGCGTCCTGCGCCGCCTCGAGGATGTAGCTGTGCGTCACGGGATTAGGCCTGTACTGCTTTTTGTCCTGCGTCATCGCAGCGAGATCCTTGAAGGAATGCACTCCCTTTGAGGACGCCGCCTTCGGGACATCGCGGAGGTTCATCTGCCGGTCGATGTAATCCACGATCTTTTCCGCAGGGGCTTCAATCCGGACCGTCAGGAACTTTTCCTTCTCACCGCGGTTGATCGCAAGGACCCTGTGTCCCGGGATCTTTCCCACGGGCTCCGAGAATTCGTAATAGTTCTCGTAGATATTGTCCCTCTCCGCGAGCTTTTTGTTCACCGGTGCCTTCGCGGCAGCTGCGCCGGCCGACTTCCCGCCTGCCGTCTTTCCTGCGCCGTCTTCCTTCGCGGCCCCGGTCTCTTCCTTTGCTGACTTTGCCGTCTTTGCCTTTGCGGTTACAAGAAGGCCTTCCTTTTTGGTCAGCTCGCGGATACCGGAGCGGATTGCGGCATTGTCCGAGATCTGCTCCGCGATGATATCCTCCGCCATCCGGATCGCAGCCGCCGCGTCCGGGATCTCCTCCTCGGGCTTTACATAGTCCTGTGCAACGCTCTCGACACTCTTTTTCGCGTCCGCGCTTAAGATATACTGCGCAAGCGGCTCAAGACCCTTCTCCTTTGCAATCATCGCGCGAGTGCGGCGCTTTTGTTTATATGGTCTGTAGAGATCCTCGAGCGCAGTCGCCGTCGCCGCGTCCTCGATCTGTTTCCGGAGAGCGTCGTCCAGCTTGCCCTGCTCCTCGATCGCCTTGATGATCGCGGCCCTTCTCTCCTCGAGGGCGCGCAGGTATCTGAGCCTCACGTCAAAGGCGCGCAGCACCTCGTCCGAGAGAGCGCCGGTTGCTTCCTTGCGGTATCTCGCGATAAAGGGAATCGTGTTGCCCTCGTCGATGAGGCGGATGACTGTCTCCGTCTGTGAGGTACGGATCCCGAGTTCTTCTGATATTGCTTTAATAATGTCCATATCTGTTACTGTTATACCTTTCCTGTCTTACATAAGGCTCTGAATGATGATTACCGCGACGAGAACCGGGAGCACGATCTGGAAGTAGGGCTTTAGCCTGGCTGAGAACTTCAGTCCCTTTCCCTTGTTGCACTCCGCGATGTAATTGTCATAGCCCCAGCCCGCCCTGGTCACGCAGAACAGGCAGAAGATCAGGGAACCAACCGGCAGGAGGATGTTGCTGACGATAAAGTCCTCCATGTCCAGCACGTCCCTTCCTCCCGGGAACCTTAAGCTGCTCAGGACGTTGTAGCCGAGAACACAGGGGAGTGAAGCGATAAACAGGAGCACTCCGCTGACAATGACCGCCTTTTTCCGGCTCATGTGGAAGAGCTCCGCCGAACACATGATAATGTTTTCAAAAACAGCGATGACCGTCGAGAAGCTCGCGAAGGTCATGAAGAGGAAGAACAAAGAGCCCCAGAAGCGCCCTCCTGCCATGTGTATAAATACATTGGGGAGCGTAATGAAAATAAGGGACGGTCCCGCGTCGGGCTGCACTCCGAAGGAGAAGCATGCGGGGAAAATAATAAGGCCCGAGGTGATCGCGACGATGGTATCCAGAATGCAGATTCCCGCGGACTCTCCGGGAAGCGAATTTTCGTCCGACATGTAGCTTCCGAAGATTTCCATGGCGCCGACGCCGAGGCTCAGTGTAAAGAAAGCCTGGTTCATCGCGGCCTTGATGACATTGACGATACCCACGTTCGCCGCTTCTTTAAAGTCAGGAACCAGATAGAACCTGAGGCCTTTCAGAGCGCCGGGCTGAAGCATGCTGTGAACCGCAAGCACAATGATCAGCGCCATGAGCGTTGTCATCATGACCTTGCTGATCTTTTCAATGCCGTTCTGCAGGCCCCTGCCGCAGACAATAAAGCCGAGGATGACATTGAGCGCCATCCAGAACGTCATCTCAAGCGGGGACGACAGGAGATCTGTAAATACGCCCGCGACCTCGTCCGCGCTCATTCCGCTCTGAAAGCTCCCCGTAAGAAAGCGCTCCAGATAGCAGACCATCCAGCCGGATACTGTGGTGTAATACATCATCAGCATGAAGCACCCGATCAGGCAGCACCAGCCGTGAAGGTGCCATTTCGTTCCCGGCTTTTCCAGTTCCTTATAGCTGTAATAGGCGCTCTTTTTGCCGCCCCGTCCGACGGCGAGCTCCATGGTAAGGACGGGCAGTCCCATCCCGATCAGGAACAGCAAATAGAACAAAACGAAGACGCCTCCGCCGTTCTCACCCGCAACATAGGGAAAACGCCACACGTTGCCTATTCCGATCGCGCACCCCGCGCTGACCAGAAGAAATCCTAATCTTGAGCCAAAGCTTTCTCTTTCCACTGTAATCTCCAATCCGCTGCTTTTCAGGCAATGCGCGCAATTATAAGGAGCCCGCCTCCGGCTGTGCCAAGGCAGGGCTCCTTCAATGCATTATACAATATAATATGGCTCTTGTTACAATAGTATTTTCAGGTACGACCGATCAGACCTGTCTCCTGCCTGTTTTTGCATAGGCGTCTTTTCTGATCGGCTGGATCCAGTCAAGAAACTTCTCGATCTCGATGTTCCAGAATCTCCACTCGTGGCCATACTGAGGGATCTCTTCGTAGGTCACCGGGATGCCCGCTGCAACAAGTTTGTCGCGGAAAGCCCGGTTCGCATCAAGAAGGAAATCCTGTCCGCCTATAGCGATGTAAGCCGCCGGAAACTTTGCCTTTGACGCAATCAGCCTGTCTGCAAGCGCGATGGGATCGATCGAAGGATCCAGTTCTTTTGTATCACCGCCGGAGAGCTGCGCGGGATTAATATTGACAGCCGCTGAAAAGGCGCCGAACGCAGCATACTTTTCCGGATTGCCAAGAGCGTGTACGAGCGTTCCGTATCCGCCCATCGACAGACCGGCGATGTAGGTGTCCTCGGGCCTGCGGGAAACAGGGAACATGCCGCAGACAAAATCCGGAAGCTCATCCTCGATGAAGGAATAGAAATCATCCCCGCCGTTTTTGACATAGCTCTTGTTCTCCGCAGAGATATTGACAATCGCGATATTTCTCTCCTCCGCGAAGAGTTCGACATTGGTATATCCGGTCCACTGTGCGTGGTTATTGCCGTAGCCGTGAAGCAGATAAAGTACCGGGAATCTGTCTTCTTTGGAATGCCTGACCTTGCCCCGGAGCATGGACAGGTCAGCCGGTACATCATCGATATCTGAGGCGCCAAGTCCCATAGATTCCGGAATTGTCACAGAGGGAATCACAACCGTTATATCCACTGTCCTGTGCAGTGTGTAGCTGATAAAATTGCAGACGAATTTTGCCATTTTCTAATCCTTTCCTGACTCTGTCAGTGCTGTACGTTGTTGTCCTCGCCCCAAAGCCTGGAAAGCGGGACTGCCTTCGCGATTTCCTCTATCAGCTCATCATCATGATTGTGCCTGACTTCGCAGGTCCTCCCCAGGATCATGACTGCCTCATCGTTCCCGGTGGCCGCCGGCCAGAATGGGAGCTCCGGCATGTTGGGATCGCCGCAGCGCGCGAAATTCATCACTGCACCGAAGATCTGCTCCTGAAGCTTGTCGGACACACCCGGTACATTGGCAACAGGAACGAGATCAATGTTATGGAAGAAGAACGCAATGTCGGAGCAGTGCCATGCGCATTTATGGTTATCGACCGGGAATTCAAAGTCAAACAGATATGCATAGGTAGGTGCCTGTGTGAAGGCTGCCTTCTGCCTGATAAGGTTCTTGGAGGGCCGCCGGAAGATATAGTCGAGAACTGTTGCGTCGACGAGTCTGTGGTCCGGATATGCCTTTTTAAAGAGCCCGGTGATCCTGCCTGCAGCATCGCCGAAGAATTCACAGACCTTCTGCTCCATCTGCTCATCGCTCATGGCGTACTTGTCATATCCCGCCGGACGGAACGCAAATTCCGCAAAGACCGTGCCGACCATTAGAGGCGTGTTCTTTGTCCTCTCGCGGAACCCGTAGATGGCAGGATCGCCCAGATACCAGTCGTTTATCAGGGGAGCCTGGCCGGTATAAAGACCCTTTTCAGCAACTGCGGGACGGGCTTTTTCGTATATTTCAACAAGCTGCGGGTACGGAAGTGTTTCAAGGACCGACACATCCTCTGTGCCGAGCTCCTTTAGCATCGCGCCGACGATCTGGCTGCCGTCTCCTTCGGATTTGCCGATGATACCGGGCTCGATACAGCCGCTCATCACGATGCCGCGCTTAAAGAGACCGTCCGCCGCGGGAATCTGGCACAGGTCTGTGACCTTCATTCCGCCGCCGGACTGGCCGAAGATCGTCACGTTTTCGGGATC
Source organism: uncultured Lachnospiraceae bacterium (assembly GCA_902796425.1). Taxonomy (GTDB): domain Bacteria; phylum Bacillota; class Clostridia; order Lachnospirales; family Lachnospiraceae; genus CAG-791. The sequence continues at coordinate 13,673 of CADBPC010000083.1, forward strand.
TCCGCCAAAGGCTTCGATATTTTCCCTGACCCAGATAAGCGCCGCAACCATGTCCGCGTGACCGCAGTTGCCGGAATTGCGATATTTTTCCCCGAAGGGAGCAAGGTCAAGATAGCCGAGGATATTTAACCTGTGGTTAATTGTGACGACAACAACATCTCCCTTATCAGCCATTGCCGCTCCGTCATAGCACAGCTGCTCAATGGAGGAGCCTGCCGAATATCCGCCGCCGTGCAGCCAGACCATGACCGGCTTCTTTGCCTGAGGATCAAGAGCACTCGTCCAGACATTGAGATTCTGGCAGTGCTCATCCTGCGGCCAGTATGCATGAGGAACCATGAGTTCGCCGTTGGGTGTATCCTGGTGCATCAGCGGGCAGACAAAGCCGAAGCTCGTCGCGTCCATTACGCCCTCCCAGGAGTCTACAGGCTCAGGCTGCATATAGCGTTCGGCCTTTGCATACCGGACGCCCTTGAATACATAGGTGCCGTCGAAATAGTATCCCCGCAGGGCACCTGCTTTTGTCTTTACTGTCGTGCTTTCGTCGCATCTGAATACTTTCATGTTCGTTCCTCCTTGTTTATCCCTTGACCGCACCGAGCATGATGCCGCTCGCGAAATACTTCTCAAGGAAAGGATAGATGATCAGGATCGGAAGAATTGCCACAAACGCAATTGCCATACGGATCGAGACTGCAGGCAATGCCAGCAGGGCGCCGGAATCCGCAGTGGACATCGAAGCGAGCGCCTGGATATCCTGGATCATCTTGTTAAGCAGTGCCTGGATGGAGAGCATATTGGACTTCGTAATATAATACAGACCGTTTGTCCAGTCATTCCAGTAGCCGAGTCCTGAGAACAGGCCGACAGTTACGAATATCGGCTTGCCGAGCGGGATGACAAGACTTTTGTAGACCCTGAAATAGGTTGCGCCGTCCACCTGCGCTGCCTCATAAAGTGTAGAAGGAATGCTGGTCCTGAAATAGGTCCTCATCAGAATGACATTAAAGGCGCTCATCAGGAAGTTTGGCAGGATATAAGCCCAGATCGTGTTCTTGACGCCGATCTGCGTAGTCCACATGATATATGATGGGACAAGGCCTCCGTTGAACAGCATGGTAAAGAACACAAAAAAGCTGAAGAACTTTCTGCCGGGCAGTTTTTCAATCGAAAGCGGAAACGCCAGCATGGAGGTAATAATAATATTTGTGAGGGTTCCGACCACAGTTACAAGGATCGTAATCCCATAGGCACGGAATACCGTCGCATAGTTCTGCATGATATACGCATAGGCCTCAAAGCCGAACTTTGCCGGGAAGAAAGAGTATCCGTTGGCAACCAGCGTATTCTCTTCCGTGATGGAGCACATAAACAGCAGCACCAGCGGCAGTATCATGCACAATGTCACGATCACTAGGATGATGTTGATCACGACCTGATATATTTTTTCTCCTCTTGATTTGATCATGTCCTGCCTCCTTTAAAAAATCGCGTTGTCCGGACTGGTCCTGGATACGATCCAGTTCGAGAAGCAGACAAGAGTGAAGCCGACGACGGACTGGAACACGCCGGCTGCGGAGCTGCGTCCGATTCCGCCGGAGCTGATCAATGCACGGTATACATAGGTATCAATCGTGTTGGTAACCGGGAAGAGCGTGCCGGAATTCTGCGGGATCTGATAAAACAGGCCGAAATCGGAATAGAAGATTCGTCCGATGCTCATCAGAAGGAGTGTAATGACCGACGGAACCAGGAAGGGAAGCGTAATATTCCTGATCTGCTGCCACTTGTTTGCCCCGTCGAGCGCTGCCGCCTCATAGTAGGTGCCGTCAATGCCGGAGACAGTTGCGATATAAATCAAAGTTCCGTAGCCCACACCTTTCCAGCAATTGACGAGAATCAGAATAAACGGCCAGTACTTTGGTGTGTTGTACCAGAATATCTTTTCATGCCCATGCGATGTGAGAAACGCGTTGAGCATGCCGTTCTCGTGACTGAGGAAGGCAAATACGATGTAGCTGGTGACCACGATGGAGACCAGGAAGGGGAGCAGTATGGAGGACTGGTAAAGCTTTTTCAGCCCTTTGTGTGCCACATCACAGATCATGATCGCCAGGATGATACCGACAATGTTGTTGACAATAATGAATGCCACATTGTACAGGAATGTATTGCGTATAATGGTGAATGCGTCGTTGGAAGTCAGCAGATATTCAAAGTTTTTGAATCCGTTCCACGGACTGCCGTAAATACCGTCGTTAACATTATATTTCTTAAAGGCTACGATGATGCCTGTCATGGGAATATAGTTGTTGATCAACAGATAGAGCAGGCCGGGGATCATCATGATGTAAAGAGGAATGAACTGTTTAAACTGGGCAGGGCTCAGTTTTTTCTTCTTTTCCTGTTTCATATCCCATCCTTTCAATAATGGGAGCCGCACGCATGCAGCTCCCATTCTGTTAAAGCTTTGCTATACCGTATCAAATATCATTTATCAGTTCTGGGCAGCGAGCCACTCGTCGAGCTGTTTCTGCTTTTCGTCGATGACTGTCTGAAGTCCGGCAGCGTACATTGCATCGTTCATTTCCTTGATGGCTGTATCGGGATCCAGGATACCGAAGCAGACATCCTTCTGGTACTGAGACCATACGGTATTAAGCTGTGCAATCTCAGTGGCAACCGGTGTTGTATCAAGCTGGAAGCCATATGCCTTGGAGGTCATCATGGAATCGTTGTACACCTTATACTGATCCCAGATGTCCGCATCATTTCCGACCCAGGCATGTCCTGCAAACTGATTGGGATAAATCCAGCCATAATCGTTGTGATAACCGCAGGTTGCAGCGGTAACGCCTTCAGGATAGCAGGCATTTCCGTTCTCATCCTCAACCCAGTCAACACCCTTGACGCCCCAGTTAATCAGGTCGTTGAACTCGCCGCTTGTATATGCCCAGTTCAGGAACTGCGCGGCCTTGACCTTATCCTTGGAAGCATTGGCGATAGAGAAGACAGCGGACGCGACACCGGTGGTCATCTTGCAGGCATCGGAAAGCTCGATGACTTCGACCTCATAGCCGGTCTGGGAAAGCTTTTCCGCTGCTGTGTTGGGCTTGTAATACAGCAGGAAGGAGAAGCAGTTGCCGGCCTTCATCTTGATTTCACCAGAGTCGGTGTTTGTCGCGATATCAGCAGACTCATAGCCGTTCTCAAACCATGTCCTGTGAAGCTTTGCAAGCTGATAGAACTGATCTGACTCAAACCAGTTTGTGACCGTCGTTTTCTGTCCGTAATCTTCCAGGACGCCGAATGTATCGGAGAGAACGTCAGTCCATGCATATGTCGATGTTCCGAGGGAAACGGTGCCGTCCAGGACAACCATGTCCGGATATGCCTCGTGAACAGCAGCGAACAGGTCTGTGACCTTCTGGTAGGACTCCCAGTTGTCAGGTCTTATCCCGGCGAAATCCTCGATCTTGAACCCGAGCTCATCAAAGATATCCTTTCTCACGACAAGGCCTGCGGGATAGCCTCTCTCCTGCATGCGCGGGAATCCTGTAAGGAATCCGGCGACAGTGCCTGCGTAATAATCCTCCTCGCCCATGACATCCATGACGCCTGTCAGATAAGGCTCATAGTCATTGAGGTCGACGATGTACTGGGATGTGATGTAGTCCGCCATGTTGGATGCGAATGCCGGGAATACATCAAGATCCTCGCCTGAAGAAAGCATCAGCTGGATCTGGTTGGAGTAGGTACCGAAGGTCATGGGGATCATGTTGACCTTCATATTGAGTTCCTTCATGGTGAGCTCATTGACTGCGTCGTTGACTTTCTGCTGGTCAGCGCCTTCCTGCGCGACAAGATAGCAGAAATTGACGGTATAAGGCTCTCCCTCCATATCAATGGAAGTATCGACCTCGCCGGACGCTGTTTCTTCAGATGCGGAAGCAGAACTTCCTGCAGAGCTTCCTGAACTGCTGCCTGAACCGCCGCCGCAGCCTGCCAGGACAGTGGCAGCTAAAGAGGCTGCCATAAGAGCCGCAAAGATCCTTTTTGCTTTCATATAATCCTCCGTAAATCTGGGGCCGTTAAACCCCGTTCCAATTATTCTTTCATGAATAATCCTATCCGTCCGGCCTTTGTCCTACTACCCGAAAATCGATTTTGACTGCCCGATTCTCGACATTTATGTCGGAACCGAATTATAATGATATCGATACCGTTGATACACCACGCCGGCGTACATCTCTGCTGTTCCGGAGGCAATGATGAAGCGTCTTCGAGTCTTTCTGAATACACTCCTCGGACATGTCACGGTCCCGCTTGTTGTCATCACTCTCATCTGCTGTCTCCTTGTTATTGTCATCAATCAGCGCGCCTACCAGACCCAGAAAGAAGAGATGATTACCCTTGTGCGGACAAATCTTGAGAGCGCCTATAATGTCCAGGATGCGCAGCTCGATGTCATGAGTGCCTTTTATCGGAGCATGTTCATCAACAACCAGAATTATCAGCAGCTCAGAAAGCCGGTCAGTGAGAAAGCATACTATCTTGCCGCTACACAGACTCTGCAGGATCTGGATGATGTATTCTTTTCCTTCAGCGGCCTGACCTGTACGTACTACTACACCGCAGACAGGGATTACCTGATCCAGTCAAGCACGCATCCAAATTATGAACAAAGCGAGCTGATCAAGGCGTATATTAAATCATCTCACAATAAATCAGAGGAGCCTGTATACACCCAGTCCAGCTGGCATCTTGCCGGGATCGGCGACGCAGTGTACCTTATCAACGTAATCCGGCAGACATCTTCAGAGATCGGGATTATCCTCGACATCCGCAACATACTGGAAAACATGCATGTCCTGGATGATTTTGAACAGGGCGCGCTGTATCTTACCGATGCAGACGGCAGACTGGTTTCAGGCATTGCTGCCGCGGACGGCCTGTATACTGACTGTACACAGGATTATCTGGACAGCCGCTCCTGGCTAAAGGTCAACTGTCCATGTGCGAAAGTCCCTTACACGCTGAATCTGATCCTTCCGGGTGAATTGTTTCTTGAACCGCTGTATCGCCAGAATGTACTGATCACGGGTGTGCTGCTGACGGCGCTTTTTGCCATGCTTTTGGCAGCGATTCATGTTTTTTACCACTTTACGGTCAAGCCCGTGGAAGATATCGCGAAGCTCACGAAGGAGCTGGAGAGCGGTGAAATCGGACAGCGTCTGCCCGAGAATAACCTTGTCACGGAAATCCATGCGATCAACCACAACTTTAACCAGATGGTCAACGCCATAACAACGCTCAAGATCGATCTCTACGAAGAAAAGCTGCGCCATCAGGAGGCGGAACTTGCCCAGCTGCGTCTGCAGCTCAACCCTCACCTTCTTTTGAATTCCCTGAACATGATTTACACGATGACGAGACAACAGCATTACAATGTCTCCATGAAGTTCACAATGTGCCTGATCCGGCACTTCCGCTATATTTTAAAAAAGAGTCACAATTTTGTAACGCTAACCGAGGAACTGGACTTCTGCGAAAACTACATGGAGATTCTCTCCCTTCAGTACCCGTCCTATTTCTCCTATGAAATCAGCCTGTCGGAAGAGAGGATCAAAGAGGAGACGCTTCTTCCTCCCCTGTCCGTGGAAAACCTGATCGAGAATGCTGTAAAATACGGTCTGACACAGGATGCCCCGCTTCACATTCAAATCTGTATTGAAGCGATAAGGCGCGCGGGACTGCAATGCACAAAGATCGTAATCAGCGACAACGGCCCCGGATATTCCGATGAAGCGCTGTCTTATATTCATCGGCTCCTGTCGGGGGAGGATATCAAAAACCTTGCTTCCGACGGGGTCGGACTTAAGAATCTGATCGAGAGAATGAGAATATTATATGAGGGAGAGGCCTCTCTTACATTTGAAAATGATAGCGGGGCAAAGATAACCATGACTTTCCCGTCGGTATGGCCGCAGTTGACAGAAGAAAGGACTGCCGGTACAGGCGCTGCAGAATCAGCAAAGGCGCCGGAAATGGCTGGTGAACTATGAAATACAATCTTCTTATAATAGATGATGAAATCTATACGCTGGAGGATATCTGCTCCTGCATCGATAAAGAAACACTGTCTGTGGGGAAAATCTTTACTGCCGTCAATACAACGCGGGCGCGCAGGATTCTCGATGAAGAGGACATCCATGTTATCCTCTCCGACATTGACATGCCGGGAGGAGACGGTCTTTCCTTTATGAGATCCGTGCGGGATACGCATGCCGACACACCGTGCATCTTCATCACAAATTATGCGGAGTTCTCCTACGCACAGGAGGCGATCCACCTCAATGTGCTGGATTATCTTCTGAAACCCGTAGAACCAGAGACCCTTAACAGTGTGCTGGAGAAGGCCCTGATGATTGTCCGTGACAGCCTCGGGCACGAGCAGGCCTTACTGCAGACATCAGGGACGGACAGAACCGGCTTCACCTCCTGCCAGAAGGATGTCTATGTCAGTGAGGCAATGACCTTCCTTGAGGACAATCTCCGGAATGATGTCACAAGGGAAAGCGTCAGTGAACATGTTCATATCACGCCGGATCACCTGGACAGGCTTTTCAAGGAACAGGCAGGCATGTCCGTATTCCGATACATTGTCTTCAGGAAAATAGAACTGTCAAAGAAGCTTCTCTCACAGACCAGTCAGCCGATCGGCAGCATCGCGTCAGATCTCGGGTACTGTAATCTTTCGAACTTCTCCTCTGCTTTCAGGAAGCTGTGCGGCATGACACCCGCCGAATACAGGAAAACCATGACGGATTAATGGTAGAACAACGGGTATCCGCATGATAGAATGACAGATATTTACCCGGAGGCAGGTTCATGAAATCCAAAAAAAGGCAAACAGCTCTGGTATTTACCGGAGATATCGGCTTTGACAAATACATGGACGGGCAGTGGAACGACCCGGAGCTTTTGTCAAAAGGGGTGCTCTCGTTCCTTCACAGCGGCGACCATGTCATCGCCAACGTGGAGGGGCCGCTCGCAGGCGCTGTGAACCGGGACGGCCTTACCGGCGTGCAGCAGCTCCTTCACACAATGAATCCCGCCGCCGTGGGCGTCCTCAAAAGCATGCACGCGGATATCTGGAATCTCTGCAACAATCACATCATGGACGCCGGCGAGGAAGGCCTTGCAAAAACGCTGGAGGAAGCAAGACTCGCCGGAGCTCTTACCATCGGCGCCGGCATGAATCTGGAGGATGCCTCGCGCCCCCTCATCCTTGACGAGGCCGGCGGGATCGGGATCTTCAGCGTCGGCTACCAGAGGGGGTGCAAGCCCGCGGGGCCGGAAAAGGGAGGGTGCCTCATCTGGAGTGAGCTGAACCGGATCCGCGACAATATCCAGAAGATAAAGGAGACCTGCCGCTGGTGCGTCATTGTCGCGCACGCGGGAGAGGAATTCACATCCCTCCCCTCCCCTTACACAAGGCGCAGGTACCTTGAGTTTCTCGACATGGGCGCCGACATCATCGTCGCGCACCACCCCCATGTGCCGATGAACTATGAGCTTGTCGGCGATAAGGCGGTCTTCTACTCGCTCGGCAACTTCATTTTCGACACGGATTACCAGCGGGCGCAGTACCACACGGAGGAAGGACTCCTGTTAAAGCTGTGCTTCACCGAAGAATCCTACTCCTTTGAGCCCTTCGGCCTTCGCATCGCAAGAGGGCCGGAGCATGTGGAAGAGGGCCCCGTGCCCGCGATTTTCCAGGATGTCCCGGACGAGGAATACCGGCTTCTTTCGCCCCTTGCCGCAAAGATGTTCATCGCGGCAACAAAGCGCCAGCAGATTTACCTGAATCCGAAAGAGTTCAAGGGCGCCTCCGAGGAAAAGTGGGCGGAGCATTTCGCCAATCCCAGGCGGAGCGGGCGCGTTCCCGGCGAAGCGCTCGATTTCTTCCTGATCTGTCCTCTTGCCGCGCGTGCGGAGGACAATGAGTGGCAGAAAAGCCGGCTTGAAGGGGTTAAAAAATACATCCTTGACCAGATGGAGGATCTGCCGGAATGATTCACGGAGGATCTTCCAGAATGTTGCTTTAATACGGCGGCTGTGCCGGAATTATTTCCTGTACTGTGCGCCGTATTATGATACGATAGTTCAGGCTGCATATGACTGCGGACTGCCCTGCGGCAAACAGCTGCAGTCTCTTGGCAGCATATGCTTTCACAATAATAACGATCTGATTTCAGGAGGAACAGCAATGGCTAAATGGTCCAGACCCCGGTTTACACCGAACCTTCCGCTCGGCGCGGGCGGCGAGCGTGTGACGGCAAGCCCGGCGCACATCGAAATTTCCAAAAATGCCGCCAAAGAGGGCATGGTTCTTTTGAAGAACGAAGACTCGGTCCTTCCGCTTAAGAGAGGAACCCGCATCGCCCTGTTCGGCAAGGGCACCTTTGATTATGTAAAGGGCGGCGGCGGAAGCGGCGATGTTACGGTCGCTTATATCCGCAATCTTTATGAGGGCTTCAAGGCTCTCGGCGACCGTGTCCTTGTCTATGACAGGACGGCGGATTTCTACAGCTCCTATGTCAGCGAGCAGTATGCAAAGGGCAGCATGCCCGGCATGATCCGCGAGCCCGAGCTCCCCGATGAACTGGTTGCGGGCGCTGCTGCGTTTACGGATACCGCGGTTATTTCCATCAGCCGTTTCTCCGGCGAGGGGTGGGATCGCAAGAGCTCTGTCGGCAAGGCCGGCGAGCATGAATGTGACAATAACGAGATCGTCCGTCTTGCGGATACGATCTTTGACAGCGGCGATTTCTATCTGACCTCGGCTGAAAAAGCGATGGTCGATAAGGTCGCGGGCGCATTCAAAAAGGTCGTCGTCGTCCTGAATGTCGGCGGCATGGTGGACAGTGAGTGGTTTAAAGAGGATGAGAGGATTAACTCTGTACTGATGGCCTGGCAGGGCGGCATGGAGGGCGGCCTTGCGGCTGCCGAGCTCCTTACCGGCATCGGCACACCCTCCGGAAAGCTCGCGGATACCTTCGCAAAGAGGCTCGAGGATTATCCTTCAACTGCAACCTTCCACGAGAGCGGCGACTATGTCAAATATTACGAGGACATCTATGTCGGCTACCGCTATTTTGAGACCATTCCCGGCGCAGCCGAGAAGGTCAATTATCCCTTCGGCTACGGCCTCTCCTACACAAGCTTTAAGATATCGGATGCCGCTGTCACGGAAAAGGTCTGCAAAAAGTGCGGAAGAAAGCGCTTTATCTTTGAAGTGACCGTAACCAATACCGGAAGCTGCGCCGGCAAAGAAGTCGTGCAGCTCTACTATGGCGCGCCGCAGGGCGTCCTCGGAAAGCCCGCGAAGGTCCTCGCAGGCTATCACAAGACAAGGCTCCTTGCGCCGGGTGAGAGCGAGTTTATCACCCTCAGGGTAAAGTCTGAGGATATGGCGAGCTACGATGATCTCGGCAAGGTCTGCAAGTCAGCATACGTCCTTGAAAAGGGTGATTATCATTTCTATCTCGGAACGGATGTCAGAAGCGCGGCGGACACCGGCTATGTCTGGAATAATCCCGGGGATGAGGTAACTCTGCAGCTGACAGAGAAGATGGCGCCCACCTCTCTTGAAAAGCGCCTTCGCTCCGACGGAACCTATGAGGAGCTGCCGACAGGCGAGCCCTTCGATACCGATGCCTGCGCGATCAAGCATATGACAAAGCAGGAATCCGAGGGAAATATCCCTCAGACCCGCTTCCACGATTACACAACAGCTCCCTGGCATGCGGATCCGAACGCTCCCACCGTTCCCAAGCTCATCGATGTCGCCGAGGGGAAGATCACTCTCAAAGACTTCATCGCACAGCTTCCGGATGAGGACCTGTTCTGGCTGCTGTCCGGAACGCCCAACACCGGCGTCGCCAACACCTTCGGTATCGGCAACATCCCGGACTACGGCATCCCGAATGTCATGACCGCCGACGGCCCTGCGGGCGTTCGTGTCGCAAAGGAGACCGGCGTCGTGACGACCGCCTTCCCCTGCTCTACTCTTCTTGCCTGCACCTGGAATGAGGACATCGTCTATGAGGTCGGCGAGGCAGGCGGCAAGGAGCTCAAGGAAAACAACCTCTGCGTGTGGCTTACTCCCGCCGTCAACATCCACAGAAGCCCCCTGTGCGGACGCAACTTCGAGTATTACTCCGAGGATCCCCACCTTGCCGGCAAACAGGCCGCTGCGATGGTAAAGGGCATCCAGTCCAACAACGTCGGCACCTCCTTAAAGCACTTCGCGCTGAACGACAAGGAAACCAACCGCAAGGACAGCGACTCCCGCGCTTCCGAGAGAGCGATCCGCGAGATCTATCTGAAGCAGTTTGAGATCGTTGTAAAGGAAGCCGATCCCTGGTCCATCATGACCAGCTACAACATCATCAACGGCCACCGCGCGTCCGAGAATTCGGATCTCCTCCGCGGAATTCTTCGCGGCGAGTGGGGCTACACCGGAATGGTTACGACCGACTGGTGGACCTATGGCGAGCATTACAAAGAAGCGATGGCCGGAAACGACCTGAAGATGGGCTGCGGCTATCCCGAGCGCCTGAAGATGGCAAAGGAAGCCGGAGCACTGACACGCGAAGCGATGGAAGAAGCGGCGGAGCACATCCTCGGCCTCATCCTGAAGCTTGACTGATTAACACTACCTAATATCCGTAAACACGGAATCCCCGTTCCTCTTCCTGAACGGGGATTCCTTTTACGTCCATGCCGTGAATTTCAACATATTTTCCCCCGCGGAGCTCGCGAAGGAATTCATTGATGGCAAGCGCTTCCCCCTGGACCTCCAGTGTAACACTCCCATCCGTCTCATTTTTGACCCAGCCCGAGAGCCCGAGCCCCTGCGCCGCGTAAAGAGCGCGCCAGCGAAAGCCCACTCCCTGCACTCTTCCTGTAAACACGATATGTCTTCGAATCATATGTGATTCCTGAGCCTTCTGCCGCAGTGCGCCCGGTTCCTGAAAGAGACCCTGCGCTGTGCGGGCTGCGATCCGCCTGAGGCTTTACCTCGAGAGCATCCACTCCAGGCCTTTACGGATATACGGGTTCCAGAACCCCCAGGTGTGGGCGCCGGGACCTTCCTCATATTTCATATCGGCCCCGTGTTCTTCAAGGAATTTCCTTGTGATCTGGTTGTTTTGGTACAGAAAATCTTCTGTTCCGACAGCCATATACAACAGAGGAATATCCTTCCCTTCCTCCTTCAGTCTCAGGTACTGAATTTCCGGATTAGCCTCTGTCTGATCGAGGCGGGAAAGATCTCCGAACACTTCCCTGTAGTAGGCATAGTTGGCGATCGGATTGGCAAATCCTTCCTGCATTCCCGTGATCTCGTGGACAATGAGGGCGCTCGAGAGGCTGATGGCACCATAAAAAGTATCCGGGAAGGCAAAGGCTGTGTGCATGGCTCCGTATCCGCCCATGGACAGACCGCCGATCAGCGTGTCCTCTCTTTTTTCGGACAGGCCGAAGGTCCGCCTCGTGAAGTCAACCAGTTCTTTGCCTGTAAAGTCCTGGAATCTGCAGCCTGTCGCCTCGCGGTTCAGATAGAAATTGTTGCCGGCGGTCGGCATAATGACTGCAAGATTATATTCCAGTGACAGATCCTCGGCGATGCCGTTGTACTCCCAGTCCGCATCGTTCCCGGAAACACCGTGAAGCAGGTAAAGCGTCTTTGTCGGTCTTGAATAATACGGATTGCCCTGTTTCATAAAATCCGGAACGTCATTTGGCAGGACATAGGTAAAATTTGTCTGCCCCATCTGACATTCCGAGTAAAATCTCATTCTCCCTGAAGACATGATTTCCTCCTTACTTCACAATCGCATCCTGCTGTCCGAGCTCATCCGGAATCCTCAGGCTGTTTGCGGTACCGGGCTCTATTCCGGCTAGGAAGGAAAACGCGGGATCCATCATTTCCTCCCAGGTATCGATGTCATGATTACCATAGCAGGAAAACCGCTCGTAAGGAATACCGGCTTTATGAAAGGCTTCATCCAACGCCTCTACCTGTGTCCCGACGGCAATATCCCTGTCTCCGCATCCGACAAAAATCTCGGGCAGCTCCTCCTTTTTGGCAGAGGAATAGCCTGCCGCCAGATTCGCGGGACTTCTCAGATATTCTTCATAAGTGCCGAAGACATTACGGAACTCTTCACTTCCAAAGCCCGCGGTTTCCGCGGCCTGGCCCATCAGTATGTACGGATCGGCTGCCGGGGAAAGTGCCGCGACCTTTGAAAATACGTCGCGATGGACCAGTCCGTTATACAGTGCTCCGTATCCGCCCATGGAAATTCCGGCGATATACGTATCTTCCCTTTTGTCGGACAGGCAGAAGGTCTGTCTGCACCGCTCGGGGAGCTCTTTACTCACAAAGGAAGACCAGCTGGCATTCCGCTCCGGGTGATCGATATAGAAGCTGTTGCAGCCGTTGGGAATGATCACGGCAAGACCTTTGAGCTCGGCCTGCCTGCGGATAGAGAGCATGGTATAGATACTGGTGTAATCTCCGCTGTAGCCCGGCAGGAAAATGACCTGGCGGTACGGCGGCCTGGCATCACTGCCAAACGGGCCGTTTTCCGGCAGAAATACCGCGCAGGAAACATTTTGGGAAAGCGTTTTTGATAAAAAGTGAAATTCACAGAATGACATTGTACTGCTCTCCTTAAATTATTTCGCAAGCTGGAAGTCCCAGATATCTCCCGTGGGAACATAGGTGACGGGAACGGCATCGCCGACCAGATCCTTTAACCAGTCAGCGGCATATCTGGCGCCGAGCTCTTCCCAGTTGAAGTGACCCGCGTTGATACAGGCGAGCTTCCTGCCAAGAGTGTTGGCGTCGCGAATATAGGAAAGGACAGTCCACTCGATCACTTCTCCGGGAAGAATGCATTCCACGCCTTCCTCCTCCATACAGCGGATAATCTCGGTGGCATAATCCGTATATTTTCCATCCTCCGTATAATGTGCGGGAATGAAAGCGTCCGGGAAAATATGCCCCGCAACGGAAAGGCGGCGGATCTCCATATCCGGATCGCCGATATAGCGAAGGCCGTGCATACCGATCGTCCGGATCAGGTCTTCATTAATGCTGCGCAGAGTCCTGGCCTCCGGCAGATCGATGACAAACCCAAAAGGAATCGACTGATGCTCCGAAAGATAAGGCAGCCACCCCATATATTTGAGAACGCCCGTAAAGATGCTGTCGGGTCTGTGCGCGTGCATGTGGTCATGATCACGGCAGATCACGATCCCGTGCTCTTTAGCCAGGCGAAGCTTATCCTCATAGACGCTGCAGGTAAAGGCGGCGTCCCAGACCGGAAGATCCGGAGTCAGGTAAGATGTCGGCTCGTGGATGTAGAGGAGATTTGCGCCCAGACCAATGGTCTTTTGAATCACCTCCGCAGTGGGTACAAGGGAGGAGACAATACCGGTGCATTCGACCTGCGGATCGCCTGTTTTAATCCCGTCGCACCCATTGTAATCCGGTCCGAGATCCGGATGGTATTCCAGTGTTTTATCGATGATTTCCTGTATAGTCATTGTTTTTGTCACTCCATTAACCTTTGACAGCGCCGACGACAACGCCCTTGACGAAATATTTCTGGACGAAGGGATAGATGATGACAATCGGAAGGATACCGATGACCGCCATGGACATACGGACAGCTGTGCCCGGCAGGTCAACGGAGCCGGTGCCCACCGCAACGGAAGCGGCTCCGCTCTTTAAATACTGAATATTGTTCATGATACGGATCAGCAGGTTCTGGATACCATAGTACTGCGGTTTCTGAATGTAGTACAGAGCGTTTACCCAATCGTTCCAGTATACAAGCGCCGTAAACAGGGAAATCGTCGCAACTGTAGGGATCGCAAGCGGCAGGATGATCTTGAAGAAGATCGTCAGCTCGGATGCACCGTCGATCTGAGCGGATTCGATCAGCGCGTCCGGGATGCTGCCTGTGTAGTAGTTGCGCACCAGGAAGATATTGAAGGCTCCGCAGAGGTAATTCGGCAGGATCAGTGCCCAGATCGTGTTTTTGATATTGAAGATCTGTGTCCACATCATGTAGGAGGGAACGACGCCGCCGTTAAAGAGCATCGTAAAGAACACGAAGAAGGACAGAATATTGCGGTAACGGAAGTTCTTTCTGCTCATCGGATAGGCGATCATGGTCGTAATCAGGACACTGACAACGGTTCCGATCAATGTGACAACCGTGGAGATCATATAGGCTCTGCCGATTGTGGACCACTGCTGGGCCATATAGGTATACGCATCTATGGACCACTTTTGGGGGAAGAAGGAATATCCGTTGGCAAGCAGGGTTTTCTCATCGGTAAAGGAAGCGATAACGATCAGGATAATCGGGATCAGGGCGATCAGGGAAAACAGGCCCCCGACGATCGTCGCAAAAAGCTTGAATTTCTTGGTATCGCCCATTTCGCGGGCGGAAGCGCTTGTCTGAATGTTAGCCATGGTTCTACCTCCTTCGATCAGAACAGTGCGTTGTCGCTGTCGACTTTACGCACCAGGGCATTCGCAGAAACGACGACGATGAAGCCGAGCACGGACTGGAAAAGGCCTGCGGCTGCGGACATGCCTACATCATTGAGCTCCATCAGGCCGCGGTAAACATAGGTATCAATCGTCTGTGTTACGGAATACAGTGCTCCGGAGTTCATCGGGACCTGATAGAACAGGCCGAAATCCGAGAAGAAGATCCGTCCGACCGCCATGAGCGTCATGATAATGACGGTGGGCTTGAGCATAGGGAGCGTTACGCGGAAGATCTGCTGTACCTTTGTGGCTCCGTCAAGGCTGGCTGCTTCATAGATGGATTTGTCGATACCGGCGATACTGGCGAGATAGATAATGGACTGATAGCCCATGTTCTTCCACAGGTAGACGAAGGTCAGAATGAAAGGCCAGAATTTTGACTCCATGTACCAGGCTACGGATTTTCCGCCGAACGCTTTGATAACAGAGTTGTTGATAAAACCGCTGTCGGCGTTGAGGAATGCATAGACCATATAAGCGATAACAACCCAGCTCATCAGATTGGGAAGAAGCATTGCGCTCTGATAAAACTTGGTGCGAAGGCTGTCCCCCAGAGCATTGAGCAGGATGGCAATAAAGATTGCAAAAACGATTCCCAGAATGATGAAAGCCAGGTTGTACAGGATTGTATTCCTGGTCATGATCAGGGCATCCTTAGTGCGGAAAAGGAACTGGAAATTATCAAATCCGGACCACTCGGACCCGAAAATACCTTTCTTATAGCTGAAGTTCTTAAAAGCAAGAAAGATGCCGAACATGGGAATGTAGTTGTTGATGAGAAGATACAGGATACCGGGCGCGGCAATGAGCAGAAGCGGCCCGGACTTTGCATACTTTACTTTTACCTTGCTTTTTTTCTTTTCCATGATTTCCTCCTGATGATTTCTCCTGATGCAGAATGAGATTCTGCGCTTATGGTTTTACTATACTTTTTCTTTGGAGAGATCTCTTTCAAAAACAAGCATGGACCTTTCATTTTTGAGAGCCGGTTATAGCCGCGGCTTCGCTGCCGTCCGCGCATGGCCCATTGCATCACGCAAAGAGAGAGAAGGCATTTTTATGTGCCTTCTCTCCCGGATGAATCAATTGTTGTAATTGATTTTGTATTTAATTACTGCTGAGCCAGCCATGCGTCGAGCTGTTCCTGTTTTGCGGCCAGGATCTCGTCATAGCCTGCATCGGACAGGGCCTTCTCGAACTCGGGAATCGCTGTCGCAGGATCCACGGATCCGCACTGGATACCGGGGAAGTACTGCTGGATGACGTTGCTGACAGCTGTAAGCTGTGTGCGGACGGGTGTCGCATCAAAGATAAAGCCCATCGCCGGTGAAGTTTTGGCATTGTGGTTCTGCTCGTCTTCCCATGCAAGGGACTCTACGCTGCCTGAGCCCTGCAGAGGCCACTGGATGAAGAAGTTGCCGAGAACGCCGCAGGAGAGCTGTGCCGTATAAGGAACGGTAGCGGCATCCTGTCCTTCGGGATAGGAGACGGTTCCGTCATCATTTCTCACATAATCTCTGCCTTCCACGCCGTAGAGCATAGCATTGATGACTGTCTCGTCCGTATAGGTGAGATTCAGGAACTTAAGGGCTGCATCCGGGTTCTTGCTGGTGGCGGAAATAGCCTGGGAAACAGCGTTGATCATAGAAGTATCCAGATACGCTTCGCCAAGAGCAATAGCGCCGACATCAAATCCGGAAGGTGCGGACAGAGCAGCTGCCGTATCCTCAAGCGGATAGCTGTAGGAAGCGCTGTATGCAAAATAGTTGCCGGAGCTCATCAGCTCTGCCGCAGCGGAAGTGGTTGTCGCCGCGTCCTTCATGATGAGGTCATTCTCATACCAGTAGCGGACAAGATCTGCATTTTCTTTAAACTGATCCAGCGAGAAGAAGCTCTTTACAGTCATATCTTCTCCCTGCAGGACACCGATCGGAGTCGCATAGTCGCCTCCGAGGAAATCGATCTCATCGCACCACCTGCTCATGCCGGAATCGCCGGAGCTTACAGGTGCAAGAGGAGTGATTTCCGGATGCGCGGCCTTGACTGCCTCAAAAATGGGCGTCAGGTCGGCGGGATCCTTTACGGAAGCCATATCCAGCCCGAGCTCTTCCGCGATATCCTTGCGGTAGATCAGCATGGGCTGCAGAGCAAACGGCTTCAGTGTAGGAATGGCATAAAGTCTTCCGTCCGGGCCTTCACAGGTCTTGAGCCATTCGGGCTCAAGAAGAGCCTTCGTTTCCGCGGCATCCTCATCGATCATGTCAGTGATATCCAGAACCATATCGGAAGAAATGGCCTGGGAAAGATCGCCGAGGGTGTGGAAAATATCAATCTCGCCGTTCTGTGCGGCAAGGCTGACCTGCTGGGAATAGTCCGCGATCGACAGGGGCATCAGATGAACCTCAACACCGATCTTTTCTCTGGAGACCTGGTTGATGATCTCTTCGACATCCGCTGTGTTATCCGGAATCGTGTTAAAGGAAACAAATGCATAGGTGATCTGGGTATACTCGCCGTCTTTGGCCGCTTCCGCAGAACCGGCCGAACCTGCATCACCGCTGCCGGAGGAAGCACTCCCGCATCCTGCCAGAGTTCCTGCCGCGATCACTGCTGTCAGAAGAACGCTCAACAGTTTTTTCTTCATAGTATAATTACCTCCCGTAACCAACTGTCAGAACCTGCCGGAGCAACATGCGCGGCCGGTCCCTCTGTAACCGTGTTGAACCGAGTATAACAGTCTCGTACGGCGCGGGTCTTTTAAAAACAAGTCCTGGAATTTCAAATTTAAGAGGATACCAGCATGTTATGATATTCCACCGGTGTCATCCCGGTCGCTTTGCGGAACAGGGTTGAAAAATAAGAGAAGTTATCATATCCCACCTGCTGAGCGACCTCGCTGATTCTCACATCGCGGGCAGCCAGCAGCGTTTTTGCCTTCTCCATGCGGCAGTCCGTAATATACTGCTTTACACTGATCCCTGTCTCTTTCTTGAATATTTTCGCCATATACTCGGGATTGAGATAGAGACTTGCCGCAACCTCTGTCCGGGTGATATCCTCCGTAAAATGCGCGTTGATATAGTTTTTGGCCTGTATGGCAACGGAATCCGAATGTTCGACCTCTTCCACATATGAGATGCTTCTTGTGACAACAACGGCAAGCCACCGCATCATATCCAGGACGGAATCTGCAGCATGTCTGTCGAGCGCCGTATAGGAAGGCGCAGAGAACAGTTCCCTGTTCTGAACTCCGTGACTGTCAAGGAAAACGCTGATCCCCTGCCACAGGTCCTGCCTGGCTTCAAGGAGGGATGTCTTGTCAATCTCCCCTTTTGCGGCACTGTGTTCCATCTCGAAACGACAGTATTCAAGGAGCTCTTTTGCCTGCCTTCTGGTCAGCAGGTCTCTGATTTTATCCGGAACCAGGAGATGACCGCCCTCATTCTGGCGGAGGAGCGGATCCTCTTCTTTAAACGCGCGCCCTTTTAAGGCGACATTGTTTCTCGAGATCTTTATCAGCCGTTCTCCCGTGCCGGACAGTTCCCACAAAAAACATGGCCGCGCAAGATAGACGGAGACCGGATTCTGCAGCTCTTTCGGGGTCAGGATGCACAGCTCCCTGCTTATTTCCATAAGGAGCTCCTCGTCGGCGTCACCGTCAAGAACAGCAGCGGAATAGCTGATCTCGTCATAGTGGTAGATGAATACCTCCTGGAGCGGGAGCCTCTCCTGCAGCAGGCTGACAGCCAGACTGCTTAAGGCAGTTTCGTACCGGGCTGTTTCCTCCCACTGATCCTCGATAGCATCCAGGTATCCGGAATCGATAAGTACGAGGCGCACAGGGCGCTCTGCCGCCAGATCCAGATGTCTTTTTTTCATTTCTTCCAGCACCGCTTCCCTGGAAGAAGGAATCTGGCCGTCAAACAGGTCCCTCAGGAAGCTGGCTTCCACATAGGCAATGGCCCGCCGGAAGGCTTCTTCATGCTGCACGGCCTGCTCATAGTCAGAACGCCGCTGGACGTTCTGCACGGCTTTTACAAGCTCCTCCTCCATCATATCCTTATGGAAGGGCTTGACGACATAGCCCGAGGCGCGATAGCGGATCGCCGTGTTGGCGTAGTCAAACCGCTCGTGGCTGGTAAGGAAAATAAACTGTGTTTCATACCCCTTTTCTCTTGCCCATTGCAGGAGGTCGAGTCCGGATCCCATCGGCATCTCAATATCACAGACAGCGATCTCAACGCCGCCGTTTTCAAAGTATTTTTTTGCCGAGGCGATATTATAGCAGGGATATACTTCATCCGCTCCGAACCTCTCCCAGTCGATGTTGGAGAGAATAACATCCACGGTAGATATATCGTCATCAATTACAAGTATTCTCATTGTCTGACTCCATATATCCGGAACTTCCCCGGGCACCGCTGCCTCAGGGTGAGACGGGGCCCCGGGGCTGATCTACAGTTTCCATACAGACGACTGCCGCTTTGCCCTGCGCGGGATCCAGATATCCACGCAGGAGCCGTGAGGCTCCTTGTTTGAAAAGGCAATCAGATCCTTTCTCTGATACATAATCTCAAGCGTATGTGTCAGATTCCAGAGGCCTACGCCGTGTCCGTCTTCACGCACCTTTACTTCTCCTGCCCGCATGGCTTCGAGAAATTCCTGCGGATATCCGTCCCCGTCGTCCTCCACCTGGATGTGGCACATGTTTTCCCCGTCTTTTTCCTCCATCCTGGCATTGATCAGAATGCAGGTCAGTTTTCCCACAGCAACCGCGTGCTTGTATGTGTTCTCAACCATCGTATGGATGATCAGCTGAGGCACCTGGCAGGATCTGGTTTCTTCCGCTATGTTAATGTAGCTGAAAACAGAGCCCGGATAGAGCATATCCTGCATTTGAATGTAATTCTGCACGTGATCTGCCTCCTCCCGGAGCGGTACGGTGTGCAGACCGGATTTAAAAAGATAGCGCACGTTCAGGGAAAGACTGTCGATGAACTTCCGGATGTCTTCATTGCGGTTCTGATAGGACATGCTGTGAATCGTAGTCAGTGCGTTCAGGAAAAAATGAGGGCGGATCTGGAGCTGTACAAATTTCAGCGTGGCTTCGTCAAACCGGATCCGGTCCTCGTAGGCCTGAAGCTTAAGCCCCACGATGGTGTCCAGCATCCGGTTCATGTTTTCCCCGATCGTCTCGAATTCCGTATTCGGCGCATTCTCCTCCAGCCTGGATTCGTATTCTCCGCCGCCCACTTTTTCCATCACACCTAAAAGGTTCCCGGTAGGCTCCAGAATCTGTTTTTTTGTAAACCTGTGCAGAGACAGAAGACAGACCATGGCTGTCAGAAGCAGGAGGATGAGGATAAGCTGAGGACTCCCAAAGCCGCCCAGAACGCTGCTCCTGTCACGGATCACATAGAGCCGGAAGGAATCAAGTTCTCTTGCCGTGATCAGAAATCTTCTGTGCAGGATCCAGTGGTGAAGAAGGTCGGAAGGAAGATTCTCTTCGTCAAGATCCGTCAGGGCCCGGCCGAAGCTTCGGATGATCCGCCCGTTCTGTGTCAGGATAAACTCCCAGTCGTTGTCCAGAGTGACACTGCTTATCCACTTGCCCAGCGGAATCACACCGCCGACCATGTTGTCCATGCTCTTATAACACTGGATCAGCAGTCCCTCCGATGCGTCCTGATAAAACCAGCTTCCGAACACCTCAGGCTCTTCCATATTTCGAATGGCCTTTTCGATATCCAGCCTGAGTCCGTACCCACTCGTGCTGGCGAGCCCCCGGGAGAGGAAGGTATCGGTCTTTGGATTGTATACGAAAAGCAGCGCGGCATCCGTATTCGTGTAGCTATGGTTCTGCATTTCTGTCAGCAGGTTCTGGGATGCGATCATCCTGCTGAGTTCGCTTTGTGAGGACAGCGATTCCAGGTCAGCCGAACGGGAGGCAGTCGCCTTGACGGCGCTGCTGACCACTGCCATGCTGCCGGACAGCTCCTTGAGATCCAGCATGGCGGCATGCCCCATGGCCCGGGACGCGTTATCCGTCATAATCCGGCTCGAACCGAACATGAAGACAAGCAGCTGGATGATAAGAATGCACCAGAAGGCCCAGAGGGATATGTTCAGTGTTTTGACAAAGGAAATCCTTTTTTTCACCCTATTACCTCTATGTCATGAGGATAGTGGTTGAGCACTTCATATCCCGTCTCCGTGATCAGGACGAGGTCCTCGATCCGTACGCCTGCCGTTCCCGGAGCGTAGATTCCGGGTTCGATGGAGAAGACGTTGCCCGGCATTGCGGGGCAGTCGAATGCTGCCGACACGTCGCCGTACTCGTGAACCTCGACACCGATGAAGTGACCGAGCCTGTGGGTGAAGTTCGGACCATAGCCGCCTTCCGTTATGATGTCTCTCGCGGTTTTGTCGATCTCGCAAAGAGGGATGCCGGGGCGCAGCACGCTCTCGGCGGTCTCATTCGCCCTGCGCACCAGGTTATAGATGCGCTTTGTTTCTTCATCGGGCTCTTTTTTGAAGAAGAAGGTCCTGGTCATATCCGAGCAGTAATCGTCAAGGACACACCCGACGTCAAAGAGCACGATGTCGCCTTCCCTCAGCTTTGTATCGTCCGGCATATGGTGCGGGTCCGCCGCATTGTCCCCGAAAGCGACAATGGGATCAAAGGAATGGCCGGACGCGCCGAGAGCCCTGTAGATTCCCTCAAGGCGGGCTGCCACTTCCTTCTCCGTAACCCCCTCGTATACAAGGCCTTTGAACTGCTCCATTGCCTTATCGTTAATGATGGACGCCGCGCGCATTTTCTCTCTTTCCGTCTCGTCCTTCAAGGACCTCTCGGTATCCACAAGGACAGAGCCGTTCACAAACCCTGCGGCAATTCCCGCCTCCATCAGGGGCAGAAGGAACCTTGCGGGGAGAATCTTGTCCACCCCGAGAGGAAGAGAAGGGTCAATATCCCTCCGAAGGAGCTCTGTGATGCTGTCGGTGTCCGAGTAGTATACCTTCCTTACGCCGATGTCCGCGGGAAACATAAAGAGCGCGTTGATATAAAGAACCGGCTCTTTGTCCTTCGCAAGAAGGAGTCCCAGGAACCTCTCTCCCGGATGAATCCATTTCCCCGTAAGCCAGAAAACGGCTGCCGGGTCGGTGACAAGGAGCTGGGGGATGCCTTCCGCCTCCATGCGGGATAATACTCTCTGAAGCTTTTCTGTCTGCAGCATATTTTTTACCTTCCTCGTTCTTTGTGATAAGCATTGCAATATAAGATGCAATCTAATCAAAATCTTAGCACAGATCACTGCTTTGCGCATCGGATGGCCGCTCAAACAAGCCTGGCGGCCGCTCTCCGGCCGTATCGCGCATAACAAGCGGCACAGCTGCCCGTAAGGACCGCTGTGCCGTGATATCAATCGTTATGTAGCGATAATGCCCGTCACCGAACCTGCCTGCAGATTCGCTTAAGGCTGCCGCCTGCGCAGCCGCTTGTCAGGCTCAGCCCCAGGGATTCTCCGAAGGGTATCTTACGCCTGCAGGCTGGTTGTAGCCGATCTCTTCGGGCTCAACGCCGATGTACTTCAGGACCTCATACAGGGCCTTTGCGTGATGTCCGAACATAACCGCGCCGTGATGAGGGAAGTTCTTCTCGATCAGGACGTTGCGATAGAAGCGGCCCATCTCCTTGATGGCGAATACGCCGATGCCGCCGAAGCTCTTTGTAGCTACAGGAAGGATCTCGCCCTCAGCCGCATATGCGCGGAGCTTGTTGTCCGCTGTGGACTGCAGTCTGTAGAAGGTGATATCGCCGGGCTGCAGATCGCCTTCGATGGTTCCGTCGGTGTACTCTCTGGGCAGGTTCCTGGCCATGATCCTCTGGAAGTCAAGGTGCGGATTGCAGACCTTGGAGGAGCAGGTGTTGCCGCAGTGGAAGCCCATGAAGGTATCAGTGAACTTGTAGTCATACTTGCCCTCGATGGATTCCTTGTACATATCCTTCGGGACGGAGTTGTTGATATCAAGCAGAGTGACAGCGTCCTGTGTCAGGCAGGTGCCGATGTACTCGGAAAGTGCGCCGTAAATATCAACTTCGCAGGATACCGGGATGCCACGGCCGGTCAGACGGCTGTTGACATA
>CADBPC010000084.1 GCA_902796425.1 uncultured Lachnospiraceae bacterium
TCTCAAGCTGGAAGTTGCCTTTTTCCTGTCTTGATATATATGATGAGTTCCTCCAAATTATCGAATTCATCATAGTCTCCCATAATTCCTTCACGATGATAAACAATACCCGCCTGCTCATTTCGTTCAAGGCAATCTAACAGTTCTTCAACACCATATCGTCGAGCAAATTCTGCAAACGCACGTGCCTTGATCTTTTCTGCATACAGACCCTTTCGACATTCTGCAGGCTCACACTCGTAACAGCCATTCAAATTCTTATCGATCCCACATCTGCGAACCTCACACCATTCTGCATCCTTACACCAAGACAGTTCCATAAATCCATCCCGTTTACATCCCTTGCAGGTTATATTCTCAGAGCACAAGCAGCATGCCAGCCCGCAGCGGGCGATTCCCAATTCTCTTTTCATAATAACCTCCGCAAATCCCGAGTCGTCGTGCTGACATCCAAATCACTAACGCGGCCCCACCTCAAAACGTCTAAACCGGCCACTCAACCCTATGACATCTAAACGGCCTACTCACCCCTCCGACCGGAGCAATTGATATGTTCCTGACGAACAGGCAAATCCAAAGGACTTATAGATAATAGAATATCACGTTGATTATGGACGTTTATTTTCTGCATCTCGCGGAGAGTAAGCGTCCTTTTGCCTATAAACGTGAAGACGGAGTCTATATTGTTCCGGTTACATGTCTGAAGGACTGAAGGGGTATTGACAATGAAGCTATTACCATGACAGATTGTTTCCGGATCCTGATATGGAACAGAGAATGTGAAGATGGAGAATTACAATGATATTTCTGTCCGGCCGTCGGAGAAAGTGCGCAAAAAGCGGACAAGGTAGCCACAGGGGTACTATACGGGAAAATGACGGCATCCATATAATAATCGTGTAGACCAGACCAGTATGTGGAAGGAGAATGGCTATGGAAAGCATGATGCAGGATGAAGTAAAAAGGCTGTGTGATGAGTTTCTGGAAAAACCGGGAATTGATACAGGAGGATTTAAATACACCCCCAAGCTGAAAAAGGGATTGCAGATACCGGACGATGCGGTCGTTTATCTGGCACACGATGATACAGTGTTTAACAGCGGGAAAAACGGATTTGCCATCACCAGCAAGGGCATTTACTGCCGTGACATGATGGAAAAAACTCAGTTTACCGGTCTGGAAGAGCTCGGCAGTCTGACAGAACCGGACTGGGATGATGAAAACTCGCACGCCAGGATTGTGTCCGGTGAAAGGCTGCTTGTCTATTACTCAGACAGCGACGAAGATACGGAAAATGCCCTCCTGAAACTGGTGTCCGATATAATACAGATGCTCTCAGGCAAAAGCCTTGAAGCACCGGAGCCTTTTCCTGCCGCAGAGGAAAAATCATATGCAGAGCCCCCTTTACAAGGGACAGCTGCGCCTGTAGAAGAGACAGCTGCGCCCGAACAGAGAACAGCCGCAGCTGCACAGGGAGCGGTTGCTCCGTCCGCGGGCGGTCATTCAGGTTTTGGCAGTGTCAGTAATGTGCTGGGTTTTACCGACGAGCAGCTTTATGAGAGGCTTTCTTACGTAAAGGTCAGCTTCGGGACTCCGGTCATGGGAGATATTAACGGAACTCCGGCAGTCTTATACAAAAATGTCACAGATGATTATGATATTTTCTGCAGAGTCAACGGAAGAAATGTCATTATGGGGAAGATCGGGGCCGATGGCGTCAGCAGCCTGCAGACAGCCGCAAGCCAGGGCCTGGGCATGATGTTCGGAACCTCCGATGAGAGTTCGACCGCGGCAAACCGGGCGGTGGATGAGCTCTGCGGAGTTGTTCAAATGCTTGAGAGCGGGGAGAATGTGACAGAATCTGCCGCATCTTCTTTGGGTGAGCCGGTTTCTCTTTACATGATCCAGAAGGCGCTGGCCTTAAAACCGAAGTTTGATATTGTCGATCAGAATAACAATCCCGTATATCAGATAGCGGGAGACCTTGCCAGAGTGAAGTTCTCCATACTGCGGAACGGGGAAGAGGTTCTCAGGCTCAGGAAGAAGCTTGTCGCGATCCTGCCGGAGTATTCGATTGAAAAGAATAATACGGAAATTGCAAGGATTAAAAAGAAGCTTAAGCTGACAAATCCGGAATTAGGCGGTCAGATAAACGGGAAAGAAATCAAAATCGACGGAGACCTTTTCGGGGATGATTTTGACATTCTGGTCGGAGGCGCAGTGATAGGCCATGTTGATAAGCAGCTGGGGTATTGGTCAGATCATTATCGTATCCGGAGCTTTGATCCCGCAATGCAGGATGTGATGGTTGCGCTCTCAATTATCTGCGATAATATTTCTGACAAGGAAGAGGTCGATACCTGAATCCCGGAAACATAAGATACCTGAATATCAGATGGCTGGAGGAAATCGGCAGTGGGTTATATCAAAGTGCCGAAGGTGTATGAAAAACTTAAAAAAGCAGAAGCACTGTTTTCTCCGGTCATCATGACGGCAGGCAGCGGCTGGGGCAAAACCGCAGCCGCCGAGTATTTTTATCGCAGAAAAAATCCGCTGGTACTTCATTGCGCGGACGGAAACATCCGTGATGCGGAGCTGCTTGACGACTACAGGGGCAGCATTGTCATTATCGAAGACATGCAGTGGCTTTATGAAGATGATTCCGTCAGGTTCCTGAAGAAGCTCCTTCATACTCCCGGAATGCAGGTTGTGATGCTCACAAGGGGCACGGTGCCAAAGTACCTCGCCGGGGAAGACATGTATCTTGGCTTTGTGAGGATAAGAGAAAGTGACTTTGCCTTTGAAGAAAAGGAAGTGGATGAATTCTTCCGGGATCGCGGGATAGAGCTGCATCCGGATGATGCTGCGCCGCTGACGGAGGCATCGCAGGGGTATGTGCAGGCTCTTGGCTGCTATGCGTCACGAATGGAAGACGGCACACGATTTTCCGGGGATTTAAAGGCTGCTGTCTGGCTCGATATGTATCATATATGGGACGGATATGTCAGCGGAAAGTGGTCCGACGAATTCCTGTATTTTGCGCTCAGCGTATGCCGGTATGATGAGTTTTCCCTGGAAATGGCGGAGTATCTTACCCATGACAAACGCATAGGGGAAATAATCGAATACTGCCTGCGGACCATGAGCCAGATTGAAGTAAAGAGCGAGGGGCGTTATTCCATACGGCCCGAGACAAGGGGATATTACCGGTGGAAACAGAACCTGTCATGGTCTAAGGAAGCGATTATTGAGAACTATCGCAGGGGCGCGGATTACTATGAAATGACGGGAGATATCGTAAATGCCCTGAAATACTACAAAATGGCCGGGGCTGCGCAGCGTATCAAGGAGATCCTGATACGCAACGTCAGTGTGCACCCGGGAATCGGGCATTACGTGGAAACAAGGGAGTATTATCTTGCCCTGTCCGATGATGAGGTCAGGGAGTATCCGGTTCTTATGGCCGGAATGAGTATGATGTATGACCTGATCCTCATGCGGGACAAATCAGAGAAGTGGCACGAAGAGCTGGAAAAGTTCTGCCGCGGAAAAAACATCAGCAGAGAGCGCAGGAGAGAGGGAAATACCTGGCTCGCATACCTTGACATTGCGCTTCCTCACAAAGGGACGAAGGGAATCCTGCGCACCATGAGGAACGTATTTACACTTCTGAAAAAGGGGGACATCGCACTGCCTGAATTTTGCGCGACAGGCAATCTTCCCTCCATCATGAACGGAGGACTTGATTTTTCGGAATGGTCCAAAAATGACATTCAGATCGCGAGATTCATGGGCAGGCCGCTGGAGACGATTCTCGGGAGCTACGGAAAGGGACTGGTAACCATTGCTCTTGCCGAGAGCGGCTTCGAGAAGGGGACCATGTCGACCTACGAAGTGATTACAAGGTGCAATGACGGCTTTGAAGCTGCGGCTCACGGCGGAAGGATCGAAATGTGTTTTGCGGCGACGGGCATACAGATAAGACAGCACCTTGTCGAGGGGCAGCTCCCTTCAGCAAAGCGGGTCTATGAATCCTTTTATGAGAGGGCTGTAAATGAAGGCGCATCTAACCTGAAAGAGAACCTTGACGCCCTGCACACCTGGATATCTCTTTTCTCGGGCGCGGATGAAGTCATTGGAAACTACATCGCGAAAACCCCGGAGGCAAGGGCGTTTTTCTGCAGCTTTGACAGGTACAGGCAGCTTGTCAAAATCCGCTGCCTGATCGCTGAAAACCGGCTGGAAGAAGCTTTCGACCTGGCGTCATTTATGGAAAGCTACCTTTTATCATACGAAAGGCATTTCTGCTGGATGGAGACGGCGCTCCTGAAATCGATCATCCTTTACCGCCTTGACGACGGGCATTATAAGGATTATCTGATCAGGGCTCTTTCCATGGGATCGGAATATCATTTTGTAAGGCTCTTTGCCCTGGAAGGCGCAGCACTCCTGCCGCTTCTGAAACAGGTCATGGCAGACAGGCCTGCCGCGGGAATTGATGAGGATTATCTCCTGCAGGTATACCGCGAATGCGCAAATGTGGCTGCAAGCTATCCCGATTACATGCGTTTTATTCCCAGAAAGAAAGTATTGCTCACGAACAGGGAGGCACAGGTGCTCTCTCTTCTGTGCGCAGGTATGACGATGGATGATATCTGCCGGGAACTGAATATAAGCTATGACGGATTAAAGAAGCATAACAGAAATATTTACAGGAAGCTCGATGCAAAAAACAGAGTTGAGGCTGAACGAATGGCGGCTCAGCTTGGGCTGGTCCATCGGGGGCAGGACTGAGCGGAGGAGAATCCGGAATGCAGTGGAAAAGTGATGTGACAATTGAAAGAAATGACGGTCTGTGGCTGTGCATCGGTGATAAGAAAATCGCAGTCGATAAAGACGATGAGACCATTGTAAGGAAAATGGAACAGGGAATCACGGATGACGATGCATTATTGAAATGCCTTTCGGAGGATACCGGAGAATCCCTTGCGGAGTGCGGCCTGAGACTTGCACAGTTCGTCGTGGATTATGGGGAGTATATCGAAGAAGGGATCCGGCCGAAGGTATTTGGCCTGTAAAGCAGTAAGGAGGGGATAATCTATATGTCAGGTGTGTGGAAGAAAAGCACGGCAGTGGTTTTATCCGGTATATGTGTGTCTGTCCTTCTGACAGGGTGCGGCGGCAGCAGTGATGAAGTGCCAAAGCTGGGCGGGCAGGAAGCAAGAAGCGCCTTTGAGAATTCGGAAGTAATCCATCTGACCGGAGATATCGATGATGTGAATACCTTTTCCGATGTGATCGCGGACGGAAATAATGTGGGAGAAGTAAAGGAGACGGGATTTTTCGATAACAGTATCTCGTATCTGGTTGACGGGGAGGAGCAGTTTTCCGTGGCTTTCTGCGATTTTGAAGAAGAAGATAAGCTCATGGAAACCAAAGATTATCCCTGGAGTACGACCTATACTTACTATGACGCGGACGGGAACCGCCTCGGATACGCCCAGGACAGGGTATTGTTCGACGGGGATGATGACTGGTATGTGATGACCTTTCTGGATACCGAAGGCAATATGAAGAATTATTATATAGAGCCATATGATACCCGGAATCATAACTGGGCGCGGGAAGGTGCCGGCGTATATAACATGGACAGGGAAAAAGTGGGTGAGATCCGCATGGAGATTACAAATTCCATGACGAAAAGCTTTTCAGTCGATATGGAGCTGGGAGATGCCGCAGGTGAACTCTCGGAAATGGACAGAGTGGTACTCTACTGGCGCTGCGTAATTGAACTGAACCACAAGTATGAAGAAGACCATAAGGCTTATTAGATTAAATTTCGAGGGGAAAACAATGGGAAAGAGGATCTCTAACTTCATTATGGGCGTAGTTTTGCTGGTGATTGCATTTGGCATCATGGCGTTCTTTCCCGTAAGGACTTCGATTCTGACATGGATTATCGTGGCGGTATCCGCCCTGGCTTTTTGCTTCGGCTATTTCAGGCTTGGTCTTGCCTTCGACGGCCCGATGGGAAAAACATTTCTCACAGTGAAGAAAACTGTATTCTGCCTGGCGGGAATCGCGATGATGGTTTTTGCCGTCTATGCGCTGATTAAAGAGGATTTCAGCGGAAAGGGCATGGGACTGTTTACCCTGAACCTGATCTATGGACTGGCCATGCAGTATTATGCTTTCAACAAGGCAATGAATTACGCGGTTGACGGCATTAAGCAGAGCGATGAGGTAACCGCGTCCATAGAAGAGCTGTATAACGCATTCAAGGATATTGATACGCCCATGGGCAGGCCCTGGACCGGCAGGGTCAGGAATGTCGAGAACGACTGCATCATCTACGGACCTACGGACTCGGGCTCCTTCTTATTCGGGTACTATCTTTTCGGGACATTTACATTCGGGGCAAGTCCGCTTACGACCATGCTGGAGGAACCGGATAAGGCAGCGATTCATACGGTCAGTACGAAGTGGGACAGAGATGACTTCGAAATGGGACAGCTTTATCATTTCCTGTCGCGTATGCTGCCGGACTTTTATATCAGCATGTTTGAGAATTTCTCAAGAACAGGGACTGCATCCTGCGAATTTGAGGATCTGTTTGAGAGCAAAACCCCGAATGTCTATGTATTCGACGAGAAATTCGCCCTTATGCACCAGAAATATAATCTTCTGGATATGAGCGGAAATCCCAGGTATTATCTCCACGGAGTATTTCCGTTCTGGACCTTCAGGCTCGAGAGTGTCACTGACGGCAGGGAGATTGTAAAAAGTAAGCGGATTATCTGGCACATTTTATTCCCAACCTACGATATCTATCTGAACGGCGAAAAATACGGGCGCATGAGATGGATGTTCCGCATCCTGCGCACAAAATTCCGGATGAAAACAAGGGATGGCGAGATTGTAGTCCGTGAGATGACGGCGACCATAGGCGACCAGTTCGGGGTATATAAAAACGGAGCTTTGATAGGGACGATCAGCCAGAAGATCGGACTGTCGAGTCTCGGGACGTTTGTCAAAGATATGGTTTTTGATAATTTCGTGATAATGGTATTTGATGACAGGGATCTTCCGCTTGTAACAGCGCTTTCCGTTATGCTGGGAAGCTTCAAAAATCACGGGATAAAAAAAGCATAGAAAAAATGATGAGGGGTGCCGCGGCACCCCTTTTTTTAAGCCATGTGTTTCTCCATCCAGTCGAGAAGATCATGAAAGACGGTTTCACGGTCCAGCTCGTTCAGGATTTCATGACGGTCGTTTTCGTACAGTTTGCAGGTCAGGTCACGGATGCCGGCTGTTTTCATCATCGCCTCGACCTTCTTTACGCCTTCGCCCGCATCGCCCACGGGGTCATCCGCGCCGGATACGATAAGGACGGGCAAAGAGGCGGGGATCAGGCTGACATTCTGCTGCCTGCAGGTATAGGAGACAGCCTCGAACAGTCCCTTGTAGCCGCTCAAGGTGAACAGATAGGTGCACCGCGGCTCATTGTAGTAGAACTTTACGATCTCCGGATCCTTTGTGAGCCAGGAATTGGAAGTGTCCTTTCCGGTTACGTCAAAGCGGCGGTAGGAAGCTCCGAACGCGAGAGAGGTTATGAACATGCTGCGGTAATGCCAGCCCTTAACCCGCGCCAGAAGACCGGAAAGGAAGCCGCCGAAGGCAGCCATCCCGGGGGCGACATAGCCGGTTCCCATAATGACGGCGCCGGAGAGTCCCTGTGCGTATTTTGTCAGATATTTGCGCAGCATATAGGAGCCCATGCTGTGTCCCAGAATAAAATAGGGCTTCCCGGGGAAGCGCTCCTGAACGATCCCCCGGAGCGTATGCATATCATCAACGACCGTATCGCTCGGCCTGTCCGGGGGAAAATACCCCCAGTCGTCCTTTGAGAGGACGGATGCGCCGTGACCGATATGATCGTGGCCTGCAACGGCAAAGCCGTGATCTGCCATAAACATGGCAAAGGGCTCGTAGCGCTCGATGAATTCGACCATGCCGTGCACGAGCTGAAGGACGCCGCGGCATTTCGAAAGATCATTCGGAAGCCAGTAGACGGCGTGAATATCGGTTTTTCCGTCCGCGGAGCGGAACGAAAAGGTTTCTTTATGTGACATAGGTTCTCCTCCTTCACATTACCTGTCGGAAAGGCGCGTTACGGGCAGTGCCAGGAGCGCCCCGGCCTTTTTCATGATAAAGGCGGGGAGCGCCAGGACAGCGAACATCCATATCAGAATCGCGGCTGTGTATTTCGGCAGGTAGACGATCCACTGAAACTCCGGCGTGTTCAGGAAGAACATTCCCGACAGCAGCCAGTACTGGAAGGAATACTTTCCGATCCACTGAAGGATACTCCTTCGGGGCGAAGGGAGCGCACCGAAGAACAGGATGAGCCCCGACGCAATAATCGGTGAATAGACGGGATCGGTTACCCGGCCGTCGGAAATGTCCAGGATGCACCGCAGGACAATGACCAGAGTAAAGAGCGATAAGCCCAGCACGGCCGCGGCACATCTTCCGGGGACATTGTCCGGTATGAGAGACTTGAGCCCCTCGCAGACACTGTATTTGCAAAAGAGCGCGCCGATGATAAACATCGGAAGGTAGGAGAGGATCATCAGGGCGCTGCTGTAGAGCATCACCGGAATCCCCTCATAGCTGTATTCCCTGTAGTAATCCCTGAGCAGCCAGGAAACCAGTACGGGGAGCGCAATCCAGACAAGGATTTCAAAGACCGGGTTGTCCGTCCACCGGTACCTGCCGAAAAAGAGAAACGCCCAGCGGATCAGGGGAAGCAGCAGAAGAAGGAAAAAATAAAACTTCACATACCAGGAAAAGCTGACGTACAGGTAGGAATCATTGTTGATCAGCGCCAGGGGATTGAAGATAAAATACTCCGTCTTGAGCGTGCCCATGATCAGCTGGTACGGGATGGCGACAAGGAAAAGAACCGCCC
This sequence comes from uncultured Lachnospiraceae bacterium, assembly GCA_902796425.1. Classification (GTDB taxonomy): domain Bacteria; phylum Bacillota; class Clostridia; order Lachnospirales; family Lachnospiraceae; genus CAG-791. The sequence goes on from CADBPC010000084.1 coordinate 8,972, forward strand.
AGTAGCCGGTCAGGAACGTGACTGTCCGGATGAGGTTTCCGTGCCTTGGAAGCTCCCTTTTGGATATATAGGTCTTGTACAGACCGTACCCCGAGCAGAACATGAACAGGGGTACGCAAATTTTAGAAGCCCTGCCGATCGTCACGATGGTATTATAGTCAAGGAAAATGCCGCGCCATTCGTTTTCCGGCAGCGTCATATAGCCGGGAAACCCGAAGAAATGGTGGAAAAACATAAGTATGATGGCAACCGCCTTGAACTGGTTTGTGTTTTCTCTGCTCATGGATTCATTGTAGCATTCTGCGCGGTTTCAGAGAAGAATTACTTACATTATGAAAAAGCTTACAAGATATCAGATCAAACTGATCGCAGTCATTGCGATGACCTTAAACCACATAGCCGAGATGTTCCTGCCGCGGGGCGGCCTTGCCGGGAGCCTGATGAAGTATGCGGGCTATATCACGGCCGTCATTATGTGTTATTTCCTGACGGAGGGGATGAGGCACACGGCCTCGCAGGCGGCCTACAGAAGGCGGCTCCTTGTCCTGGCACTTATTTCCCAGATCCCCTTCAGCCTGGCCTTTTTGCAGGAGAGCGGGGTTTTCGTGTTTTCCATGGGATTTACCCTGTATATCTGCAGCCTGATCTGCACGGTCCGGATGAAGAGGAAAGACCGGGCGGGGACCCTGCTGTGCATCCTGCTGATTCTCCTGACTTCATTCTCCGACTGGCCGCTTCTGGCGGGGGTCTTTACGATGCTCTTTCTTGCCGCGGGAGAGGGGAGGATGGCGCTTCGGAAGGCATTCCTTTTATGCGCCGCTTCGGTTGCCGCGGCAGAGGCGCTGACAGCACTTGAAGCTCCGCCGACCTTCGGGCTGTCACTCCCGCCCGGGGTACTGCCCTTTGTTACCGTTCCTGCCGCGGCCGTGCTCTCCGGCGGCGCGATTGTCTCTGCAGGCTTTCTTATTTTATGCTGCTACAGCGGCAGGGAGGGCAAAAAGAGCAGGCTGTCGCAGTATTTGTTTTATCTTTATTATCCCGCGCATCTTCTGGCACTGGTACTGATCCGGTCAATGCTCGGGTAAAACGGGAGAAAATTGTCTAAAAAAAATGCCGCTGTTGTGCTATTATAAACTCTGTATCTCTGACGGCTTAATCACAAAGTGAGGAGCAAAATGGCTAAAGAACTTGAAAAGACTTATGACCCGCGCGGTATTGAGGACAGAATCTACCGCCGCTGGGAGGAGAAGAAATACTTCCACGCAGAAGTGGATCACAGCAAGACACCGTTTACAATCGTAATCCCGCCCCCGAATATCACGGGACAGCTGCACATGGGCCACGCCCTTGACGAGACGATGCAGGATATCCTGATCCGCTTCAAGCGCATGCAGGGCTATAACGCCCTCTGGCAGCCGGGAACGGACCATGCCTCGATCGCAACGGAGGTCAAGGTTATCGAATCCCTCAAACAGCAGGGCATCACAAAGGCGGACCTCGGCAGAGAGGGCTTCCTTGAAAAGTGCTGGGACTGGAGAAAAGAGTACGGCGGACGCATTGTCAACCAGCTCAAGAAACTCGGCTCCTCCTGCGACTGGGACAGGGAGCGCTTTACGATGGACGAGGGGTGCAACCGCGCCGTCACGGAAGTCTTCGTGAAGATGCATAAGAAGGGATGGATCTACAAGGGGAACCGCATCGTCAACTGGTGCCCGGTCTGCCGGACATCCATCTCCGACGCGGAAGTGGAATACGAGGAGCAGCAGGGCCACTTCTGGCATATGAAGTATCCGCTGATCAATGAAGACGGAACAGTTTCCGATAAGGAATTCCTTGAGTTTGCGACGACCCGTCCCGAGACAATGCTGGGCGATACCGCGGTCGCGGTCAACCCGGAGGATGAGCGCTATACGGCTTATGTCGGACGCAAGGTCATGCTTCCTATCATGAACCGTCCCATTCCGGTTGTCGCGGATGACTATGTCGATATGGAATTCGGTACCGGCGTCGTGAAGATTACGCCCGGACACGACCCCAACGACTTTGAGGTCGGAAAGAGACATAATCTCCCCGTGGTCAACATCTTAAACGACGATGCGACGATCAATGAGAACGGCGGCAAGTTCTGCGGAATGGACCGTTACGAAGCCAGAAAGGCGATTGTCAGCGAGATGGAGTCCCTGGGACTTCTTGTCAGGATCGAGGACTACACACACAATGTCGGCACCCATGACCGGTGCGGCACGACCGTGGAGCCGATGGTCAAGGAGCAGTGGTTCGTCCGCATGGACGAGCTGATCAAGCCCGCGGTGAAGGCCGTTGAGAACGGCGACATCCGGCTTGTTCCCCGCTCCATGGAAAAGACCTACTTTAACTGGACGAACAATATCAAGGACTGGTGCATCAGCCGTCAGCTCTGGTGGGGCCACAGAATCCCCGCCTGGTACTGCGACGACTGCGGCGAGACCATTGTCCAGGCAGAGGCTCCGACTGTCTGCCCGAAGTGCGGCGGCACGCACCTGACACAGGATCCCGATACCCTGGATACCTGGTTCTCGTCCGCCCTGTGGCCGTTTGAGACACTCGGCTGGCCGGAGATGACAGAGGACCTGAAGTATTTCTATCCCACGGACGTCCTTGTCACGGGCTACGATATTATCTTCTTCTGGGTCATCCGCATGATCTTCTCGGGCTACGAGCAGATGGGGGACAAGCCCTTCAA
>CADBPC010000085.1 GCA_902796425.1 uncultured Lachnospiraceae bacterium
GCCGGTAAATATCCTGCCGGAGCCGCATAACACGGCGGCGGCCACGTTGAAATTGGAATACGGCGCGTAGGAATTCCCGATGACGCCAAGAGCCTTTTCAATCAGTTCTGCGCGGTCAATATCGGCAAAGCCGGCGGTATTTTTCTTATCTGACCTGTTTTCCATGGAAACTCCTTTGCGGGTAAGTGCGGGTTACGGGTTCTGCCGGAGCGGTGCCATGATTTCGAGCGCGCCGGGCAGCAGCCTGTAATGAGCGGTCTTCATGTCGACCAGCTCTCCGTCGATATCCATTGTCATTGTATCATTGCAGCAGACAGTCAGCTCACTGCAGCGGAACTCGGATGCCTGGGGGAGCGATGTGTGTTTTCCCGAAACAAATTTGGCAAGAAGGCTGAGGATCTGCAGACGGTTAACGCGGGAGATGACAACGACGTCGAACAGGCCGTCGTTGATGACCGCGTGCGGGACGGATTTCATCCCTCCGCCGAAGTACCGCCCGTTCCCCAGAGAGAAGATGGTCACCTCCATGGAGCGGGTCTGGCCGTCATGTGTTATCTCAACCGAAAGCGGCTTAAAAAGGCGGAGCGCCGCGAAAATGCCCAGCAGATAGGGGATGATCCCTTTGCCGAACCTCTTAAAGCGGGCGGCCTGCTTTAAAACCTCCGCGTCAAACCCGCTCCCGGAGACATTGAGAAAATAGATATCATTCAGATTCCCGACGTCGATCCTGCACGGCGTGCCGTCCAGCTGGACTTTGAATGCTTCGGCAGGGTCCCTGGGCAGCTCCAGCATCCGGACAAAGTCGTTGCCTGTGCCGCAGGGGACAAAATAGAATCTCACGGGGCGTCCCTTGATTCCGTTGATGACCTCTGTGATGGTCCCGTCGCCGCCGACGCAGACAATCTCGCTGCAGCCTGCGCTTACGGCCTTATCCGCAAGGTCAGTCGCACTGCCGGGTCCGACTGTGATATCGCAGCGGTAATCGATACCGCGTTTGTCCAGTATCCTTTTAATATCTTTAAGAGCCGCGGCGCCGTTTCCGCAGCCCGCAGTTTCATTGGCAATCACATACAGCATAATCTGTCAGCCTTTATTTTATTAATAGAATTAATGTCAGGCAGAATTATGACATAGCAGGGCGCTTCAGGCAAGGAAGGGATATGACGCATCTGCGGGCAGGGTATGACTGCCGATGAGGGAGGCCCTGCCGATGAGAATGGCAGTGCCGTCTGCGGATGATGAATCGACGCTTAAGGTTCCGCCGGGCTCGTCAAAATCAAGAAGCACGCGGGAGCCGGATCTGTCCGAAAGGTACATTCCTGCCGCAGCGCTTCCGCTGGCGCAGGAGTTCTCCCAGAATACCGTATTGCTGCCGGGAATATAGACGAGAGGCGTCAGACGCTGCGCCGGGCCGTTCTTTTCAAGGAAAATAAGCCCGAGACCCTGGGCGGAAATCTCGCCGCACCAGGTGCGCACGGCATTTTCTGCAAGGGCCCTGTCGTTTAACAGGGAAAAGAAAGCAGAGTCTTCTTCAATGATGATATGCGAAATTCCTTCCATCCGGACAAGGGGAAGGTCGCCTTTTACTCCCGCATGGGATAAGGCCAGTCGGACAATTTCTGAAGCGGACGGCATCCTGACGGCGGCGGTATAGGTTTCGGTGCCGCATCCGGGTGTTCTGCGAAGGCTGACGGCAACAGGCTTTTCTGTCCCCGAAACATTGAGAGACAGAGTAACCTCATTTTCAGGGAAGTCTTCCCCGGAGATTTTGTCGGAGGCGCCCGTGCGGCTTCGGATCAGGCAGAGGGCTGCGGCGCACATGGATGCGTTCCCGCAGAACTCACCGCCCGCCATTCTGAGAGACGCGTCTGCATGCCCGGCACCCTCAGGGGAGAAGGTAACGAACCCTACCTGCTCCACCTCCGGGTGAAGCTTCATAATCACAGAGGCAAGAGAGGGCTGATATGAGACGGGGACGGCGCTTTCCACCAGCGCGGTGATATTTCCCGTCGGATCCATGATGCTGTATCGCACAGGTGTGCCTTCCTGATCGTGCATGCAGGGAGAATCCTTTCCGTAATCATTTGGCAGCTCAGCGGTCGAAGACACGCAGGAACTGTCTGGTTCTGTCCTCATGCGGGTTTTCGAATACTTCACGGGGATCGCCATGCTCGACGATAAGTCCGTCCGCCATAAAGATGACGCGGTTGCTGACTGCCTTGGCAAAGGACATCTCGTGGGTGACCACAACCATGGTCATTTTCTCTTCCGCAAGCTGGCGGATGACCTTCAGGACTTCCCCTGTCAGCTCGGGATCGAGAGCGGAAGTCGGTTCGTCAAAAAAGAGGATCTCCGGTTTCATGGCAAGCGCCCTTGCAATCGCGACGCGCTGCTGCTGGCCGCCGGAGAGCTGATAAGGATATGCCTTTGCCTTATCTGCGATGCCCATTTTCTTCAGCAGTTCCATCGCGGTCTGCTCGGCCTCGTCGCGGTTTCTGTGCTGCACCTCGATCGGAGCGTCGATGAGATTCTGGAGAACATTATAGTGAGGGAACAGGTTAAACTGCTGGAATACGAGTCCGCAGTAGGCCCTGAACTGTCTGAGTTCCCGGTGATGGACATAAACGGCCCTGCCGCTTTCATCGGTATGTGCCGCGCGTTTTCCCATATAGATGATTTCTCCGCCGTCGATGGTCTCAAGGAAGGTGGCGCAGCGAAGGAGAGTGGACTTTCCCGACCCGGACGGGCCGATGATGCTGACGACTTCACCGCTGTCAACGCCGAAGCTGATATCCTTCAGGACTTCAAGCCCCTCGAAATGCTTGCGGATGTTTTTCATTTCTACGATCATTGCTAACCGCCCTTCTATCTGTAGTAGTCAAGTGCCTTCTCGATCCGCGCCATTGCGAAGGCGACCGCATAGTTCGCTATGAAATAGAAGACGCCTGCGATCACAAAAGGCATAAAGGAAGTCTGTGAAGCCGAAATCTGTTTGGCGAGGGAGAACACCTCCTGATACGCGAGGGTAAATGCCAGGGAAGTATCCTTTACAAGGGTTATTACCTCGTTTGTAACTGACGGCATGATGCGCTTAACCACCTGTGGGAGGATAATGCGCATAAAGGTCTGCGTCCGTGTATACCCGAGAACCTCCGCTGCCTCATACTGGCCGACAGGCATGGACTCAATGCCTCCGCGATAGATCTCTGCAAAATAAGCGGCATAATTCAGGATGAATCCGAGGATCAGTGCGGGGAACCGCCAGCCGCGGATCGACCACTCGAACAGATAAAACGGCCCGAAATACCACACCAGAAGCTGCAGCATCAGGGGCGTTCCGCGGATAACCGCAATGTAGATGCTGACCAGGAACCGGACCGGGGCAAACTTTGACTTGCGCAGAAGGGCAATCACCATACCCAGAGGGAGAGATCCGATCAGGGTCAGCGCAAAAATTCCGCAGGTTCTGAGCATACCTGCGGCCATGGTGGAGAGCATGGTTGATAAGGTCATCGTATTTCCTCCGGCAGCAGAAAGGAACATGCGCGTCTGCTGCTGTAAGTTTAAGAAAGACGGCCGGCCGCACGGAGAGGGTACCTCCGGCGGCGCAGCCGTCATAAATCAGACGAACCAGGGCTGCTTACTTTCCAAGGCAAAGGAAATCGTAAATCTCGGGATATTTCTGGCCGATGGTGTCATAGGTTCCGTCGGCGACAAGGGCATCCAGCGCCGCATCGATCTTGTCGCGAAGCTCTGTATCATCCTTGCGGAAGCCGATGGCATACTGCTCGCTTCCGAGCGCTTCATCCAGGTAACCGTAATCTTCCTGGCCGCTCATAAGATAATTTCCGCTTGTGACATCGATTGCGATTGCGTCGATTGCGCCTGCCTTCAGGTCATTAAAAGCGATGGTGTAGGTCTCGTAAACTTCAAGGGATGCGAAGGTCTTGCAGAGCTCTGCCTGTCCTTCTTCATCGTTTAGCAGATCGTAAGCGGAGGTAGAGGTCTGGACGCCGACAATCTTGCCCGCAAGATCAGCGAGAGTTTCGATTCCGGAATTCTTGTTGACCATAATCATCTGTGTGTTGTCAGAGTAGGGCTTGCTCCACAGATAATCATCCTCACGGCCGTTTACGGTAAATCCGGACCAGATGCAGTCGCAGCTTCCCGCGTTGAGCTCGGCGTCCTTGGCGTCCCAGTTAAAGGGAACCGCTTCGTACTGCCAGCCGTAGTACTCACAGACTGCCTGGGCCATTTCCACATCGAAGCCGCCGACCTTTCCGCTGTCATCGATATAGGAATAGGGCGGATAATCAAGATCAAAGCCGTGCTTGAAGACAAATGTTTCTCCGGAATCCGCGGGTGCGGCTTCCTCAGTTTCCGCAGCTTCTTCAGCTTCCGCGGTCTCCTGGGGAGCCTCTGCTGCCGGTGCGGTTTCCTGCGCTGCGGGAGCAGCGGCAGGCGCAGACGCCGGTGCGGCACAAGCCGTAAGAGTAAGGACTGCCGAACCTGTCAGCAAGATAGCGATCATTCTTTTCATAATATAACGATTCTCCTCTGGTTGTTGTCTCTTTAATAACGCGACGTAGTGTCTCCGGGACGGTGCGGCAGAAGGCAGCGGTCGGCGCTGCGCCGCGTGAACCCGGCGAATCTTTAACATGGTAGCATGGTAAAGTAACAGTGTCAATCACAGATTATAATGTATAATATTGAATATGAAAATACAGCTGATATGGATCATCCTGGCGCTGCTTTGCGCATTATACGGTATTCTTATTTTCGGCACGGGGTCGGGCACGGGCTTTTTCCTTGTATGGTTTGCCGCTGCCGCCGGCTTTCTTATGCTGTTTTTCTTTTCGAGAGCACAGCTGTGGCTGCGTCTTCCGTTTCCTGCAAGGACTGCGATCGCGGTGCTTCTGTGCGTACTCTGTGCGGTCTTTTTGCTGACGGAGTTCAGAATCATCAGGGCGTTCGGCGGCAGACCGGAAAAGGATCTGGATTACCTGATTGTGCTGGGTGCGCAGGTTCGTGAGAGCGGGCCGAGCGTGGTACTGAAGTACCGCCTGGATACCGCGGCGGAATATCTGAAGGAGAATCCGGAGACTCTCTGCGTTGTTTCGGGGGGCAGGGGGTATAATGAGCCCTTTTCGGAAGCGGAGGGAATGAAAAGATATCTGGTCCGGTGCGGCATTGAAGAGGGGCGCATCCTCATGGAGCCGGAATCGAAGAATACACAGCAGAATTTTGAATACACTCTGGCGCTGATCGGGAAGGATCACGGCGCCGTTGGCATTGTGACCAATGACTTTCATATGTACCGCGCACTGAAAATTGCGGGCAGGGCAGGAATAAAGGGTGCCTGTCCCGTGACGGCACCCTCTTCCTTATTATATCTGCCAAACAATCTTCTTCGCGAATTCCTGGCCCTTATCGCCGGAATGATCCGGGATATTCTTTAGCTGTGGGCTTCGTCCAGCAGCCGCATCTTCGTATCGTAAAGCTTCTGCGAAAGGTCGACATAGACCTGGTGAGGATTGGCAAGACGTCTTGATTCCTCCCAGAGCGTATCCTGCTCTGCAAGGCAGCGTCTCCTGAGCTCCATTGTCTCGGGGAAATCATAGAGGCACTCGCCGTTTTTAAACAGCGGGACCATCAGCTCGCGCAACGTGAATTCACCGGGTTTAAGGTTTGTCTTTTTCCACGGCTCTACAGGATCAAACAGCAGAATCGGTTCATCCTCGGTAAAGACCTCATCATTCATGCAGATCAGGTCCGCGCGAAGCTTGCCCGTCGACTTTTCGTAGATGCGGTAGATCTTCTTGTTGCCCGGATTGGTGACCTTCTCCGAATTCTCGGACAGCTTGATCTTGGGAATGAATTCGCCGTCCTTTCCGCAGACTGCGGCAAGCTTGTACACGCCGCCGAAGGAGGGATTGTCCTTTGCGGTGATCAGGTGCGTCCCGACTCCCCATGAGTTGATGGCGGCGCCCTGGAGCTTCAGGGAGAGAATCAGATTCTCGTCCAGGTCATTGGATGCCGCAATCTTTGCCTGCGGATATCCGGCATCGTCGAGCATTTTCCTTGCCTTTTTGGAAAGATAGGCAAGGTCGCCCGAATCCAGGCGGATCCCGATGTTCGTAAGGGGCAGGCCCTTTTCCTTCATATAATCAAAGGTGCGGATCGCGTTGGGAACGCCGGACTTCAGTGTATCGTAGGTATCGACCAGAAGCGTGCAGGCCGTGGGGTAGAGCTCTGCGTAGGTCTTGAAGGCCTCCAGCTCGCTGTCAAAGATCATGATCCAGCTGTGGGCGTGTGTCCCGAGGACAGGGACATTGAACAGTTCCCCGCACAGAACGTTCGAAGTACCCGCGCAGCCGGCGATAACGGCAGCGCGCGCGCCGTAGGTTCCCGCGTCCGGGCCCTGTGCCCGGCGCAGGCCAAATTCCATGATCGGGTCGCCCTTGGCTGCATAGCAGATCCTTGCGGCCTTTGTGGCGATGAGGCTCTGGTGATTGATAATATTCAGGATCGCGGTCTCGACGAGCTGCGCCTGCATGATCGGGGCGATAACCTTGACAAGAGGCTCCCTCGGGAAGATAAGGCTTCCCTCCGGGATGCACCAGACATCTCCGGTAAAACGGAAGTCCCTGAGATAATCAAGGAAATCCGCCTCAAAGATCTTCAGGCTTCTGAGATATTCGATATCCTGTGTGGAGAAATGAAGCTCACTGATATATTTTGCCAGCTGTTCGACGCCGCACATGATGGAATAGCCGCCGCCGAACGGGTTTGACCTGAAAAAGGCGTCGAATATGACAACCTTGTTCTGGTCCTCGTGCTTGAAGTACCCCTGCATCATCGTGAGCTCGTACAAATCTGTCAATAATGTAAGATTCTGTCTGTCCATAATCTGTTCCTTTCCGATTGTTATCTGAAAGCATATTAAATTTATTTTACCATATTCGGGCGCCTTGACGCACTTTTTCCTGTGCTTTATAATCTCTAAAACGCGCGGTAGCCTGATATGCAGCTGCCAGGCAGAAGGCAGCGGATATCGAAGGCATGGCGATGTTATCAGAATTGATTACAGGATAATGCGGTAAGGGGAAAGCGGTCCTGCTCGTGGGAAAAGCGGGGTGCTTTTTCTCTTTCGTGTTGTCATTGGACAGTTTTGAATAATAAATCAGGCTCCTGCGCAGGTAGCAATCTGCAGGGCTGACGAGAAAGGCCCGGAAAGAGGTAAAAATGTACAAGAAGGTTAACAACGATCTTAATTTCGTTGCCCGCGAAGAGGCTGTCCTGGAATTCTGGAAGAACAACGGGATATTCGAAAAGAGTATTGCCTCGAGAGAGGGAAGTCCGATTTATATGTTCTATGACGGCCCGCCGACCGCTAACGGCAAGCCCCACATCGGACATGTGGAGACAAGGGCGATCAAGGATATTATCCCGCGCTACCGCGCGATGAAGGGCTATGAAGTCCCCCGCAAGGCCGGTTGGGATACGCATGGCCTTCCGGTCGAGCTTGAAGTCGAAAAAGAGATAGGCATTGAGGGCAAGGATCAGATCGAGGCCTATGGCATCGAGCCGTTCATTAAGAAATGCAAGGAGTCTGTCTGGACCTATAAGGGAATGTGGGAGACATTCTCGGACAAGGTCGGCTTCTGGGCAGACATGAATAATCCCTACGTCACCTACTACGATGACTTTATTGAGTCGGAATGGTGGGCACTCAAGACAATCTGGGACAAGGGCCTGCTGTACAAGGGCTTTAAGGTTGTTCCTTACTGCCCGCACTGCGGAACTCCTCTTTCTTCCCACGAGGTTGCGCAGGGCTACAAGACACTGAAAGAAAGATCCGCAGTCGTCCGCTTTAAGGTAAAGGGTGAGGACGCATATTTCCTTGCATGGACGACGACGCCCTGGACACTGCCTTCCAATATCGCACTCTGCGTGAACCCGGAGGATATCTACGCGAAGGTTAAGGCAGCGGACGGATATACCTATTATATGGCAGAGGCTCTCCTGGACCAGGTCCTGGGTTCCCTGAAGGAAAAGGATTCCGACGCAAAGCCGTACGAAGTGCTTGAGACAATGCCCGGCAGGGCGCTGGAATACAAGGAGTATGAGCCCCTTTACAAGTGCGCCGCGGACAGCGTGGAGAAACAGCACAAAAAAGCGTTCTTTGTATACTGCGATGATTATGTAACAATGACCGACGGTACCGGCATCGTACACATCGCTCCCGCATTCGGTGAGGATGATGCCCGCGTGGGACGCAGGTATGACGCTCCGTTTGTCCAGATGGTGGACGACAAGGGTGTTATGAAGGAAGAAACTCCTTTTGCCGGCATGCGCTGCAAGCCGACCGCCGAGGAGATGGAAAAGGGTGCCGTCAGCGCGGACCCCGAGGTGCTCAAGGAGCTTGACGGCAGGGGCCTCCTGTTCTCCGCACCGAAATTCGAACATGACTACCCGCACTGCTGGCGCTGCAAGACGCCTCTTATTTACTATGCCCGCGAATCCTGGTACATCCGGATGACGCAGGTGAAGGACGACCTTGTCCGCAATAATAAGGAGATCAACTGGGTTCCCGCGTCCATGGGCGAGGGGCGTTTCGGCAACTGGCTCGAGAATATCCAGGACTGGGCCCTGTCCAGAAACCGCTACTGGGGAACTCCCCTGAATATCTGGGAATGCCCGGACTGCGGAAAGCAGATCTGTGTCGGCAGCAGGAAGGAACTCGCAGAGCTGACCGGAAACCCGGAGAATGAGAAGGTCGAGCTCCACAGGCCTTATGTCGACTATTGCGTTATCAAGTGCAGCCAGTGCGGCGGCGAGATGAGGAGAGTCCCGGAGGTCATCGACTGCTGGTTCGACTCCGGCGCGATGCCGTACGCTCAGCTTCACTATCCTTTTGAGAATAAGGAACTGTTTGAAAGAGAGTTCCCCGCGGATTTCATTTCCGAAGCAGTCGACCAGACCAGAGGCTGGTTCTATTCTCTGCACGCGGAGGCAACACTCCTGTTCAATAAGCCTGCCTTCAAGAACGTTATTGTCATGGGACTTGTTCTTGACAAGGACGGCGAAAAGATGAGTAAGTCCAAGGGCAACGCCGTGGATCCCATGGAAGCACTGGAGGCTTACGGAGCAGACGCCGTGCGCTGGTACTTCTATACCAACAGCGCTCCCTGGCTTCCGAGGCGTTTCTCCGGAGACGCGGTACAGGAGGGACAGAGAAAGATTCTCGGCACGCTCTGGAATACCTATGCGTTCTACACACTGTATGCTGAAATCGATCAGTTCGACCCCACAAAGTACACACTGGATTATGACAGCCTGTCTGTAATGGACAAGTGGCTTCTTTCGAAGATGAATACCATGATCCGCAGGGTGGACGAGAACCTGAATGTCTACAGGATTCCCGAAGCTGCAGCGGTCCTTGAGGAATTCGTCGACGACATGAGCAACTGGTATGTCCGCCGCGGCAGAGAGCGCTTCTGGGCAAAGGGCATGGAGCAGGATAAGATCAATGCCTTCATGACGCTCTATACAGCGCTTCGCAATGTCTGCGAATGTGCCGCACCGTTCATTCCGTTTATGACAGAAGAGATCTACCAGAATATTGTCCGCAGCGTTGATGCATCCGCGCCGGAGAGCGTACATCTGTGCGACTTCCCGGTCTGCGACGAAGCGCATGTTGACGCCGAGCTTGAGGAGAAGATGGATATCGTCCTGAAGGTCGTTGTCATGGGCAGGGCGTGCAGAAACACCTCCAATATCAAGAACCGCCAGCCGCTGCAGAAGATGTATGTCCGCTCGCAGGAAAAGCTGGATGATTTCTATGTTGAAATCATCGAAGATGAGCTGAATGTAAAAGATGTAGAGTTTACGGACGATGTGCGCGCCTTTACAACCTACACATTCAAGCCGCAGCTGAGGACGGTCGGACCGAAGTACGGCAAACAGCTTGGCTTTATCCGCAATACCCTCCAGGCACTGGACGGGAATGCCGCAATGGATATGCTCGAGCGCGACGGGGCACTGCGCTTTACGACCGACGGCACAGAGGTGGTTCTCACCAAGGATGACCTTCTGATCGAGATGTCCCAGAAGGAAGGGTATGTCACACAGGAGGAAGGCACACAGGACAAGGCCGTCACGGTTGTCATCGACACGAACCTGACGCCGGAGCTCATCGAAGAGGGCTTTGCCGCTGAGCTGATCAGTAAGATCCAGACAATGCGCAAGGATTCCGGATTTGAGGTTATGGACCGGATCCGTCTGTCGCTTTCCGGAAACGAGAAGCTGTACGATATCGCAAAGAAGAATGAGACTGCGATTGTGACGAAGGTGCTCGCAGACGGTATTGAAAAGGATACAGAGCTTACCCATGAGAAGTCATGGAACATCAACGGCGAGAAGATAACCATCGGCGTTGAGAAAATTTGAGAGGAGAAAACAGCGAATGATAAAGAAGGCACCCCTGAACATTGATAAGGAACTGTTCAAGAGAAGTGTGGAATACAATGTTCGCACAATGTACCGCAGAGAGATGGATGAGGCAAGTGAGCAGATGGTATTCCAGGCTGCGGCGTTTGCACTCAAGGATCAGATGATCGATGCCTGGATGCGCACGCAGAAAGCTTTCGACGAGCAGAATCCGAAGACACTGTACTACCTGTCCATGGAATTCCTCATGGGAAGAGCGTTCGGAAACGATGCCATCAATATGCAGGCTTACGAGCCGGTGAAGGAAGCTCTCAGGGAGCTCGGCTTTGACATCAACAAGGTAGAGGATGAGGAGCCGGACCCGGCTCTCGGAAACGGCGGTCTCGGAAGACTGGCGGCCTGCTTCCTTGATTCACTGGCAACCCTCAATTACCCCGCATACGGATGCGGAATCCGTTACAGATACGGAATGTTCAAGCAGAAGATCCGCGACGGCTACCAGATCGAAGCGCCGGACAACTGGCTTGAAAACGGCGACCCGTTCCAGCTGCGCCGCCCCGAGCTGACCCAGGAGGTCCACTTCGGCGGTTATGTGACCAGCTATCCCGGACCGAACGGCAGGACCATGTTCAGGCAGGAGGGCTACAATGCCGTAAAGGCAGTCCCCTATGATATGCCGGTAATCGGATACGGCAACGGCTTTGTCGATACACTCCGCATCTGGGACGCACAGCCGGTTGAGAGCTTCCACCTGGATTCCTTCGACAAGGGTGATTATCAGAAGGCGGTCGAAGAGGAGAACCTTGCAAGGAATATCTGCGAGGTACTGTATCCCTGCGACGATCATGTACAGGGCAAGGAGTTGCGCTTAAAGCAGCAGTATTTCTTTGTCTCTGCTTCCGTCCAGTGCGCGATCCAGAAATTCCTTTCCCGCAATGACGATCTCCACAAGCTCGGGGACAAGGTTGTCTTCCAGATGAATGACACGCACCCCACGCTGACCGTTCCGGAACTGATGCGTATCCTTATGGATGACTACGCGCTGGAATGGGATGAGGCATGGGAAATCGTGCAGAAGAGCTGCGCGTATACCAACCACACAATCATGGCAGAAGCGCTTGAGAAGTGGCCGATCGAGATCTTCTCCAGACTTCTTCCCAGAATTTACCAGATTGTCGAGGAGATCAACCGCCGCTTTGAGATGAAGGTCCGTGAGAAATACGGAAACGACAGAAATCTCCTTGACCGCAAGATCAGGGCGATGGGCGTTATTTACGACGGCCAGGTGCGCATGGCGAACATGGCAATCGTCGCGGGCTTTTCCGTCAACGGCGTCGCAAGGCTTCACACGGAAATTCTCAAGAATGAATCTCTGCATGATTTCTATGAGATGTTCCCCGAGAAGTTCAACAACAAAACCAACGGCATCACGCAGAGAAGATTCCTTGCGCATGCAAATCCGCTGCTTGCGGACTGGATCACGGATTACATCGGCGACGAGTGGATCACGGATCTTTCCCAGATCAGCGAGCTGAAGGATTATGCCGATGATCCCAAGGCGCAGAAGGAGTTCATGCACATCAAGTACAAGAACAAGGTGCGTCTTGCAAAGTACATTCAGGAGCACAACGGCGTAACGGTCGATCCCCGCTCGATTTTCGATGTACAGGTCAAGCGCCTGCACGAGTACAAGAGACAGCTCCTGAACATCCTGCACATCATGTACCTGTACAATGAGTTGAAGAAGAATCCTTCCATGGATATTCCGAAGCAGACCTTCATCTTCGGCGCGAAGGCAGCTGCAGGCTATAAGACGGCCAAGCTGACCATCAAGCTGATCAACAATGTTGCGGACGTGATCAATAACGATCCTTCCATCGACGATAAGATCAAGGTTATATTCATTGAGGACTACCGTGTATCCAACGCAGAGATCATCTTTGCCGCGGCGGATATTTCCGAGCAGATTTCCACTGCTTCGAAGGAAGCCTCCGGCACGGGCTGCATGAAGCTGATGCTCAACGGCGCAGTGACGATCGGCACCATGGACGGCGCCAACGTCGAGATGATCGAAGAGGTGGGCGAAGAGAACATGTTTATCTTCGGCCTGTCCTCCCAGGAGGTCATTAACTACGAGAACAACGGCGGATACAATCCGTATGATATTTTCAATAACGACCAGAATGTGCGCCAGGTCCTGGTCCAGCTGATCGACGGCACCTATTCAAAGGATGACCCGAACCTGTTCCGTCCGCTGTATGACTCCCTGCTCAACGGACATCCGGCAGACAGATACTTTATCCTGAAGGACTTCGAGTCTTATTCCGAGGCGCAGAGACGCATTACCGAGGCGTATACGAATAAGAAGCGCTGGGCTAAGATGGCAATTCTCAATACTGCATCGACGGGCAAGTTCTCGTCCGACAGAACGATTGAAGAATATGTCAGGGATATCTGGCACCTGAGCAAGGTTGAACTGGCTCCGCAGAAGAAATCCCGCAGCAGGAAAAGCAGCACAAAGTAAGAACTGCACAGGCAGCGCAAGAACTGCAATAGCAGCAGATGATACATGGGGAAGCACCGGATTTGCCGGTGCTTCCCCGTACGATTAATTACTAAAAGGCAGGAAGAACTATGGTCAATCTGAAAAAAGGAGCCTACTATCTCGGAAACGATCAGTGGCTGACGGACGAGCAGAACGCCGGCAGCGTCATGATCGGCGGGGAGTGTATCACCAGAGAAGAAGCATCGGACCGCACCATGGCATGGCAGATTCTGTCTGCCCACAACCTTTCCGGCAGCAGGGAAAAGCTGAACATCCGCTTTGACAAGCTGACAAGCCATGACATCACTTATGTCGGCATTATCCAGACAGCGCGTGCCTCGGGCATAGAGCGCTTTCCGATGCCGTACGTGCTCACAAACTGCCACAATTCTCTGTGCGCGGTCGGCGGCACGATCAATGAAGATGATCACATGTTCGGCCTTACGGCAGCCAAAAAATACGGCGGCGTCTATGTTCCGCCGCATCTTGCGGTTATCCACCAGTATGCCCGTGAGATGATGGCCGAGGGCGGCGGAATGATTCTCGGCTCGGATTCCCATACAAGGTACGGCGCGCTGGGCACAATGGCTGTCGGCGAAGGCGGCCCGGAGCTGGTAAAGCAGCTCCTGAACCAGACCTATGATATCGCAAGGCCCGAGGTAATCGCGGTCCACCTGACCGGAACCCCGAAGCGCGGCGTCGGACCTCACGACGTCAATATCGCGCTGATCGGCGCTGTTTTCGGAAATGGCTTTGTCAAGAACAAGGTCCTTGAATTCATCGGCTCCGGCGTACACAATCTGTCCGTGGACTACCGCATCGGCATCGACGTAATGACGACGGAGACGACCTGCCTGTCCTCCGTCTGGGAGACCGATGAAAAGACGAAGGAATGGCTTGAGATCCACACCAGGCCGGAAGCATATAAGAAGCTCGAGCCCGGCGTCGGCGCTTACTATGACGGCGTCGTCGAAATCGATCTTTCGACGATTGAGCCGATGATTGCAATGCCCTTCCACCCGAGCATGGCTTATACCATCGACGAGGTCAACCGGAACCTGAAGGACGTGCTCCACGATGTAATCGAGCGCGCGAAGGTTTCCTTCGGTGAGAACGTGCAGTGCGATCTGGACAGCAAGATCAGGAACGGGAGATTCCTTGTTGACCAGGGAATCATCGCCGGCTGTGCAGGCGGCGGCTTTGAAAACATCTGCGAAGCAGCCGGGATCCTCGGCTCATCGGATATCGGATCGGACGCGTTCTCCCTGAGCGTCTATCCTGCGTCGCAGCCGATCTATATGGAACTGATAAGAAACGGCGTTGCGCAAAAGCTCATGGAGGCAGGCGCGGTGATCAAGACCGCGTTCTGCGGACCGTGCTTTGGCGCGGGTGACACACCGGCAAACAATGCGTTCTCCATCCGGCATTCCACGAGAAACTTCCCCAACCGCGAGGGTTCCAAGCCCCAGAACGGTCAGATTTCCTATGTCGCTCTTATGGACGCGAGATCCATTGCGGCGACGGCGGCGAATAAGGGATACCTGACGCCCGCTACGGCAATCGACAATGACATTCCTGTCTACAGCTATCACTTTGACAGGAAGATTTATGACAGGCGGGTTTTTGATTCCCACAACGTTCCGGATCCGGAAGTGGAGGTCCAGCTCGGACCGAATATCAAGGACTGGCCGAAGATGCAGCCCCTGCCGGATCATATGATCCTCAAGGTCGTTGCCGAGATTCATGATCCGGTCACAACGACCGACGAGCTGATTCCGTCGGGCGAGACCTCTTCCTACAGATCGAATCCCGAGGGACTTGCGCAGTTCGCTCTTTCAAGAAAGGCCCCGGATTATGTCGGACTTGCCAAAGAGGTCCGCAGCGCCCAGGAGGTACTTCTTTCCGGCGGCTGTATGGGAGAATTGATGCCGGAGCTAAGGCCCGTCATGCATGCAATCAAGGACCGGTTTGAAGACGTGCACCCTCACGGAGTAATGAACAGTGAGGGAGAGATCGTCGCAAAAGGCAACCTCGGCGTGGGCTCGACCATATTTGCGGTGAAGCCCGGAGACGGCTCCGCGAGAGAGCAGGCGGCCTCCTGCCAGAAGGTACTCGGCGGCTGGGCGAATATTGCCGAGGAATATGCGACAAAGAGATACCGTTCCAACCTGATCAACTGGGGAATGCTGCCGTTTGTCATTGAGCCCGGAGACCTTCCGTTTGCCAAGGGCGACTGGTTATTCTTCCATAACATCCGGCAGGCGGTGGAAAATAAGGACGCTGCAATTACCGGATATACGGTCCGCGCCGGGGAAGAGGTGTCCTTTACGGAATTCACGGTAAGGCTCGGGGAACTGACGGATGAAGAAAGACAGATCATCCTTGACGGGTGTCTGATCAACTATAATGGAAACAGAAAGTGACGAGTATGAATATAGTAGTATTATGCGGGGGCTTAAGTACCGAAAGGAAGATTTCCCTCTCATCGGGAACCAAGATCTGCGGGGCACTGAGAGACCGCGGCCATAAAGCGGTCCTGGTCGATCTCTTCCTCGGACTTGAGGATATGGACGAAAGGATTATTGCTGATCCCGGGATACTGTTCGAGGAGCTTCCTCCTCTTGAGCAGGTGGTCTTTGACGGCATCGCGCCGGATCTTGACAAGGTAAGGGCATCCCGCAGGTGGAAGAGTCCTTCGCTGTTCGGACTCGGCGTACTGGATATCTGCCGCAGGGCGGACGTCGTCTTCATCGGCCTTCACGGCATGAACGGAGAGGACGGTAGAGTCCAGGCGACGTTTGATATGCTCGGCATACCCTATACGGGCTCGGGCTACCTTGGCGCTGCGATGACCATGGACAAGATGATCACAAAGCACATGGTAAAGACTGTTCTTGAAAGCAGGGGCATTCATGTACCCGGCTGGAAGGAATACCACGGCGTTGCCCCGTCCGATATAGACAGAATTGTAAAGGAGCTTTCCGGAGACGCCTGCATGCAGGCGGAAGGCAGCGAAGACGGCTGCAGCATCCGGGTTCCCTGCGTGGTAAAGACACCGACCGGCGGGTCTTCCGTCGGCGTTGTAATCGTTCATCACAAAGAGGAGCTTGAGGCTGCGGTCAGGGAGTGCCTTCGCTATGGCAATGACCTGCTCGTTGAGGAATACATCGAGGGGAGAGAGTTTACCTGCGCGGTGCTTGAAGACAGGGCGCTTCCTTCGGTCGAGATCGCGCCGAAGACCAACTTCTACGACTATACCAACAAATACAGGGCGGGAGCGACAGAAGAAATCTGCCCCGGAAGATGCAGTGCGGAGGTTGAGGAGCTTATGCACACTGCCGCGGTGACGGTTCACCGGACAATGGGGCTCTCGACCTATTCGCGCAGCGATTTTATCATAAGCAAAAACGACGATGTCTATTTCCTGGAGGTCAATACACTGCCCGGAATGACGCCGACCAGCCTTGTGCCGCAGGAAGCCGCGGCTGTCGGTATTTCCTACGGGGAGTTATGTGAAATGATTGTCCGGGACGCGCTGAAAATGCGCGGCGGACAGATGCAGTGAGGGGGGAGCTGCAGGCTATGGAAAGAATTACATTGCAGGAGATTCTGGAAGCGACCGGAGGAAAGCTCACAGGCGGGTACTCGGACATGCTGACGCCGGTCACGGGCGCATCGAGCGATAACCGCAGGGTTCAGGAGGGCTATGTCTTTTTTGCCTTCATCGGGGAAAACAACGACGGGCACAAATACGTGGACGCGGCGCTAGATGGCGGGTGCGCCGGCTGTGTCGTCAGCCGGGTTCCGGAAAAACTCCGCAGTGATAAGTTCTATGTCCTTGTCCCGGATACCATCAAAGCGGCGGGCGACCTTGCAAGATATTACCGCAGCCGTTTTCATATTCCGGTCATCGGAATCACGGGAAGCGTCGGCAAAACCACTACCAAGGATATGATCGCCTCTGTTCTTTCGCAGAAATTCAATGTATTAAAGACAGAGGGGAACTTTAACAATAACATCGGTCTTCCGCGCACCATTTTCGGGATTGAAAATGATACGGAGATCGCGGTGACCGAGATGGGCATGAATCATCTCGGTGAGATTTCTTATCTGACCGGGATCGCGAAGCCGACTGCAGTTACCATTACGAACATCGGCGAGGCGCATATCGGGAATCTCGGCAGCAAGGACAATATCTTCCGCGCCAAATGTGAAATCTTCGAGGGCCTTCAGGACGGCGGCTTTGCAGTGCTTAACGGAGATGATGAGTACTTAAGGAGCATCGCCCGTTCGCCGGAAAAGTATATTCCGGATGCGGCCCCGGACACAGAGGCAGAAAGCCCGGAGGATAAAAGAGTGCTGCTTGTCGGCGCTTCCGATGACTGCGACTTCAGGGCAGCGGATCTTGAAGAGGATGAGAGCGGCCTTACCTTTACCGCGAAAACGCCGCAGGGTGACTATCAGGTGTACGTACCGGCGCACGGAAGGCATCTTATTTACCCTGCGCTCACGGCGGCGGCATTCGGCTGGCGCTTCGGACTGTCCGTGCAGGAGATAAAGACCGGCATCCTGGAATATCAGGCAACGAAAATGCGGATGGAGACACACATCTGCCCGCACGGCATCGTTGTTTACAATGACACCTACAACGCCAATCCGCAGTCTATGAAGGCGGGTATTGAGACGCTCGCGCACACTGCGGGAAAGACACATGTTGCCGTTCTCGGAGATATGTTCGAGCTCGGCGCGATGGAGGAGAAGCTCCACAGAGAAGTGGGCATCTTTACCGCAGGCCAGAAGATCGACGCCCTGGTCACGGTCGGAAAGGCGGCGGGCTTTATTGCAGAAGAAGCAGAAAAGAACGGCCTGAAAAAGGTGTACAGCTGCAAAGATAAAGAGGAAGCCAGAGATGTACTCGGCTCCCTCGTAGCGGATAACACTGCATTTCTTGTAAAAGCCTCAAGAGGAATGGCGCTTGAGTCGCTCTCGGACTATCTTTGCGAAAAGGCATCGGAACTTAAGGACTGAAGTTCCGAATGTTCGGGACGGAAGTCCCGGATGCCTGCTCAGATGCCAGAATAGATGATTTTGCCGTCCGCGATCGTATAACGGACAACGCCCGGAAGCGTCTCCCCGATAAAAGGAGAGTTCGAGGAGCGGGAGGCAAAGTTTTCCGTTACCGTCCACTGCGCCTCGGGATCGAAAAGAACAAGGTCCGCGCGGGATCCCTCCGCAGCGCTGCCTGCGGGCAGCTTGTAGTACTTGGCCGGGGCACTGGTAAGACACCTGAGATACTCTTTCATGGAAAGATATCCCGGCTGCACGAGATTTTTAATACCGAGTGAGAGGGACGTTTCAAGTCCTGTCATGCCGCTGGGTGCTTTTACCAGCGGCATTTCCTTTTCAAAGGCTGCGTGAGGGGCGTGGTCGGTCGCAATGATCCCGATTGTGCCGTCACAGAGGCCTTCGATGATTGCCTGCCGGTCTCTTTCGGTCCGGATCGGAGGGTTGACCTTGGCAAGAGATCCCTTCCTTTTGACAGCCTCCTCCGTAAGGGAGAAGTGATGGGGCGTAGCCTCAGCCGCAATCAGGGGATTGAGCCGTTTTGCCTTCCGGACAAGATCAACGCCCTCCGCGGTGCTGATGTGCTGGATTAAGAGCGCCGCGCCGGTTTTTACCGCGATATTCAGGTCGCGCTCTATCATGGAGATTTCCGCAGTCCGCGCCGATCCCTTCAGCCCGAAATATGCGGCGGCCGTTCCTTCGTTTGAGAGACTGGCGTCGTTTCCCGCCCCGTTGATTCCGTTCTCGCAGATATAACGGGGATCCTCTTCGTGGAGACTCACGGGAATCCCGAGAGCAGATGCGCGGACCAGTGCCTGTTCAAGAATATCACCGTCGAGGACCGGCCTGCCGTCGTCTGTGAAGACCAGGGCGCCCGCAGCGGCGAGCTCCTCCAGGTCGGATACCTCCCTGCCGGACATTCCTTTCGTGACATTCGCGGCACTGTAAATATGAACCGGTTCCTTCCGGCCCCTCTCAAGAACATCCCTTAATATGGTCTCATTGTCGATCGGCGGATTGGTGTTGGCCATCATGACGATGGTGGTGTAGCCGCCTTTTGCAGCCGCAAGGGAGCCGCTTGTTATGTCTTCCTTGTGAGGAAAGCCGGGATCGCGGAAGTGAGAGTGCGTATCCACAAGTCCGGGAGCACAGATAAGGCCCCGGGCGTCAATAACGGTAATATCCTCAGGGGAGCATTCCGGACTGCCGGAGCGCTCCGCGTACTCCGAAAGTGCCTTTTCATCTATGTTTTCCCTGATAAGACCGATGATCTCCCCGTCTGTGAGAATGTCCGCAATCCTGTCTGTCTCTGACTCCGGATCGATCAGCCTGGCCTTTTTAATCAGCAGCATGGAGACTCCTTTCCGATATATAGATCCGATGTGGCGAGTTCGTATGTATAAAAGATGAATAGAATTATATCAGATTTTTGTTTACGCGAATAAATATGATACAATGAACAGACGCATAAGAGGAGGCGTATGAAAATAATATGATAAGTCTATTGCATACGGCACTGGTGGTTATCGCGGTAGTCCTGTTCCTTATTATCGGGATACCGGTTTCCGCGCTGACATGGCTGGTCGGAAAGTTTAATCCCGACAAAAGAGAGGAAATGAATTTCCGCTGGGTCCAGAGCGGATTCCGGATGGTGATGTTCCTGACGGGAGGGAGCGTAAAGGTAATCGGACTTGAGAATATCCCGAAGGACAGGGCAGTGCTTTTTGTCAGCAATCACAGGAGCTTTTTTGACACGGTCATTCCGGGCTCGCACCTTCCGAACAGGACCGCGTTTGTGGCCAAAAAGGAAACGGAAAAGGTTCCGCTCCTCAGAGACTGGATGAAGAGAATCCACTGCTTTTTCCTGGACAGGGAAGACATCAAAAACGGCGTCGAGATGATCGATCATACGGTCAGCCTGATCAAGTCCGGCGTCAGCGTATTCATCTGTCCCGAGGGAACGCGCAACCGCAGGGAAGGAACGCTTCTTGATTTCCACGGAGGCAGCTTTAAAATCGCAATCCGCTCGGGCGCGCCGATCATTCCTGTAACGCAGGTATTTACCGGGGATATTCTGGAGGACCACTTCCCGAAGATAAAGCCTGCCCACGTGACCATTGTCTACGGCGAGCCGATCGAGACGGCAGGAATCCCGATTGCACAAAGAAAGCAGATACCGGACAAATGCAGGGAAATCATTGAAACAACATATCAGAAATACGCGGCGGAAAGCCGGATCAGCGGTGCGGAAAAGTGAAAGCAAAGATCAAAGTTACGGTAGTTGAAAACACAATGATTGCGGGCGGAGTGTACAGGATAAAGTTCCTTTTGCCCGCGGAAGGCTGCCCGGATAATATACGCCCGGGACAGTTTGTCGGTGTTTATGTTCCGGATGCGTCCAGGCTCCTTCCCAGGCCGATCAGCATCAACTTCTGGGAGCCGGACGAAAGAATCCTGACACTGGTATACCGGGTGTCCGGCGAAGGGACGAGTCTCCTTTCGAAGGTGAAGACCGGTGAGAGTCTTTCCGTGATCGGTATCCTCGGAAACGGATATCCCATGGAGGAGCTTTTGAAGAAAAATGTCCTTCTTGCCGGCGGGGGAATCGGCGCGCCGCCTCTCCTTGAGCTGGCAAAACAGCTGCGTGCGGGCGGGAGCGACTCCCGCATCACGGCAGTTCTCGGATACCGCACGGACGATCTTTTCCTTGTGGATGAATTCCGGCAGTATGCGGATGTGATTATCGCGACAGACGACGGGACTGCGGGATTTAAAGGGAATGTGATCGAAGCCGCAAAGGCTGCGGGAGGAACGTATGACGTAATCTGCTCGTGCGGCCCTATGCCTATGCTTAGAGGAGTTAAGGCGTATGCGGCAGAGCTCGGGATTCCCGCATATATTTCCCTCGAAGAGAGGATGGCGTGCGGCGTCGGCGTTTGCCTTGGGTGTGTCTGCAAAACCGTTCACAGGGACGCGCACTCCCTTGTCAATAACGCAAGGGTCTGCACGGAGGGACCTGTTTTCCCCGCAGAGGAAGTCGATATCTGAAGTTTGACAGGAGAAGATGGATACTATGAATAATAACGCACAGGGTCCGGTTCCGGATCTGTCGGTAGAGATCGCGGGCGTCAGATTCAAGACCCCGGTTATGACTGCCTCCGGCACCTTCGGCTCCGGTATTGAATACAGTCAGTTCATGGATCTTAACAGACTCGGCGCCGTTGTGACAAAGGGCGTTGCGAATGTCCCGTGGCCGGGTAATCCGACTCCGAGAGTCGCCGAGGTCTACGGCGGGATGCTGAACGCAATCGGGCTCCAGAATCCGGGGATCGATGTTTTTATTGAAAGGGATCTTGCCTTTCTGGAACAGTTTGATACCAGGGTGATCGTCAATGTCTGCGGCAGAAGTGTTGCGGATTATGTCGAGACCGTCGAGCGCCTGCGGGATGAAAAGCGCGTGGATATGCTGGAGATCAACGTTTCCTGTCCGAATGTCAAAGAGGGCGCTATTGCATTCGGAACAAATGCGGACATGCTCTTTTCCATAACAAAGGAGATAAAGAAGGCAGCCGCTCAGCCGGTAATCATGAAGCTTACCCCGAATGTGACCAGCATTGCGGAGATGGCCAAAGCCGCAGAGGCAGGCGGCGCGGACGCAGTGTCCCTGATCAACACGATTACCGGAATGAAAATCGACGTCGAGAGGCAGACCTTCGCACTGGCAAATAAAACAGGAGGCCTTTCCGGACCGGCGATCCATCCGGTTGCGGTGAGAATGGTATATGAAGCTTCCCGGGCCGTCCGCATTCCCGTCATCGGGATGGGCGGAATCCGGACAGCGGAGGATGCGCTGGAAATGATCCTTGCCGGGGCGTCCGGGGTTGCCGTGGGAGCGATGAGTTTCCATGATCCCCTCACAGCGATTCATGTTACGGAAGGCATTGAGGATTACATGAGAAGGCATAAGACCGGCAGCGTCAGCGAGCTGATCGGCGCCGTTCATGAATAATAAAAGGCGGGACAGAACATGCTCTGCGGAAAAATAACCGAGACGGCATACGGAAAAATCAACCTGACGCTCGACGTTGTCGGAAGGCGGGAAGACGGCTATCATCTTGTCTGCATGGTGATGCAGACAGTGAATATCTTTGACACAGTCACAATTGAGGCTTCCGGAAGGGAAGGCGGGATCCGCCTGCATACAGACAGCAGTGAGATTCCTGACGGAGAGGACAACCTCGTGTGGAAGGCGGCCGATCTGATGCGGCACGAGCTGGGTATAAAGGACGAACTGGACATCACCCTGACAAAGAGAATTCCTGTCGCGGCAGGGATGGCGGGAGGCAGCACGGATGCGGCAGCCGTAATGCGCGGCATGGTAAGGCTTTCCGGCGCGGATATCTCCGCCGACAGGTTAAAGGAGCTCGGCGTTACGCTCGGAGCGGACATCCCCTACTGCATCGAGGGAGGGACGCAGCTCGCCGAAGGGATAGGAGAGAAGCTGACCGGGCTGGAAAACGTTCCGCATGCGTACCTTGTCATAGTCAAACCGGGTATTTCCGTATCCACGGGATGGGTTTACAAGGCTTTCGACAGTATCCCGGCAGAGGACGTTGTGCATCCGGATACGCCTGCCATGCTGGAGGCAATCAGGAAGGGAGATATTGCGGGCGTTGCGGCAAATCTCCGGAATGTGCTGGAGCAGCAGACAGGGGCGCAGTATCCGGTGATCGGCGAGCTTGAAAGATTCCTCAAATCCTTCGGCGCGCTCGGCGCCATGATGACGGGAAGCGGCCCGACCGTGTTTTCCCTGTTTGACAGAAAAGAAAAAGCGGAGAACGCGTATCACGCGCTCACCGCCTGTTATCCGGATTATCAAAGCTTCCTTACGGAATTTGTCAATGAAGCATAAGGTCATTTCTTTTTCAGGGAACCAGCACTGCCGACTTCCCTGACTTTGTCCATGAATCTGCCGACAGGGCCTTTCTTCTTCTGTTCTTTGACAGCAAGCTTCTGACCGTGAAGGCCTTTGACTTCAACGATATAGATTCCGCTGACCATGGCCTTTACCTGCTGCTTGACGGGAATGGAATCGAAGATCTTCTCATCACAGACCAGGTTCAGGATCTGGGGACCGACCTTGGCCTTTACGATCGGCAGCTTGGAAAAGCGCAGATACTTCGGAGTCGAATCATAGACCATCTGGGGAAGGCCGGCTTCCTTAATTTTCATCTTCTTTTTATCAATAATCAGCATCGTCACAGGCTGCTTGCTCGCTTCCACCTGGGCCTGCTGCTCCTCCTGCCTCTTCTGGAGACGCTTGCCGACAAAATAGAGCGCTGCCAGTGCGGCAATGAGAATGACAGTGATAACCAGCATTACGATTGAAAAAGTACTCACGTTTGGAATTCCTCCGGTTTAAAGACTTTTTTTATTCTATCATTGATTGAATGAGGTAGCAAGGAAACCAG
Source organism: uncultured Lachnospiraceae bacterium (assembly GCA_902796425.1). Lineage (GTDB taxonomy): Bacteria > Bacillota > Clostridia > Lachnospirales > Lachnospiraceae > CAG-791. The sequence goes on from CADBPC010000085.1 coordinate 23,533, forward strand.
AAAAATCTTTATCCTGATGCCCCGTTGTGCTAAACTGTAATAACGTGCGAATTGAGAGAGGATTAGCAATGAAAAGTGTATTTCTGGCTGCGGCAGGACTGGCTTTGGCCGGTTTTGTCATGAGCGGCTGCGCCGCTGCCAAGAAGGATATGTCGCATCTGTCCGGGATCAGGGCATCCGATTATGTCACTCCCGCCGACTACGGGGCAATTGAAGTTGAGGCTGCATCGCCCGAGGTCAGTGACGAGTATCTTGATATGTATGTACAGTATCAGATGTCCATGCAGGCAAGCAACGAGGAGGTCACTGACAGGGATACCGTTGAGAGCGGCGATACGGTCAATATAGACTATGTCGGCAAGAAGGACGGAGTCGCGTTTGACGGGGGAACGGCAAGCGGGTATAATCTCACGATTGGTTCGAATACGTTTATCGCCGGATTCGAGGACGGCCTGATCGGCGCAAAAAAAGGCGAGACCGTACTTCTTAACCTGACCTTCCCCGAGAATTACAGCAGCGAGGAGCTTGCGGGGCAGGACGTCACCTTTGACGTCACGATCAACTCGATCAGCCGGTACGTCACTCCCGAACTGACGGACGAGACCGCAGCTTCCATGGGAATTGAGGGCGTAACGACCGCACAGGAGTACAGGGAATACCTGAGGAACCAGCTCATGGAGCAGGCACAGGCTTCCCACGACAGCGAAGTGAGGCAGCAGATCGTCAGCTACCTTGTGGATAACAGCACATTTGCAAAGGATCCGCCTCCGGAGCTGGTTGAGCGTTTCAACCAGTCGTTTACGGAAATGTTCTCCGCGTATGCGCAGCAGTACGGGATGGAGCTCGGCGCCTTTATGAATCTGCAGGGCTACGGCGAAGACACCTATGCCGAGGATATCCGGGACATGGCTGCGGATACGGCAAAGGAATACATCGTCCTGCAGGCAATCGCCGATAAGGAGAAGCTGAATGTCTCCGACAAGGAGTTCGAGGAGAAGATGGCTGAGGAGGCCGCAAATGCAGGATATGCGTCCGTGACCGAGTTTAAAAAGGAGCAGGACACGGAGGAATTCAGAGAATACCTGATGGTACAGAACGTTCTCGGTTATCTGCAGGAGAACGCGAATATTACGCAGCCGCAGGCTGAGGACTGAGAGGACAGAACATTATGAGAGAGCAGTACAGACTTGTCGATGTCGCGGATCTTTTTAAGGATCCCGAAAAGTATGCGGATCAGACGGTTACCGTCGGCGGATGGGTCCGCAACAACCGTGATTCCAAGAATGTCGGATTTATCGTGCTGTCCGACGGCACCTGCTTTAAGACACTGCAGATCGTTTACAGCAGTGACATGCCCGGCTTTGAGAAGGCAGCGAAGCTGAACGTAGGATCCTCCGTTATTGCAACCGGAAAGATCGTCGCTACGCCCGAGGCAAAGCAGCCCTTCGAAATGCAGGCCGAGAATATCGAGACGGAAGGCGAATCCACGCCGGATTATCCTCTCCAGAAAAAGAGACATTCCCTCGAGTTCTTAAGAACGATGCCCCACCTGCGCGTCAGGACCAATACATTTATGGCAACGATGCGCGTCCGCTCCCTGATCGCGTACGCGATTCATACCTTCTTCCAGGAGAGGGGCTTCGTCTATGTGCACGCTCCAGAAATCACGGGGAGCGATGCCGAGGGCGCAGGAGAGATGTTCCAGGTCACAACGCTTCCTCTGGACAACGTGCCGATGACAGAAGACGGGAAGGTGGATTATTCACAGGATTTCTTCGGAAAGCCGGTCAACCTTACGGTCAGCGGACAGCTTGACGTTGAAAACTATGCGTTCGCCTTCCGCAATGTCTATACCTTCGGCCCGACCTTCCGCGCCGAGAAGTCGAACACGACAAGACATGCTGCGGAGTTCTGGATGATCGAGCCTGAGATCTGCTTCGCGGATCTTGAGGACGATATGGAGCTTGCGGAGGATATGCTGAAGTTCATCATCCGCTTCGTTCTCGAGAACGCTCCGGACGAGATGGAGTTCTTTAACTCCTTTATCGACAAGGGCCTGCTTGAGAGACTGAACCACGTGGCCAATTCCGATTTCGGCCGCATCACTTATACGGAGGCGGTCAAAATCCTTGAGCAGCATAACGATGAATTCGAAAATAAGGTATACTGGGGATGTGACCTTCAGACCGAGCATGAGAGTTTCCTCACCGAGAAGGAATTCAAAAAGCCTGTGTTCGTGACAGACTATCCGAAGGAAATCAAGGCCTTCTATATGAAGCTTAACCCGGATCAGAAGACGGTCGCAGCCTGCGACTGCCTCGTCCCGGGAATCGGAGAGATTATCGGCGGCAGCCAGAGAGAGGACAGCCTTGAGCTCCTCGAGAAGAGAATGGACGAGCTGGGAATGGATAAGAGCCAGTATGCGTTCTATCTTGACCTTCGCAGATACGGATCTGTCCGTCACGCAGGATTCGGACTTGGCTTCGAGAGATGCGTGATGTATCTTACAGGTATGGAAAATATCCGCGACGTACTGCCGTTCCCGAGAACGGTCGGAAACTGCATTTAAACAGAGGATTATTATTGATAAACAGACAAGGGAAAACTTCATATCTGCGCCTGTTTCTGCTGCCGGTACTGATGTCCCTGTTCCTGGGCACTCTGCCGGCTGTACCGGTGCGCGCCAGTAAGGTGACGGACCTCCAGCAGCAAAAGAGCGCGACGCAGAGCAAAATAACAAATAACAGAAATAAGACAGATTCCCTGGAGGGCCAGGAAGAAGCGCTTGCCGAGGCGATGGAGGAGGCAAACCGCATCCTGGTCGAGAACATGGCCAGCATCCAGATGCTGGAGGAGACTATCCGGGAACTGAACGTTGCAATTGCCGAAAAGCAGGCAGAATACGATGCGGCTGCGGAGGAAGAGCGAAAGCAGTACGAAGCGATGAAGATCCGCATCAAGTACATGTATGAGAAGGGCGATACCAGCTATATGCAGCTGCTTCTGTCATCCGAGTCCTTCTCCGATATGCTGAACAAGGGTCAGTATATCGAAAAAATGTATGAGTATGACCGCAAGCTCCTGGAGGAGTACCAGGATATCCAGGAAGAGGTGCGGCAGGCCAAGACAGCACTCGAAAACGAAAAGGCCGAGCATGAGGAGGCAGAGCGCGGTCTTCGCGAAGAGCGGGAGCAGCTGGAAATCCAGCTGGCCGATCTGCGCGAGCAGTATGAGGATGTCGATGAACAGATTGCTGAGCTCCAGGCCCAGGCGGCAGAGCTCGCAAAGCAGCTGACCGCCCAGACGCAGGCGATTTCCGCAGCCGTGGAAGAAGAGGCGCGGCTCGCAGAGGAAGCGCGCAAAAAGGCTGAGGAAGAAGCAAGACTGAAGGCGGAAGCCGAGGCGCAGCAGGCGGCTGCCCTTGCAGCGCAGCAGGCAGCGGCAGCGGGCCAGCAGGGCCAGACCGCGCAGCAGGCGCAGTCCCAGACACAGACGCAGGCAGCTGCCACAGAGGCCGTGACCTTCCGTGAGAGCGATTTCGTCACTCAGGAGCAGGAAACATCCTCATCAGACACTGGCAGGGCGACAGACGAGCCGGCAGCCGCGCTTGCCAGAAACGCCGTTTCCCCTTCGGGAAAAACGGGTCAGGACGTTGCAAACTACGCATGCCAGTTCGTCGGCAACCGCTACGTATACGGCGGGACGAGCCTTACGAACGGCTGTGACTGCTCGGGATTCACAATGGCGGTCTATTCTCACTTTGGCTACTCACTGCCTCACAATGATGTGGGACAGCGCGGCTGCGGCGTTGCCGTGCCGTCACTTGATCAGGCGATCCCGGGCGATATCATCTGCTATCCCGGACATGTGGGAATCTACATCGGGAACGGAACCATTGTCCATGCGAGCACAGCCGCGACAGGCATCAAATACAGCTCGGCGACATATCGCGCATACGTCGGTATCCGCCGTATCATCAACTGAATTTATTGAGGGAGGACATGCAGCCGCATTGTCCTCCCTCTTGCGCGTTGCAATGAGCCATGCGTACATCGATGCGGCATTGCTGCGGCATGGAGGATTATTATGGAAAAAGAAATGATCATCATATTGGACTTCGGAGGACAGTACAAGCAGCTCATCGCAAGAAGAGTGCGGGACAGCCATGTGTACTGCGAAATTCTCCCGAATACAGTGACCGCTGAGCAGATTCTGGAAAGAAATCCAAAGGGGATTATCCTGACAGGCGGGCCGGACAGCGTATACAGCGAAGACGCGATGGAGTATGATCCCCGGATTTTTTCTTTGGGAATACCGGTCCTCGGAATCTGCTACGGCTCCCAGCTGATGGCGCATGCACTCGGAGGAACGGTCAGGACTGCGCCTGTCAGTGAATACGGCCATACTAAGACGCAGATCGACGCGGCAGAGGCGCAAAACGCATCAGACGGGGCAGAACACGCTGTGTCTGAACTCCTTCACGACTGGGAGCCGGAAACCAGTGTCTGGATGAGCCACACGGACTACATCGCCTGTCCGCCCGAAGGATTTACGGTGACGGCGCATACAGCTCACTGTCCTGTCGCCGCAATGGAGGACAGCAGGAGGCGTCTGTATGCGGTGCAGTTTCATCCGGAGGTGGTTCACACGCCGGAAGGGGGAAAGCTGTTTCATAATTTCCTTTTTGAAATCTGCGGCTGCAGCGGCAGCTGGCAGATGAAGTCCTTCGTTGACACTGCGATCGAACAGCTCAGGGAGAAAATAGGGACAGGAAAGGTTCTCTGCGCGCTTTCCGGCGGGGTGGATTCCTCTGTCGCAGCGGTGCTGCTGTCAAAGGCAGTCGGAAGACAGCTGACCTGTGTCTTTGTCGACCACGGCCTTCTCAGGAAAAACGAAGCGGATGAGGTGGAGGCGGTCTTTGGACCGGATGGCCCTTACGATCTTAATTTTATCCGGGTCGACGCCAGAAACCGGTTTTATCTCAAGCTTGCAGGCGTTACGGAGCCGGAACGAAAGCGCAAGATTATCGGCGCGGAATTTATAGAGGTATTTGAGGAAGAGGCGAAGAAGATCGGAAAGGTCGATTTCCTCGTACAGGGGACGATCTACCCCGATGTGGTTGAAAGCGGTATCGGCAAAGGCGCGGTGATAAAGTCACATCACAACGTGGGAGGACTCCCGGACCATGTGGATTTCCGGGAAATTATTGAACCGCTCCGTCTCCTGTTCAAGGACGAGGTCCGCAGGGTCGGCCTTGAACTCGGGATTCCGGAAAAGCTTGTCTACAGACAGCCGTTCCCCGGGCCGGGACTGGGCATCCGCATCGTCGGAGACGTCACTGCCGACAAGGTAAGGATCGTCCAGGACGCCGACGCCATCTACCGCGAAGAGCTTGAGAAGGCAGGAATTGATACAGGTAAGGGACAGTTCTTTGCCGCTCTCTCCAATATGCGGAGCGTCGGCGTCATGGGAGACGGCAGGACCTATGATTACGCAGTCGTTCTTCGGGGCGTCGTGACCTCGGACTTTATGACAGCCACTGCATGCGACATTCCCTGGAACGTCCTCCAGACCTGCATGAATCGTATTATTAATGAGGTCAAAGGAGTCAACAGAGTACTCTATGACCTCACAAGCAAACCTCCGGGGACGATTGAACTGGAATAAGCTTGCTTTCATGGATATGGTTTAAAGGTATAAAAGAGGAGAATATAACCGGCTCAATCTTCCCAGAACAATTCATCCAGCGTCTTATTCAGTGCCTTGCAGATTGCAAGGCACAGTTTGATTGTGGGATTATAATCGCCTTTTTCAATTGCGCTGATCGTCTGCCTTGATACGCCGCAGATTTTCGCGAGATCATCCTGTGAAAGATCCATGGCAGCGCGTGCAGATTTCAGTTTCAGATTCTTCATATCAGTCCTCACTCTCCGTCTCTTTTCCGACCATTTTTTTAATCAGGTATGTGAGCGGGAAAATGGCAAGGAAGATGAGACAGCTCAGATTCACAAAGCCGTAGGAGAGCTTTCCGTCCTTCAGAAATTCACCCGCGCGAAAGCTTCTGATAACAGGCAGCAGGTTGATTACGGCAAGAACAATAATGATTATGACATAGCGGCGGCGGTTGTTGTTGAGGCCCCAGTAGACATCATTCCAGACAGAGTAGACACCGAGTACGCCGCAGCCCAGAATGATTCCGAGATAATGAAGGACATAGTCCTCGGCGGGAAGAGTGATCCTGCCTATGGAAAGTACGAGCATTACGCACTCATAGACGACCATGGTGTAGAAGCTGTACATGTAGCCCCGGCCTCTTAAAACCTGCTGACGCTCATCATATTCGGTCTTAATCCTGTGGTTGGTATTGGTGAATTTAAAAATGATAACGGCAATGATAATACCGATCACAAGACCTGTTGCTGCTCCTGCTGTTGCAAAAATATTCATAACTGACCTCCATTGGAATGTATGATTGCTTTGACTGAGACTAAGATACATCACCGATGGAATTATGTCAACTATATTTTACATTTTTCTATTAGCAAAAGCGAAGCCTTCCTTTCGGCACCGCCGGCGTAGCCTGTCAGAGCGCCGTTTTTCCCGATTACGCGGTGGCACGGGACGATCAGTGAGACGGGATTGCGCGCTATGGCGCCGCCTGCTGCGCGCGCACAGGTGCGCCGGCCGGAGCGGGCGGTATATGCGGCGGCAATATCGGAATAGCTCACGGTCTTTCCATAAGGGATCGTAAGGAGTATTTCCCAGATATCTTTTCTGAAAGGGGTGCCGGTCAGATGAAGAGGAGGGAGAAAACCGGGATTTTGGCCGGAGAAATACAGATCGAGCCAGCGGACCGTTTCCCGGAAGACAGGAAGATATTCGGCAGCTGAAGCGGGGAGGAGAGTGGAGGCATAGAAGCTCTGCCCCTCAAACCAAAGCCCTGTGAGCGCATCCTCGCTGCCCGCAAGGAGAATCTCTCCCAGCGGAGAATCATAGTACCATTTAAATCCTTTTGAATCTTCCGTGGCCTGCGTCATCTGCTTTTTGTCTTTTAGTTCGCTGCGAATGTACCGGGCGTTTTCGGCTTTCCCGCGGATGCCCATTTCCTGCGGTAATAGAACAGTTCCACCGCGCAGCAGCTGGCCCAGCCGACGGGATATCCGAAGCCGACCAGTACGGGCGTGTTGGCAACAAAACGGGTGATCACGAAAAGATAGATCTGCCTCAGAAGGACAAAGCATAAAAGCATGATCAGCATGGGTCCCCTGGAATCGCCCCTGCCCCTTAAAGCTCCCGCAAGAACATGGTTTACACAGTTGAACAGAAGGAAGAACACATTGGCGTGCAGGAACAGGGCGCCGAAGGAGATAACGGAGGGATCCTTTGTAAACAGTCCGACCGCGGGCTCTGCAAAAAAGAACAGGCAGGCTGCAATGACAGAGGTAACGAGGACAGACAGCAGGACGGTCTGCCTCGTGCCGCTCGCCGCGCGCTCTTCTTTGCCCGCGCCGACATTCTGGCTTACGAACGTGGTAGCTGCCATTGCCATGCTCTGCATCGGGAGCATGATGAACTGATCGAGCTTGTTATAGCAGCTCCAGCCTGCCATACAGCTTGAGCCGAAGAAGTTTACATAAGACTGTACGAATACATTGGAAAAGGCAGTGATGACAGACTGGATTCCCGCAGGAAGTCCCACGCGGAAAATCTGCCGCAGGATGTCCCTGTCGAGCCGCAGGTCACGCCATACCAGCCGGTAAATGTCTTTTGTCCTTGTCAGCAGAGTCAGCGTCAGGACATCAGAGACAAACTGCGAGAGAATGGTCGCCCATGCCACGCCGGCGATTCCTCCGTGAAAGGCGAGCACGAAAAGAAGATCCAGGAATATGTTGAGAATACTGGTAAGGATCAGGAACATCAGAGGCCTTCGCGTGTCTCCGACGGCCCGCAGGATACCGCTCCCCATGTTATAGATAAGAAGCCCGGTGATCCCTATAAAATAGATGGTGAGGTAGGTTACGGCATCGTTAAACACATCCTCCGGCGTCGACATGAAGCGAAGGAGAGGCTTTACCGCAGCCATCCCGGCGATGGTAAACACGATGCAGAAGATAAACGTCGCGGCCATGGTAGTCTCGATGGCTGAGTGAAGTCTGTCCAGCTTTTTCGCCCCGAAGCTCCTGGAGATCACAACCCCGGCGCCGATGGAAAACCCGTTGAAAAAGAAGACGGCCATGTTCGTGATCATGGACGTGGAGCCGACCGCCGCAAGGGCTTCCTTGCCGACGTAGTTGCCGACGACGATGGAGTCGACGGTGTTATACAGCATCTGGAAAATATTGCCGAGCATGAGAGGAAGCGAGAACAGGATGATCTGCTTTACAATCGAGCCCTCGGTCATGTCCCTTGCAGAACTGCGCACATTGCGGTATACAGCATCCCTGTCGGGAGCCTTGCCTGCTGCCCCCGCTGCTGCGTGCTTCTTATCTTTATTCATGCCGCCAAGCCTCCGCCGCATCTTCAAGCGATTGTTTTTTTCGTGTGTATCAGCTATCAAGTATACACCCGAAGGCCCGGTGATTACAGAAGAATGTTGTCAAACAGGGTGAGAATCCTTATCATAGTAGCAGATATAAAAGGGCGAGAGCCCGCAGCATTCATTATACGACTGCGCCCACAGGAAGCGCACAATTCAGGAGGTTTGACATGTTGGTTGAAACAAAAGCACGGATCGGTGTGTTTGCGATTGCCCTCGGGGCATATTTGCCGCAGTTCCCGTCACTTGTGCCGGAATTCGACGCCCAGTTCAGGGATTTCAAAAAGAATATTCCGGACACCGTGGATATCATTGACGGCGGAATCGTCACCACGAAAGAGCAGGCCATGGAAGCGGGAGACAAGTTCCGCGCGGCCGATGTAGATCTTGTTATCCTGCAGCTTCTGACCTATGCCACATCCTATAACATGCTGCCGGCGGTCAGGGATCTCGATGTGCCGGTAGTCCTTGTCAATGTACAGAAGAAGAAAGCGCCGGATTATGCCAATACGGATACTGCAACCTGGCTCGGCGAGTTATACGCCTGCGGAGCGGTCGGCGAGATGGTCGCGGACCTTGAACGCGCAGGAAAGCGTCACGCGGTCATCACCGGCGTTGTTGAGGGCGGTGACCCGCAGGTTACGGCAGAGATCGAAGACTGGTGCCGCGCCGCTCAGGTGCGCCGCCGCTTCAGGGACACCAATCTCGCGCAGATCGGCAGACCTTATCCCGGAATGATGGATCTGTACATCGATGAGACCAATCTCTATCACAGAATGTTCCTGTATACAAAGCAGTTCGACTGGGAGAAGATGTGGGCGATTGCCGATAACATCACGGACGAGGAAGCGATCCGCGCCAAAGCGCAGGATATCATTGATACCTTCGATATCGAGGGAGGCGGCACTGTTGAAAAGGTATGGGAGATGGCAAAATATGTCGTCGCCTTCGAACAGTGGGTAAAGGATGAGAAAATTGCCTTTGTCGCGTCTCACTATGACGGCTTTGCGCAGGGCAAGGCAGGAGTTCTTGACAGCATGCTGATTCCCGCGTTCTCGATGCTGATCAAACAGGGCATCGCCTGCGCGGTTGAAGGAGATATCAAGGTCTCCATGGCAATGAGCATCCTCAAGACGATCTCCGGAACCGGCCAGCTCTCCGAGATGTATTCCATTGACTTTAACGAGGACATCTGCATTATCGGACACAGCGGCTCCGGCGACGCAGACATTTCGGACAGAAAGCCTACAATGAAGATCGTCCCTGTTTTCCACGGCAAGACCGGCGGCGGATACCTGACCCAGTTCTATCCGCACCTCGGACCGGTTACTTACCTCGGAATTACGCAGGATAAGGACGGACATTTCAAGTTTGTGGTTGCTGAAGGAATTAATGAGCCGGGCCCCATCTTCACATTCGGGGATACCAACATGAGAACACGCTTCACCTGCGGAGCAAGAGAATTCTGCAACCGCTGGAGCGAGGCGGGCCCCACACATCATATGGCAGCCGCAACGGGCAGACATATCGATACCATTCTCAAGGTGGCAAAGATATTCGACGTGCCGGTGGATGTGATCACACGCTGAAAAAGCTGCGGAGCAGAAGAAGACGACGGCCTGATCTGCACGGACTGAATATCGAAAATGAAATGCCGGAGACAGCACCTGCTGCCTCCGGCATTACTATGGGGTTCAATATTGAAGTTTAATGAATCTGTCTCGTTTATGCGTTGACGGGCTTCTGCTTTTTAAGAGCGCCGACTGCCTCAATGACAAGGACGATTGCCAGAATCGACATTGCCAGGGCGAATACGAGCTGGAACCAGTCGCCCCAGGCAGCTCCGCCGGCAGCGATCATCTTAAGCTTCTTGAGAATGGTCATAATCAGACTGGTCTCAGTAGCCAGCAGCATGAAGCACATCGGGAAATAGAACATCTTGTTGTTCTTGCCGACACTTCCGAGCCAGGAGCAGACGGCGAGCAGGGCGATACCTGCAAGCAGCTGGTTCGCTGCGCCGAACAGGCCCCAGATCTGGCTCAGGGACAGGCCGCCGAGAATACAGCCGATGACTACCATTACAAGGGTACCGACCAGCGGATGAGTGATCAACTTGCGAAGACCCTTCGCATCCTTCCAGGTAGCCTCACCCTCTTTAAGGAAGAGCTCGGAGAACATGAAGCGGGAAAGACGGGTCGCGGAATCCAGGGAAGTCAGGGCGAATACGGAAACTGCCAGCGTAAGGAGCGCCGCGATAACGGGATTGCCGTGGAACATGGCAGAGATACCGTTTGCGAAGGCCGAAGCGGGGGATCCGAGATCCGCGGAATATCCTGTGGAGATCATACCGACGGCAACAAGGGAGATAACGCCGAGGGCAGATTCAATCAGCATTGATCCGTAGCCGATCGCCTTTGCGTGGTTCTCCGCATCAAGCTGCTTCGATGATGTACCGGTTGCAATCAGAGAGTGGAAACCGGAGCACGCGCCGCACGCAACTGTGATGAACAGAGCAGGGAAGAGTGTGCCGCTTGCGTTGGACCAGCCGGTGAACGCGGGAAGCTGGAAGGTTGCGCTGCCCGTGAATGCAGAATAGATAATTCCGAACAGAGCGATCGCCATCATGGCATACAGAAGGAAACTGGAAAGATAATCGCGGGGCTGCAGCATGATCCATACAGGAAGGAGAGATGCAACTGCGATGTAAACACCGATCAGAATGATCCATGCGGTGCGGCTCATGGCAAAGCCGACATTCAGGCCGAAAGCTACGATAGCGATAATACCGACAATACCGATTGCGGTAGCGGGGCCTGTCTTCATGCCAAAGCGGGTTGTCAGAATTCCGTAGCAGACTGCCAGCAGGATAAAGAGCAGGGAAATCATGGCTGTTGCCTGATTGTTGTTCGGGTGAAGAACAAAGCCGAAAGGAACGGCGCCTGACTCACCGGGGGCGGTAAAGAAGGTTCCTGCCACGACATTTACAAAAGAAGCGATGACCAGGATCAGGACCAGCAGGGCAAAAACGATGAAAAGTCTTTTTGCGCGCTCACCGATGGATGTTCGGATAATCTCACCGACAGATTTTCCGTCGTTGCGGATAGAAGCGAACAGTGAACCGAAATCCTGCAGACCGCCGAAAAAGATACCGCCTAAGACGCACCACAGAAATACGGGAACCCAGCCGAATACCGATGCCTGGATCGGGCCATTGATGGGACCAGCTCCCGCGATGGAGGAGAAATGATGTCCCATAAGGACAGCAGGCGGTGCGACGACGTAGTCGACACCGTCCTCCATTGTATGTGCAGGTGTCTGACGGGATTCGTCAACGCCCCACTGCTTAGCGAGCCAGCTGCCATAGGTCACATAACCGATGACAAGGATAGCAATCGCTGCGATAACGATAAGTAACGCACTCATTGATACTACCTCCTCATTTGTTTGAAGCGTTTATTATTTTGCACAGAGACTCCTTCCGCTGCCGGCCCAGGCGGTTGCAGGCCGCATTTCCGGTCGGAACCTCTATGGCAATAACACAGTAATTGCTCCAGCCTTTAAAGCTGAAGGCATAGCTTTTGGTCCGGTTCGCGCTGCGGATCAGGTCCGAAGCTTCCGGATCCAGGACGTTTGTAAGGATAATCAGGGTTATATCCGATCCCCGCTGTGACCAGCCGGGGCGGACCCTTGAAAGACCCTCGTTCCATGCGGTCTCATCCAGCGCCCGGAAAGAATCCGCCCCGAGCTCTTCGACAGCTGCAAAAAATACAGATTCCTTTGCATCGCTCTCCGAGAGACGGATATTGCGCGAGATGAAATACCGCTCATCATGCTGTTCAAAGACCGCTTCCGCCGCAAACGGCGCAGCCGGGTCCTGTCTTGTGACGGTGTAATACCGCCTGTGGGCATCGAGAACCCGGTCAAGGGCTTCCTGCAGTGAAATGCTCATTCCGGCACCTCATTTCCGGCGGACGGCCCGCTGCCGGGAGCGCCGGCCTTCGAGGGCGGCGTAAACAAAAGCGCGGGCGCTGCTTCCTTCAGTTCGTCCATCAGCGCCAGGGCAGCCTTCTTTCCCGGAAGCTGGATATGTGCGATTTCACCCGCAGCATCCTCCAGGACAAGGTATTCCACGTCCAGATTGCCGGAGCCGCAGCACATCTTCATCGGAACCTGCATGATACGGCGGTAGCACCGGATTATCTCCGTGTACGGCACTGCGTAATTGCGGATGCCGGAACGGAAAAAAACATGCCTGCTGCCCGCACGGACCGTTCCGATTTCGCGGGAGGCCTTATATTCTGCCTCAAGCAAAGAGTCCGTCAGCAGCTGTCTTGATCTGTTATAAAACTTCAATTTTATTCCCCGGTTAATGCGTTAACACTGTAAAGCGATATTGCAATAGATATTACTGCGGTTTATATGAAAATACAAGTATAATTGAATATTTGTATACGAAATATCCTGAAGTTGTGCCTGCAGGCATCCTTTGGTAGACTAAAATATAAAGAAAGTACAGGCTTAAAGACGGGAGGACAGTTTTGAGGACAGAGTATCGCAGCGATCCGGCAATGGATCCGTCGGGTTTTGTGCTGCTGGCAGATTATGTGCCGAATATCGTGCAGGAAATCAGGTACTACTCAACTTATAATTTTATCGGCGAGCGGATTGACGGATACGAGGAGCCCTGCGCGCTTCTGACCATCGAAGCCGCGCGCGCCCTGAAATCCGCCGCCAGCGAACTGATTGTACAGGGGTACCGGCTGAAGGTGTTCGATGCCTACCGTCCTGCCGGCGCCGTAAAGCATTTTGTCCTGTGGGGAATCGAAGATACCGATATCCGGATGAAACCGTATTTTTATCCGGAACTGGAGAAGCAGGAGCTGTTTTCCCTCGGATATATTGCAAAACAATCCAGCCACAGCCGCGGGAGCGCTGTGGACCTTACGCTTCTTGATATGCGGACCGGCAAAGAGGTTGATATGGGAAGTCCCTTTGACCTTTTCAGCCCGGTTTCTCATCCGGACTGCAGAGAGGTAACTCAGGAGCAGTATGAAAACCGGATGCTCCTGCGGCACGTGATGATCCGCAGCGGCTTTGTGCCGATCGACTGCGAGTGGTGGCACTTTTCATTAAGGAATGAACCGTATCCGGATACGTATTTTGCCTTTCCGGTATCTTCAGCGTATCTGAGAAGATAAGAGGCGGTCAGGAAATGAAGAGGGGGATACCATGCAGAACAATAATGGGGGAACGGCAGTGACGCAGGAAAATACCGGCCGCACAGTGCTCATATGGCCGGAAAACCGCGTCGATTCCGGCAATTCGAAACGCCTGGATGCCATGATCGAAGAGGCGGAAACGGACATGCCCGAGCAGGAACTGATCGTGGATTTCGGACAGGTGGAATATATTTCCAGCGCGGGACTCAGAGTCCTGCTGTCAGCCGTGAAGCGGCGCAGCAGGCCGGTTACCGTGCGGGAGGTTTCGCCCGAAGTCTATGATATTATGGAAATGACAGGCATTTCTACAATGCTGAATGTCGAGCGCAGAATGCGCAGAATCAGTATTGACGGATGCGAAATCATTGGCGCCGGAGGTATCGGAACGGTATACCGTATCGATCCGGACACAATAGTGAAGGTATTCAAAAAGTCGTATCCGCTGGAAAGAGTACGGGAAGAGCAGCGACTGGCAAAACTCGCATTTATGAAGGGAGTGCCGACAGCAATCCCCTTTGACGTTGTAAGAGTGGGCGACTGCTATGGTTCGGTATTTGAACTCGTGGATGCCAGAACCTTAAACGATTTGCTCATTGAGCAGCCGGACCATACGGATGATATTATCCGCCAGTATGCAGATCTTGTCCGTACAGTCCGCAATATCAGGGCAGAGCCGGGAGAATTGCCGTCCTGCAGGGAAAAATATCTGGGCCGCCTTGACATCATAGGAGATTTGCTGTCAGACCCGCTTAAGGAAAGACTCCGGGAACTGCTGGAGGCGATACCGGAGAGCCTGAACCTGGTACATGGAGATTTCCATATGAAGAATATCCTGCTCTCCAAAGGCGAGCCAGTCCTGATTGATATGGATATGCTCGGCACCGGGGATGCGGTGTTCGAGTATGCCGGAATCTATGTGACATATAAGGCTTTTACGGAGCATGAACCGGATAACAGCATGAAATTCTATGGCATCCCCGCAGAACTGTGTGACAGGGTCTGGAATGGAATAACAAAGCTGTGTATTGATGCACCGGACCGTCAGAGTGCTGAAAAGGAGATGGACCGCATTGTCCTTGCGGGGAACATACGGTTCCTGCAGCTTCTGATAACCTTGGGCAGAGCAGACGATGAAATCGGCAGATTACGGGTAAACACTGCAGTCGAGCGACTGAACGCGGTCGCGTGGAAGACAGAAAGGCTGTAATCTGTTCATGCTTTCGAATAAACTGATGAAAGCATGCTGACAGAGATCGGCACAAAAAAGACACGCTTACTCCAGAATGCTGATACTCTGACCTGCATCCCCGGGAGTAAAGC
>CADBPC010000086.1 GCA_902796425.1 uncultured Lachnospiraceae bacterium
ATATATCCGGAACGGTGGCTCCATCTATACTGGAATGGTGGCTCCATCGCGCCGGACAGATGGCTCAATAGGGGCCGGAATATTCATTAGCATCAATAGCTGAATACCATCCGATTCCTTCGTAATTCCAGCCTTTGCCTCTGCCTTTGTACTTATCCATACCGCAGAGAACATCACGCTCATTCTCATCCATTGTGTAATGATGAGCCTTGCTCTTGGGACTGTACATACGGTATACAGGGTATTCGGATTCTAACGGAGCATTCCAGGCAACGCCTTCGTATTTCCAGGGTCCGCGGCGGACAAGAACGTCCCTCTCATACGCACTTGATGTATAGAAGTGCTCTCCGGATCTCGGGTTGTAGAGACGGTACATCTCGTTTGTTTCAATCTTCTCGACCACTATTACTTCACAGCTTGAAGATTTTCCTGAGCTATCAGCAGCCGTTGCAGTAATCGTCGCTATGCCCGGGGCTACAGCAGTAACATTTCCTGCGTTATTAATGTCAAAAGCAGCACTGTGAAACTCCTGCAATTATGAAGTCTTTTGCATTTACCTCTGTTTTTCATATGAGTACCTGATCTCCATCAGCAAGCACAGGTCAGTTAAAAACAACATTTGGTGGCAAACCATATTTCTCCCTAATCGGCTGCCACTCCGCCTGAACCTCAGTAGACGCATTAAAAAAGACCGTAAAACTATTCATGTATGCTATGAAATCTACTATTTCTGTAACTTCTTTCTCATCATTCGGAATCATATTTCGGACGTTAATCATCTTCGATTTCAGGACAGACAATTCACTAATATCGCCACACAACGTTATCGCATGTGCATAATAAACATCTACATCATGATAAAAACTGGCTAGCTTCTGAAGAGATGATGTCATAAACGTCTGCGGATCAAATGCATTTATTGCTGAATTCCTCATGGTAGTGATTAAATCTGTAATATCCTGATTGATTCCTTCCAGTATTTCTCTTCCAATAAGCTCGCCGCACCTTTCGCAAAAGCCAAAACTGGTTGTATGTCCTAACGACTCACCATTAATCATCCCACATCTTTTGCAGGCTTCAGCTTGTGTACAGGTTGCCGCTTTCCAGTCATGTCCAAGGGGCTCCCCGCCTATCTCTCCGCACCTTCTACAACATTTAGCGTCTGTGCAATTCGCATCCTCCCAATCATGGCCGAGAGGTTCCCCCTTTTCTTTGCCACATATTACACATTTCTGAGCCTCTGTGCAGGTGGCTGGGCTCCACTTATGAACAAACAAGAAAAGAGCACAAAGCATCGCAACAAAGCTTGATATAATAATTAATAATCGCTTTCGATTTTTCATTGTTGCCACTTTTCTCGTGTCATGTGCCCCTATCAGGCTAGTATTACTTTTCGTTTCTCACCTTTTTAGTGAAATTCTGCAGTTTTTTGTTGGCACCTTCTATATCGTTGCTATAAAGTTCGCCGCGCATATCACTCCAGAAACTATATAAATCGCTTCGAGTGTCAGACCATGAATCGTATACTTCACTCCGAGTATCAGACCACCAGTCATACGCATCACTGTGGGCATCTGACCAGTCATCATACTTGATACTGTCTTTAGCATCCTTAATGATGCCATCGTAATAATAGTCTTTTATCTCTTCAAGAAGACCATCATATATTTCATCTTTTACAATGTTACATGCATCATCATAAAGGCAATCATTAAAGTCTTCGAATTGTTTATATTTATCTTTCGAGGAAGTATCCGATTCTAAAATCATTTCAGCATAGGATATGCCGTAATCACAAATCATTAATAATATTTGAGATGTCGAATCCTGGATGTGCGTATGAAACTCTTCAATTGTATCGATGTCTTCTATGTATTTCTCATATGTATCGTCTTTTTCTGATAATCCCTTCCACTCATTCTGTAAGGCCTGAACACATTCATTAACATGATCTTCAATCACATCTTCTAATTCATCTATGTTTTCGGCCGTTTTCAGTGTTGTATCAAACGTTGCGTCAGCATTTGAGTTTCCGCTGTCGCCACTCTTTTCTTTCACAATTTTCCGGATGAATGAGTCATATTTCTTTTCCGCTCGTTCTATATCTCCGCGGTATAATTCACTAGCCATATCAAAATAGAACGAATAAATGTCCGACGCAGTATCATAATACAAACTATATACATCAGAAGATGTATCATACCACTGCTCATATTCATTAGCGATTACGTCATACCAATCTTTATACTCTACATTGTCAGGCTGCTTATCAAGTATCCCTTCATAAAAAGCATCGGACATCTCTTCGAGAAGGCCATCGTAAATTTCATCCTGGATCTTATCGCAGGCATCTTCATAAATCTTATCGTTGATTCCCTCAATTGCCTCATATTTTTCCTCGTTTGTCATATTGGAATCCAATACCATTCGAGCATATGCGGCGGTATATTCTTTTAATGTGATACACATCTGTTTTGTATCCGACACAACAGTATTGTAAAAGTCAGATACTGTTTTTGAATTGTTACAGTATTTTTGGTAGGTATTAGTCTTCTTAGAAAGAGATTCCCATTCTGATTGAAGTGATTCTATTGAATTGTCCAGATCTTCTTCGATCTGATCTTCCAATTCATCAAGAGTTCTTATGCCATCCAATTTGATGCCATCATCAGCATAAACGGAAAACGGCATCATAACTGCTATAAGTGTGATGATAAGTAAGAAACCTAATGTTCTCTTTCTCATAACCAATTGCCCTCATGTGTTTTATGTTTTCATCTGTTTGTTACCAATACTTAGTCAATATTATAAAATAATGTATGTTCTGATGCCATGCGTTTTATATGTATGATGATCGATTAGGTAATTTAGGATTACTGAGAATAAAGCAAAAGAGCGGGATACTTCCCGCCCTTAACTGATATACCATATTTATTGTTATAACTGCTTCATAAACTCCCGTCAGATGAAATGTACAATTCCTTTCTCGACAAAATCCTGCTCCGAAGGGTATCTCTTATAGACAAATCCGCCGGCATTTTCAAATTCGGCGTATTCATCCGGGGTCAGAAGGCGTCCGCCCGAAACAGTATCGTAGGCAACATCAAGGAAGGTCTCCTTCCTTCCAGCAGCCTTCATCTGCATGCCGGCTCCTTCTGTATACAGCCATTTACTGCCGACAACTCCGGCGCGCACCGGCTGGCAGTCATTGTCCTTGTCCCCTGCCGGGTACTCGGATAAAGCCTTTGCTGGATACAGGTTCAGGGGAGAAAGTATGATCCTCGGGATATTCCCGGCAACATTTTCCTCCGTAGAAACATCTGTCCTGCCCGCGCGAATTGCAAAATCGGCGGCTTCGGCCAGGATCACTTCGGAAAGCTCTTCCGGCGTCGCATAGGTGCTGTCGATAATCAGGTCATAGTTTCTCAGATTATAATAGTCCAGCCTGTACAGATCCTTAAAGCGCTCCGCTTCAAGGTGCTGTCTGTGAATGATCGCGGCGCGGCACTCCTCCAGCGAATCATAGTGCTCGCTGGCAGCCCGCGAAGAATCTCCGTAGATTCTGCGGGCAGCCTCGTCGATATCCACATAGACAAAGATACGGAACGTGTTCTCGGCAAAGTGCCAGCCAAGGCGCGCGTCGAATACGACCATATCCCGCTCTCTGGAGATCTGTGTCGTCCGCTCGTCGATAAGCGTATCGATCTCGGACAGGCCGCCGCCTTCAATCTGACTGTTCACCTGCGCGTTCAGCTCTTCCACGGAAAGGCCGCGCTCCTGCGCGAGCTGCCTGAAAATCGTTCCCGCGGAGATAATCTCATAGCCGTGTGCCTTAAGGATTTTGCAGATACTGCTCTTTCCCGCGCCAAGGTTTCCTGTAATGGAAATATTCATAGTCGTCGTTATCCTCAGAACAGACCGGAAATTACGCCGTCATCGTCAACGTCGATTCCTTCTGCAGCAGCGCGCCTGGGAAGTCCGGGCATCTGGATGATCTCTCCGGTAAGGACGACGACAAAGCCCGCACCGGCGGAAACATAAGCGTCGCGGACGGTGATGTTGTAATTCGTAGGTCTTCCGAGCTTGTGCTGGTCATCCGAGAGGGAATACTGGGTCTTTGCGACGCAGATCGGAAGCGAGCCGAAGCCCTGCTCCTGAAGGACGCGAAGGGACTTCTTCGCAGCAGCGGAGAACTCCGCGTCATCTGCGCCGTAGATTTCCTTTGCGATTGTCCTGACCTTCTCCTCAAGAGGCATGTCAAGGTCGTAGATCGGATGGTAATTGCTCTGCTTGTTCTCAAGAGTAGCAAGAACCTTCTTGGCGAGGTCAATGCCGCCCTTTCCGCCGTCAGCCCAGACGGTAGCCCTGGAGAATTCGCAGTCGTGGTCTTTGCAGAACTGCTCGACGATAGCGGACTCCGCCTCTGTATCCGTGATGAAGGAATTGAGGGCGACAACGATCGGAACACCGTACTTGCGGAGATTCTCGATATGCTTTCCAAGGTTGACGATGCCCTTCTTAAGAGCCTCTGTGTTCTCGGTCTTCAGGTCCGCCTTCTGTACGCCGCCGTTGTACTTGAGCGCCTGGATGCTGGCAACGATGACTGCCGCTGCGGGATGAAGCCCTGCCTGGCGGCACTTGATATCAAGGAACTTCTCGGCGCCGAGATCCGCGCCGAATCCGGCTTCGGTGATGACATAGTCGCCGAGCTTAAGCGCTGTGCGGGTAGCCCTGACGGAGTTGCAGCCGTGTGCGATATTCGCGAAGGGTCCGCCGTGCACAAACGCGGGTGTGTGCTCAATTGTCTGCATGAGGTTGGGCTGCATCGCGTCGCGAAGCAGGGCGCACATTGCGCCGACCGCGTTCAGCTCGCCCGCCGTAACAGGCTCTCCTGCGTAGTTGTAGGCAACAACGATCCGGGAAAGTCTCTTCTTGAGATCTGCCATGTCATCGGCAAGGCAGAAGATCGCCATGATCTCCGAGGCCGCCGTAATGACGAAGTGATCCTCGCGGACCGGTCCGTTGATCTTCCCGCCGAGTCCTACGGTAATATTCCTGAGCGCTCTGTCATTCATATCCATGCAGCGCTTCCAGACGATGCGTGTGGGATCAATTCCGAGCGCGTTCCCGGAATGAAGATGATTGTCGATCATCGCCGCCAGAAGGTTGTTGGCAGAGGTGATTGCGTGGAAGTCGCCCGTAAAGTGAAGGTTCAGATCCTCCATCGGAACCAGCTGCGCATAGCCGCCGCCGGCAGCGCCGCCCTTGAGTCCGAAGCACGGTCCGAGGGAAGGCTCGCGAAGAGCAAGGACAACCTTCTTTCCGAGCTGTGAAAATGCGTCCGCAAGGCCGATGCTGATTGTGGTCTTGCCTTCTCCTGCAGGAGTGGGATTGATTGCTGTTACAAGGATCAGCTTTCCGTCCTCTTTGTCCTTAAGGCCGTTCAGATAGTCTTCTGAAATCTTTGCCTTATATTTTCCATACTGCTCCAGTGCCTCATCCGGAATACCCAGTTTTCCGGCAACGCTCTGGATCGGCTCCATTACTGCTTCCTGTGCTATCTGAATATCTGTCTTCATCCGCTATCCTTTCCGATTGAACGTTTCTGATACATCTGCACTCCGCCCCGGGGAAGAGAACCCCAAAATCTGGTGTCCCGTCCGGACGGCTAGTACAGTATATCGATGTTCGTCCGGTTAGTCCAGTCTTTTTAGGAGAAGTTTCTGCGCTGACAAATCACCGCGACCGCCCGGCGCCCCTGCTCTTCATGCCGCCGCAGCACCAGCTCCCTGTCATACGCGATTACGCCGTTCCCGTTCCATGGATCGTTAAAGATGAGCGTATCCGCCTCTGTGTCATAGCCGACAAGCAGCATGCAGTGCTCATTGGATGTCCAGGTAAAGGTCTCACCGCTCCCGTACACAGTCCACTCCGGCCCCGAATAGGTCGGCTTCAGGTCGATGCTGGCCCAGAAAATCACAGGCATCCCGCGGTCTATATAGAGGGACACCATCTGACTGACGGGCATTCCCGTCACATCCTCCGCCCTGTATCCGAAGGCGCCGCCCGCCGCGTCCCTGTCCGAGAACACCTTACCCAGCGCGCTCACAATGACGCCCGGATAGCAGCCGAAGGAATCCGGGTCGTAAGGGCTCCCCGCAAAATGGCAGTCCGGGTCCGGCCCGGATAAAGCCCCGCCGTTCCATGTCATGGGCTTTGCCGGGAGAAACCTCTGTATAAAATCGTCCACGCTGATGTCACATCCCAGATAATGAAGCAGCATGACCGACGAGACGCTCTCGCATCCCGTCGGCCACTGCCCTGTCTGATCGATGTACGGGACCTCAATCAGTATTTTCATATAGTTTGATCTCCGCTGCGCAGCTCCTGCGCAGTTCCTGTGCTGTCCCTATGCCGCCTTTGCCCTTTTTTCCAGACCAAGGAGCACCGCGATCAGAAGCACGACACCGACTGCCAGCGATATGAACCAGCTCTTCGTAACACCGGCAAACACATATCCGACCGCGCTGATGATAACAACAACCATCGCGTACTGCATCTGCGTCTGCACGTGATTGATGTGATTGCTCTGCGCGCCGGAGGAAGCCATGATCGTCGTATCCGAGATCGGGGAAACATGGTCTCCGCAGACAGCTCCCGCAAGAACCGCAGCAACCGCGATAACCATCATCTTCTCGTCATAGCCCTGAAAAATCGTAATCACGATGGGCACGAGGATGGAGAAGGTTCCCCAGGAGGTTCCAGTCGAGAAGGAAATAAAGATTGCAATAAAGAAGACCAGCACCGGGATGAAGGTTGAAATGCCGCTGGAAAGGTCAAGATTGGCACGGACGAAATCGCCGATTCCGAGTCCGTCGCTGACTCCCTTGAGCGTCCAGGCAAGCGTCAGGATCAGGATCGCGGGGATCATAAGCTTTGCGCCTTCCGGGAGGGAATCCATAAAGTCCTTGAAGGTTATGACCTTTCTGGGAAGATACAGGACCGCCGTGAAAATCACAGCGATGATGGTCGCAAAGATCAGGGAAATCTCTGCATCGCAGCCCGCAAAGGCATCAACCACGTTTGTCGCGCCGCCAAGATACCCGGTATAGATCATCGCGCCGATTGCGGTAAAGATCATGACCAGCATCGGAAGGACCAGATCGATCACATGGCCTTTTCCTTCTTCCATGGCCTTTGCGTCCGCCTCGGCCATCGCGCGAAATTCCTCGCCGCCGGAGGTGAACAGGTCTCCTGCCTCGGCATTTTTTTCGTGCTTTGCCATCAGGCCGAAATCAATACCTCTGTAGGTAATGAAGAATACCATAATGAGCGTCAGAAGCGCGTAGAGGTTATAGGGTATGGTTGCCATAAAGAGCTGGAAGCCGTTCATCGCGCCGCCTTCCGGCACATAGGAATTGACTGCCGCTGCCCAGGAGGAGATCGGCGCGATAATGCAGACGGGTGCCGCCGTCGCGTCGATAATATAGGCAAGCTTTGCTCTCGAAACCCTGTACTTGTCCGTAACCGGGCGCATGACCGAGCCGACGGTCAGGCAGTTGAAATAGTCGTCCACGAAAATCAGGACGCCGAGACCGGCAGTAGCGAGCTCCGCCTGTTTCTTGTTCTTAAGCCGTCCGGACGCCCATCTGCCGTAAGCTGCGGTTCCGCCGCACTTCGACATCAGGACGATGATCATACCGAGCAGAACGTCGAATATGATGATATTCAGGTCCATGCTGTCCGCCATTGTCGTGAAAAGAGTCACGAACGCATTCCACGGCTGGAATCCCGTAATCATCAAAGATCCGAGAAGGACGCCCGCGAACAGCGACAGATAGACCTCCTTCGTAATCAGAGCGAGAAGGATCGCAATGACCGGAGGAACTAAAGACCACCAGGTTCCGTAAAACATACATCCACCTCCTTAACAGCCCGGATGTACCGCCTGTCACGAAACACGGCCTGCCTCAGGTCCTGCCCCGGTCAGTGCAGAAGCGGACGGATCCTGTCCCGGTACATCCACAACGCGTTATAGTACAGATAAAAAGCGAGCGGTGAGCGCATCTGCAGGTCAATCATCCTCTGCTCCTCTTTATCAACTTGTATACCATAATACACGTTATTTCGGAAATCAGGAAATGTTTTTTTCATTTCTTCCGCAAGCTCTGTCACGAATTTATATTTTCCGGCCTCTTTCATCTGCCTCATGCAGGAAAACAGGGTATTTTTGTAAAACAAAACCGTAAAAGAAAACTCAAGTTCCGGGAGGAACCGCTCATAGTAGCCGTACCGCTTTGCTTCCTGCAGCATGATCCTACCGCTCTCCATTCTGTCGGAGAGTCTCTTTTTGGTCACCGTGTGAACCGTCGAGCTGCTGTGCTGATAATAGTAATAAAGAGGCTCCGGAATATATTCAAAGTGCCGTATCCTGCTGATCCAGGTTTTCGCAAGGGCATTGTCCTCATAGAAAATATCCTCGGGGAACCGGCTTTCACAGCCTGTGATGATCTCCCTGCGGTAGATCTTGACGACAAGGGAGCCGAAATCGATCATAAGGCTCCTGTATTTTTCCTCATCCAGGATTCCTGTCTGCTCCGGGCGGTTGTTGTGGACCTGTTTTCCCACGCGCATGCTGTGCTCGCCGGTCAGGCAGTAATCACAGCCCACGCAGTCCGCGCCCGTCTCCTTCGCCTTCGCAAGGAGCCTCTCATAAAAGTCCGGCGTGACCCAGTCGTCCGCGTCCATAAAGCCGATCCACTCTCCCGCCGCTATGGAAAGGCCGAGGTTTTTGGCGCCTCCCTGGTGCCGGTTCCTGTCCGTCCTTAAGACTTTAAGTCTGTCCGGATACTCCGCGGCAAACCGCTGCAGAATCTCATAGGAATCATCCGTGGAGCAGTCGTCGACCGCGATGACCTCATAATCCGTGATGGTCTGCTGCATAAGAGAGCGCATGGAATACTCCAGCATGCCGTCATGTGCCATATTGTAGACCGGTACTATGATACTGATGAGCATTCTTATACCTTCCTTTTTCCCGGTACGAAGAAAGCCCCTTTCGGGGCTTCCTTTAGTTCGTATGAACATCCTTTAAGAGCTCACGGATCTGTTCGACCGTCAGCCATTCACTGTTTGTCCCGGACGAATAGGAGAAACCTTCCGGAACCGGCCTGCCGGACAGATCCGGCACCTGTCTGGAATTAAATGTGATCTGCGGATAAATAATGAAGTTCTTCTCAAACTCGTAGGTGTTCGGCGCATCTTCCGTCGTCACCATGATCTCATGCAGCTTTTCGCCGGGACGGATCCCCGTCTCGACGGTCCTGCAGTCAGGTAGAAGCGCTTTGGCAAGATCCTTGACATAGAAGGACGGGATCTTGCTGATGAACGTCTCACCGCCCTTTGCCTCCTCGAGCGCCTTGATCACAAGCTCCACGCCCTGCTCAAGGCTGATCCAGAAGCGCGTCATGCGGTAGTCCGTGATCGGGAGGACCGTCTCGCCCCTTGCGATCAGTTCGCGGAAGAACGGAATGACGGAGCCTCTGCTGCCGGCGACATTCCCGTACCGTACGATCGAGAAATTAATGTCCTTTGTGCCGGCATAGGCGTTTGCCGCGATAAACAGCTTATCGGAGACAAGCTTTGTGCCGCCGTAAAGATTGACCGGATTGACGGCCTTGTCCGTCGAAAGAGCGACAACCTTGCGAACGCCCCTGTCAAGACTTGCGTCAATTACATTCATGGCGCCGTGGATATTCGTCCGGATTGCTTCGGCCGGATTGTACTCACAGGCGGGCACCTGCTTGAGCGCGGCAGCGTGGATCACGTAGTCGACGCCCTCCAGGGCACGTTCGAGGCGCTCCTTGTCCCGCACATCGCCGATAAAGTAGCGCATGATCCTGGCGTTGGAGCGGAACGGCTCCTCCTGCTGCATCACAAACTGCTTGTACTCATCGCGCGAATAAATGATGATCTTGCGCGGGCTGTAATGCTCCAGGACATATTTCGTAAAACATTTGCCGAAGGAACCGGTTCCTCCGGTGATCAGTATTACACTGTCATTGAGTAAAGTAGGATTCGTCATATTTTAGTTCAGTACTCCTTCGTCCACATGCGCATGATAATACTCTTTGATCCTCCGGAAGGTATCGTCGTCAATATCATGCTCGATCTTGCAGGCCTCTTCCTGCGCACGGTTTTTATCCACTCCCAGAGAGCACAAAAGGCTTGAAAGAAGCTTGTGCCGCTCATAAATACGCTCGGCTATTTCCCTGCCGGACGGATTGAGCGTGATAAGGCCGTTGTTATCCATCTCAATATAACCGTTTTCGCGAAGCTTTTTCATTGCAATGCTGATACTGGGTTTTGAGTAATTAAGCTCGTTCACAATATCAATTGAGCGGACGTTTCCCTTCTGTTCCTGAATTTTTAAAATGGCCTCAAGATAATCTTCAGCCGATTCATGGATCTGCATACTCTCTCCCTTCTGCGAAGCAGTATCCCTGACTGCTCTTCGCCATTGCGAGTACTCCCGGGAATTATCCCTGTTACCTGATCATTGTCCGCGCCGGATTATCCCTCCAGTACAAGCGCTCCGTATGCGGGAAGATCAAACTCCAGATACTGGTCACGATAATCGCAGTCACCCTTCTGCGCCGTCAGGACGGCGGGCACCTGTGTATTGCCGAAACCTCCGTACTGCTTCTCATCACTGTTAAGAAGGACCTTGTACTTCTTCTTGTCGGGAACACCGACACGGTAGCCCTTATACTCCACCGGCGTCATGTTGAGGACAAATACGATCTTCCTCTTGTCCGTCGCCGATTTCCTGAAGAAGCTGTAAATGCTTCTCGACTTGTCATCCGCGTTGATCCACTCAAAGCCGCCCCAGTCGTTGTCGATCTCGTGCATGCAGGGATATTTGCGGTAAATCTTAAGAAGCTGAGCGTAATATTTCTGCATTCCTTCGTTGAGCGGATTCTGCAGAAGGAACCAGTCAAGCTCGCGCGCCTCGCTCCATTCTCTTTCCTGGCCGAATTCCTGGCCCATGAAGAGGAGCTTTTTGCCGGCATGGCCCATCATGAATGTGTAGCCGACACGGAGGTTTGCGTACTTGTCGATCTCATACCCCGGCATTTTCTCGACCATGGAGCACTTCAGGTGAACCACCTCGTCGTGGGACAGAGGGAGAATATAGTTCTCCGAATTGTTGTAGCTCATGGCGAAGGTCATGGAATAATGGGATCCGCTGCGCATGACGGGATCGAGCTTCATGTATTCGCAGAAGTCATGCATCCAGCCCATGTTCCACTTGAACGAGAAGCCGAGTCCGTCATCCTCCACCTTGCCGGTGATCTTCGGCCACGCCGTCGACTCCTCGGCGATCGTGATGAAGCCGTGATACATTCCGCGCACGACGGAGTTGAGATGCTTGAAGAACTCGATCGCATCCAGGTTCTTGTTGCCGCCGTAGATATTGGGCAGCCACTGTCCGTCCTTTTTGCCGTAATCCAGATACAGCATCGACGCAACCGCATCCACGCGGATACCGTCGATATGATATTCTCTGATCCAGTAAAGGACATTTGCGATAAGGAAATTCTTTACCTCGGATTTTCCGAGATTGAAAATCTTGGTACCCCAGTCGGGGTGCTCGCCGCGCCTCGGGTCCGGATCTTCGTAGATGCACTGTCCGTCAAACCGCGCAAGGCCCTGCGCGTCGGGACAGAAGTGAGCGGGAACCCAGTCGAGGATGACGCCGATGTTGTTCCTGTGAAGGGTGTCCACAAGATACATGAAATCCTTCGGCTTGCCGTAGCGGGATGTCGGAGCATAATAGCCGGTCACCTGATAGCCCCAGGAGGCATCGAGCGGGTGCTCCAGAATTCCCATAAGCTCAACATGCGTGAACTTCATCTCCTTCAGGTAGGAAACAAGCCTGTCTGCAAACTCTCTGTAATTATAGAAGCCGTCGCCCCCGTCGGGATGCTTCATCCATGAGCCGATATGGCACTCATAGATCGCGATCGCCTCGGAGAAATAGGTTTCTTCTTTGTGCGCCTCCTGCCACTTGGAATCTCTCCATTTATAGCCGGAGATATCGGCAATGCGGGAAGCGGTTCCGGGACGGAGCTCCGCCTCGAATGCATAGGGATCCGCTTTATAGATCTTCTCCCCTGCGGGAGTGCAGATCAGATATTTATACAGCTCGCCGACCTGGATATCCGGGATGAATGTTTCCCAGATGCCGCCCTCGCCGACCCTGTTCATCGGATACTGCTCTTCATTCCAGCCGTTGAAGGTTCCGGTCACATACACGGCCGCCGCATTCGGCGCCCATACGCCGAAATGGATTCCCGTGCGATCGTCCTGTGTGGAAGGATGAGCCCCCAGCTTCTTATAGATCTCGTAATGTGTCGACTGCCCGAAAAAGTAGCAGTCATCCTTTGAAATAAAGATGTGCTCCGGTGCGGGTGCCGGCGCTGCGCCTTTCCCCTTACCTGCTGCCGTACGTCTTGCTGCTGCCATTGTAACCTCCTCTGATTATCTGCGCCTCCTCGCCGGTCCGGCTGACAGATGCGATTAATAGTGTGTGAAGTCCTTCTCGCGGAGTATGATCCTGTCCTCCTCGTCATAGCGCTTGCGCGTGATGACATCAATCAGGACCTTCGGTGTCTTCCTTGACCTGTAGGAAATCGCCTCGTCGATAATGTCGCGGACTTCCTTCATCGTCACATGGTGTTTCGGTGTCTGCATGGAGGCAATCCTGGAGCCCAGTGCCATCTGTGCAAATTCATCGAGACTGTAATCCAGCGACGCGGCGTAGTCTTTTCCGTATTCGACAAGCGCCTTATCGTTGAGCGGCTTAATATCGATCTTTGCGTTAAAGCTTCCGAGAAGTTCTGCGTTGGCTTCAAGGAACTTTGCCATCACCTTCCTGGAATCAATCAGGATGGCGATCAGCCCGTGATCCTTATCCTCCAGCTCTCTGTGGAGGCTCTCGAGCGCGCCTGCATTGAGCGTGGAGGCTTTCTCCACGATCAGTGCGCCGTTCTCGATCTTGGCCATCGTCTCAGAGAACTTTTCAGGCGTGAGCTTGTTCAGTGCCTTCGCGGGTGCCTTCGCGATCCTTCCGGTAAAGTTGGAATCGCCTCTGCGGATCACTTCGAGAATTCCCTGGGCGACCTTGTCCGCGGTCTGCTCGTTGCCTGTGATAATAAGATTTCCCGTATAAGAAGCAAGGCTTACCGTCTCAAGAGCGTTGGTCAGCTGCTGCCTGTTCTCCTTTACCCTGCAGAAGGGACCGAACAGTCTGGCTTCCTCTTTGGTGAGGACATGCGCTCCGACAGAGGCATTCTCATCGCCGCCTTCTCTGGCTCCTCTGCGGCGGGATTCCTTCTCCGGCTTTGACTTCTGGCCGGCCTTGGCCTCCTCTTTCTTTCTGCGCTCCTCACGCTCTTTTTTCTCCGCCTCCATTTCCTTCTCGAGGACTTCCTCTGCTTCCCTGCGCCTGCGCTCACGGATTTCCTCACGCTGCCTGCGTGCGATCTCCTCTGCGCGCATACGGCCGGTCTGCGTCATCGCGGAATTATCTTCGTCCTCATCGGAAGGCGCCTCGAAAAGATCGTCCGTCTTTTCCTCTTTGGGCTCCTCCTCTTCTTCCGGAAGGCTTTCACTGACGGCCTGAGGCTCCTCTACAGGATAACGCTCCTCCTCGATGTACTCCTCTTCGGCGTAGCGTTCTTCATCCGCATAGCGGCCCTCGTCCTCATAGCGCTCCTCATCGGCGTAGCGGTCCTCGTCCTCGTAGCGCTCCTCATCGGCATAGCGGCCCTCGTCCTCGTAGCGCTCCTCATCGGCGTAGCGGCCCTCGTCCTCGTAGCGCTCCTCGTCTGCGTAGCGGCCCTCGTCCTCGTAGCGCTCCTCATCGGCGTAACGGCCCTCGTCCTCGTAGTGCTCCTCATCGGCATAGCGCTCTTCGTCCGCATAGCGGCCTTCATCCTCGTAGCGCTCCTCGTCAGCGTAGTGCTCTTCGCCGGCATAATGCTCCTCACCGGCATAGTGCGCTGCTTC
The DNA here is from genome assembly GCA_902796425.1 of uncultured Lachnospiraceae bacterium. Classification (GTDB taxonomy): domain Bacteria; phylum Bacillota; class Clostridia; order Lachnospirales; family Lachnospiraceae; genus CAG-791. The sequence continues at coordinate 14,074 of CADBPC010000086.1, forward strand.
TTCGCCCTGCACGTCCTCTTCCTGACGGGAATCCGTATTCTCATTCACCGGACGGTCAGCCTGCGGAGCTTCCTTTGCCTCGCCGGCGGTCTTTCCGTGCGCTGCGCCGTATTCTCTTTCCAGTTCCAGCGCGGCGCTCTCCTGCTGGCGCTTAAGTGACTTCCTTATCGTTTCGGAGTCCCACATTCTTGTGGCTGCCTGGCCCATTATGCCGGCCGCAGCCAGATCATTCTCATCCGGAGTCTTCGCGTCGGAGTACTCCGGCTGTTCGCCGGAAGCCTTTTCGCCATCCGCCTCGTCTTCGGAAGCTTTCTCTGCCTCTTTGTCATCTTCCGCGGGCTCAGACTGTGCATCTTCCTCTGCGGGTACCTGCGTTTCCACTGCCTGGCTGAGCGCGGCGGATACGTCGAATCCTTCCTCATCCGCGCTGATCTTTTCGTCGGTGCCCTGAGCCTCTTCCTCTGCGGCTTCCGTATCTTCCGCTTCCGCAGCGTATTCGCGCTCGTACCGGTCATCATAACCGGCATCGTCCTCATCGCGGTACAGGCTTGTATAATAACCTTCCGGACGCGCAATACCGAGCTCGATATCCTCAAGCAGCCCGTGTCTTGCAGTATCCTCAAGCTCATCAAAGATGGTACCGGTGTCGTCCATCAGGCGCTGCGTGCGCCTTCTGTCATTTTCACTCCGGATACCGCTTCTGATTATGTTCCATTCATCCATGACCTGGCCGATGGACATCTGTCCGTCAACCTGAGCCTCCGCTTTTTTGGGCTCCTCCACGATCATGGCATACTGGCCGTTGGTTTCCTGTGTCACAATCCCTTCATAGGGCTTTGCATAAATGTCCTTCATACCTGCCGCGACGTTCTCGCGCAGGTTGTCGGAATGAGCCTGTTCCTCCGGCGTACTGATCGGAATATCCGCAGTCTCGCCGCCCTTTTCATTTATTTTCTCATCAGCGGGCTGCTCATCTGCCGCGGGAGCCGTCTCTTCCTGACCCTCGGCCCTGTATGCGGGCTCGTCATCCTGTACGAGATCATCGCCGGGCCCCTTTTCGGGCTCGCCCACGATAGAACCGCCCAGCAGGTCAGAGAGCATATCCTCAGCCATATCTGCATACTGGCCGCTGAAGTGCCTTAAAATATCCCTGCACTCCTGCTCCGCTCCCTTTGTATCACCGCTCTCGCACAGGAGCCGGGCAAGCTCATAGCCCCATTTTGCGGTATACTGCTCCTCCTTCAGCTGACGGAGGATGGCAATCTTCTCCTGTGATGATACGGGAGAAACATTATAGAACTTATATTGAAGAATCAGTCTCCGGGGATCGTCCGGCGATACTGCCTGATAGATCTGAATCAGCTGCAGAGCATTTGTCAGGTCACTCTGCAGACCGTCTCTGCCGTAAAGGAAAATATTCAGCTCGCAGAGATTGTAAAGAATCTGAGGAGTATTGGGCTGGCGCGTATTGGCAAGCTGCAGGAGCCTGCGGCTCTTCTCAAGCTCACCGTTGATTTTGTAAATATCACTGATCATGCAAAGCGTGTCAGCACTCTTAACACGGTTCCAGTCAATATTATCGGAAATCTCTCCCGCTTCCTCAAATCTCTCCTCGCGGACGAGACTCTTGATCTCATCCAGCGTGATCTTGTACTCGTATTTATCCAACGCTAATACCTCATTTGCCCTGGTTCACACTATGCCTTACGCCGCCGGGGCGCAGATAACAATAAAGCAACCTTCAGTTTAGCATACAGCCCATGTGATGTCAAAAAATCAGCCGCCAAATTATACGCGATGCGTTCTATATTATTCTCCGCTCCGCGTCCGCAGTTTTTCTGACAAAGCCGCGAACTGGGAGAGGGAGAGCTTTTCGCCCCTGATGTCCGAAGGAAGTTCCATGCTCACAAGCGCTTCTTCCACATCCTGCCTGGCCACGCCCGGCATGCCGTGGGCAAGCGCGTTTGCCACTGTTTTCCTTCTCTGGTTGAAGGCCGCCCGGATCACCGCGAACAGATGCTGCTCGTCGGCCTCCACCGGCGGGTTCTCCCTGACATGGAGGCACAGCACTGTGCTGTCCACCGAAGGCCTCGGGATAAAACAGTGCGGCGCGGCGTTCGCAACCACCTCCGGCTCGGAATAATACCGGACCGCAAGGGAAAGCGCCCCGTATTCTTTGTCATCCTGGCAGGCGCACATTCTCTGCGCGACCTCCTTCTGGACCATGACCGTGATGCTCTCAAAGCAGTCCTTCTCCTTCAGGAGCGCCAGAAGGATCGGCGTGGTTATATAATATGGAAGATTTGCGACCACCTTCATTTTCCGGCCGCCCGCATAGTCTCTTTTGACGGCCTGAAGGTCCGTTTTCAGGATATCCTGCCAGAGGATGGTGACATTTTCACATGCATCCAGCGTATATGCAAGGACCTCCTTCAGGCCCTCATCGATCTCAACGGCGACAACCTTCCCCGCAGCAAGGGACAGGATCTGCGTCATTGTCCCGATGCCCGGCCCGATCTCCAGGACCGTATCCTCTTTTCCGATACCTGACGCCAGGACCGCGCGGTCGATGACAGAAGCATCGATCAGGAAATTCTGCCCGTATCTCTTCCTGGCACGGATGCCAAACCTGTCCAATACCTGCATGGTAACATGCGGCGATGTCAATAATTCACTCATCAATATCCAATCTCCCTGTCACAGGGAAAACATTATAAATGCTCTGCAATTTCATTCCAACCGGTACAGCCGTTTCGCGTTCCCGTACGTAATGTCGATAACCTCCTGCGGCGTAATCTCCTTGAGCCTTGCGATTTCGTCTACCACGTACGGAAGATACAGCGAGCAGTTGCGCTCTCCCCGGTGCGGCACCGGCGCCAGATACGGACAGTCCGTCTCAAGCACTATACTTTCAATCGGGACCGCCTGTACCGCCTCTTTCAGCCTGCGCGCGTTTTTAAAGGTTACCACACCTCCCACGCCAAGGAAATAGCCAAGTTTTGTATATTCGACTGCCATCTCCGCGCTGTAGGAATAACAATGCATGACGCACCCGTTCCTGGCACCGTCCATCTCCGTAAGAATGTCAAACGTATCCTTCGCAGCGTCGCGGGAATGAATGATGATCGGAAGCCCCGCCCTGTGCGCCATCTCAATCTGCCTGCGCAGCCAGTACTGCTGCAGTTCCCTGTCCGGCTCATCCCAGTGATAGTCAAGACCGATCTCTCCCACGGCCACCACCTTCGGACGCGTCAGCTTTCCCTCAATCTCAGAAAGGAGTTCCGGCGTCATATCCCCGCACTCGGACGGATGGATTCCAAGCGCACAATAAAGGAAATCATGCCGCGCCGCAAGATCCAGAACTTTATCGATGCTGTCTGCCGATGCGGCCACATCCACAGCCCCGCAGATGCCATATGACGGAAACTCCGCCAGAAGGTCCTCCCTGTCCTGTGAAAATGCATCATCATCATAGTGAACATGCGTGTCAAATATCATAACGGTTTCGCCTTTTTCGCAATTTTTTTCGGCAAAAGTTTTTCTTGCCAAACCATAGACCGTATACTATAATAACACTTGCGTTCGGCGGGGGACAGATAAATCATCCCGCAATTGAATACTCGCGCTGCTAGCTCAGTTGGTAGAGCACCTGACTCTTAATCAGGGTGTCCAGGGTTCGAGTCCCTGGCGGCGCATCCGGAGCACTGGTTTTGGGGCGTATGCCTTGGGGCTGGTGTTTCATTTATGCGTAAAAATACTGCAGTACAGCCAAAATAAAAACAGCAGCCCGTACAAGTTTACTTGTAAAGGGCTGCTACTTTTATTTTGGCTATAGGGCGGAACGCCCGACATGAGTAATCGTCACCCCGAAGGGGTGAGCGCGCAGCGCAGCTGCGCCGATTACGAATGGCACTGCAGTATTTTACCTGCTGAACAGTGTTCCGATGATTCCTCTTCCGAGGCTTGCGCCCAGGTTGCCGCCGATAGTCTTTCCGAACTTGCCGAACAGCGAGCTGCCGACGGTCTTTCCGACCTCACGGCCTACGGTGCCTGCCACTGTGCTGCCGACAGACTTTGCCGCTCTCTTCTTGGCATTGGCCTTCTGCTGCTCTTCCTTCTCGGCCGCCTTCTTTGCTGCTGCAGCTTCCTTTGCAGCTTCCTTTGCAGCGGCAGCTTCCTCTGCCTCTCTCTGCTCCTGTGCTTCCTTTTCGAGGCCCTGTCTCTGGAGGAATTCGTATGCGGAATCGGCGTCCACCGCATCCGCGTACTTGTCATACAGGTCGCTCTTGCTGATCAGTCTGTCGCGTGTGCTGTCCGCGATCGATCCCATCAGGCTCTGGGGAGGAAGAATATTTACTCTCTGGACAATGCTCGGGATGCCGTCGTCGTCAAGGAAGGAGACAACCGCTTCACCGACGCCCAGCTCCATGATGACGTCATAGGTCTTGAAAGCAGGATTCTCGCGGAAGGAATCCGCGGCTGCCCTGACTGCCTTCTGATCGGAAGGTGTGTAGGCATGCAGCGCGTGCTGGATCTTATTTCCGAGCTGTGCCAGGACTCCGTCCGGGATATCTCTCGGGTTCTGTGTGCAGAAATAAACGCCTACGCCCTTGGAGCGGACCAGCTTTACAACCTGCTCTATCTTGTCCAGCAGGGCCTTCGGGGCATCCTTGAACAGGAGATGCGCCTCATCAAAGAAGAACACCATCTTCGGCTTGTCGACGTCGCCCACCTCGGGAAGCTTCTCGAAGAGCTCGGAAAGGAGCCAGAGAAGGAAGGTGGAATACAGCTTGCCGTTATTGATCAGGCTCTCGGAATCCAGGATGTTGATCATTCCCTTTCCGCTCTTGTCCGTAGCGAAAAGATCCATGATGTTCAGGGCGGGCTCGCCGAAGAACGTCTCGCCGCCGTCGATTTCCAGCGCCACAACCGAACGGAGGATCGCCGCGATCGAAGCGGGGCTCATCTTGCCGTACTCCGCCTCATACTCTTTCCGGTTCTCGGTGATATGATTCAGGAGGGCCTTCAGATCCTTTGTATCGTAAATCAGCAGATTGTTGTCGTCCGCGATCTTGAACGCGATCGTCAGGATGTTGGTCTGCAGCTCGTTCAGTGTCAGTATGCGGGATAAAAGAAGCGGTCCCATCTCAGTGACAGTCGTACGCAGCTGAATACCCTTTTCACCGTAGATATCCCAGAAAGTAACCGGATATCCGTGATACTCAAATCCCGCTTCCGCAAGGCCGAAGCGCTCAATGCGCTCCTGCATGTCCTCGCTGTCCTCGCCCGCCTGTGACAGTCCGGCGATATCGCCCTTGACATCGGCAAGAAATACGGGAACGCCCATATCCGAGAAGGTCTCCGCCAGAACCTTCAGAGTGACTGTTTTACCGGTACCGGTCGCACCTGCGATCAGGCCGTGCCTGTTGGCCTTGTCGGGGAGCATGAAAACATTCTCGCCATCCACAGTGTTCGCGATCCAAATCTGACCGTTCTTAATCATTGATCAACCCTCCGTCACCTTAACTTTACGGCCCTTGCGGCGCCGTATACATGATCTTGTATGAGAACATACCTTTATATACTATATCAGATTCTGCAGCCAAAAAAAACACAAGCATGCATAAACCTGCAGATTCTGTGAAAGTTCTCCGGCTTTTCATTTTTACCCACTCCGGAGAATTTGTGTTATTCCCATTTATCCGCAGATACGCTATCCTAAAATCGCATTTCGGGCATGTACACAATTTTACATCCGTGCCGGAAATGTCAGGAGGTCCGCAGTATGAACAATACTTATCTTATGAAGAAAGCCATGATCGAAGCCGCTGTTACCAGGGGCATCCGCCAGATGGAGGAGGATCCCGAGCGAAGCGCAAGACGGCTTGCGGATCTTGGCAAGCAGTTCTCGGGGAACCGCTTCCAGGAGATCGTCTTTTCCGTCATCCAGGAGCTTCTGGATAATGAGAACAGCGCTTACTACGATATGATCCACAACATGCTGAAAAACACGAATCATGACGCAATGCGGACTTTTGGCGTCAATTTCGGCTACATGAGCTTTGCCTACGGCGCATCGAAAATCCGCGATGAAGAAAAGGTGCTCGGCTACTGCATCCCCTGGTGCCTGATGCTCCGCTATGACGAGACGCTGGAGGACGGCCTCTCGCTTGGCGATCTCCAGAAGCTGATGGAGGAAGGACAGGAGCTTGGCATCTATGCCTACTTTATCCGGCAGAGCGCAAACTCCGTGGGCTCCTATTCACTGCTCACGCTCCTGGAAAGATGCAAGGACTCCTCTTTCATCTGGTTCCAGGAAAGCGGCAGGCTGACCGCAGCCCAGATCCAGATGCTCAAGGTGTGCAAAAATACGGTTGTAGCACTCCCCGTCCTCGACGACGAGTCCATGCTGACAGCCGAGCTTCTGCGCGACCAGAAGGTTCCGTTCGCGCTGTATTCGACATATGATGATCAGTTTGCGGGAGAGACTGTAAACAGAATAATGGAACATGTGCTCGCATCGGAGACCTCCATGTTCTTTCTGATTGCAGAGGATGGAACTGCGCTGAATGTCACAAAGTACTGCTATGATTCAAGACTGGAACAGGACTATCCCTGCGTGCTGATGGATTACTACGGGGACGGCAGGAGTATCAGCCGGATTCTCGCTGAGCATGACCACCTTCTTGAAATCGGGGCCGACGGTTATGTCATCCGCCCGGACGGAAGCCGGGGCGTCCGCTTCCCTTCCGAGCTCCCGCTCAAAGAAGCCCTGGCAGAAATAATGCCGCCCTTTACGGCGGCATCACATCATAACAGATAGTGTACTGAAACAATACAAAAGAAAAGAATCTTCACTGAGGAAGCGTTCCTGCGAACACCAGGATCAGCTTCTTCATTTTTTCAAGATATTTGTCCGCATCCATTTCCGGCCCGAAGGCTCCGGACAGCCAGCGCACGAGGCTGGTGAGGAACGCGTCCGTAATGACGGTCAGATAGAAGTTGTCATCCTCATCGTGCGGGAGCAGATCCTGCATGAAGAAGGCAACAATCGGCGTTGCGACCTCAATCAGGTAATCGCGGAAGGAATTCTGGCCCTCAATGCGAAGGGCAGCCCGGTAGAAGACCCGCTCTCTGTAAAAGTATCTGCAGATGTCCTCCAGCCACTCGTACCCCGTTTTGTACGAATTCAGGTCCAGCTCCGACACAAAGCCGACATAGAATATCCAGTTGACAAGATCATACTTGTCCCGGAAATGGTAATAAAAGCTCTTTCTGTTAATGCCGCATTCGTTGCAGATATCCGAGACACTGATTTTCTCAAACGGCCTTTGCCGCATCAGCTTCTTCATGGATGCCGCAAGGGCATTTTTTGTCATATTAGAGTCCGACATGGAACAGCCCCGAATCCGTCAAGCCTGAAGCTTATCAAGCATTTCCTTCATTGTGCGCCAACCCAGTGTCGCACACTTTACGCGCGCAGGCATATGCGCGATGTTCTCGAGGGAAGCCGCCTCGTCCAGGGACTCGATTTCCTCAGGGCTCGCAGTCCCCTTGATCATTCCCATGAAGCGGGAGGCGATTTCCATCGCCTCTTCCTCTGTGGCGCCGATCACGAGATCGATCATCATATCCGCCGACGCCTGCGATACAGCGCATCCGCTCCCGTTGAAGGCAGCGTCTTCAATTACGCCGTCCTTGATTTTCAGCTGGAGGTTGATGTCGTCCCCGCAGCTGGGATTGACCCCGTTCAATACCATGGTCGGGTTCTCCAGATCCCGCTTATGTCCGGGATGGAGGTTATGTTCATTCACGATTTCTCTGTACAGTGATTTAATATCCAAGCCAGTGCCTGACCTTTCCGATCGCTTCCACAAACCGGTCGACCTCAGATTCCGTATTGTAAAAATATAAACTTGCCCTTGCAGTGGAGCCTGCGCCGAGGAACTTCATCAGCGGCTGTGCGCAGTGATGTCCCGCGCGTATGTCGATATGCTCCGTATCCAGGACCGTCGCCACGTCGTGCGGATGACAGCCCTCGATATTGAACGTGACAATCCCGCTGTGTTTATCGGGGTCTTCACTTCCGTACAGGGTCACCTCCGGAATCGTCCTGAGGCCTTCCATGAGCCGCCGCGTAAGCCTCTTTTCGGTCTCCGTAACGGTATCAAATCCGACTCCTTCAAGATAGCGGATCGCCTCGGCAAGTCCCACCGCGCCCGTCGCATTGACCGTGCCCGCTTCAAACTTGGCAGGCACCTCCGCGTAGGTCGCATCGTACTGGGTGACATATTCGATCATCTCTCCGCCGGTAAGGAACGGAGGCATTTCCTCAAGGAGCTCCTGCCTGCCGTACAGGACGCCGATTCCCATCGGTCCCATCAGCTTATGCCCGGAGAAGGCGAAAAAGTCCGCGCCGAGCTCTTCCACATTTACGGGAATGTGCGGCGTCGACTGGGCGCCGTCAACAACCATGACCGCGCCGTGCGCGTGGGCGAGGTCCGCGATCTTCCTGACAGGGTTCGTTACGCCCATGACATTGGATACATGTCCGATGGAAACGATTTTCGCCCTGTCGGTAATCTTCTCCTCAAGCTCCTCGTCCGTGAACGTGCCGTCCTGCTGAGGATAGAGGTAAACGAGCTTAGCGCCGGTATTTCTTGATACCATCTGCCAGGGAAGGATGTTGGAGTGATGCTCCATGATCGAAATTACGATCTCATCGCCCTCTCCCAGCTTCGAGAGGCCGTAGCTGTACGCGACAAGGTTCAGGGACTCTGTCGTGTTCCTGGTAAATATGATCTCCGAATCGTTCTTTGCCCCGATAAACTGTGCGGCAGTATGCCTTGCGGCCTCATACCTCTCCGTGGCAAGAACGCTCCACTCATACAGGCCGCGCAGCGGATTCGCGTTGCAGCTGTCATTAAACTCGCGCATCGCTTCCATGACCTGATAAGGTCTCTGGGCAGTCGCCGCGTTGTCAAAATAGATTACATCATTTCCCTGAAATATCGGGAAATCCTTCCGGTAAGGATTCATAGCCATTTCCTCACAGCAGCCTTTCTCACAGTGCCTCGATATAGTTCTGGATCTCGGCGCGTACGGCAAGATCCGGGATGTGCCTGGAAACAGACTCCAGCTTTGCGCGCACCATGATCTGCTGTGCTTCCTGTGTGTCTATGCCGCGGCTTGCCATATAAAAGAGCATGTCTTCATCCAGCCGTCCGATCGTCGCGCCGTGACGGCCTTCCATGTTTTCCTCCTCGCAGAGGATGATGGGAAGGGACCGGTTCTGCACGTCATCCGTAAGAAGAAGGACATTCTCCTGCTCGTCTCCCACGGCGCCCGCAGCGCCGCGCCTGAAATCGATCGTATCCCTGAGGCACTTCGAGCCGCCGTTTTCAAGGACGCCCTCAAAGGTCATGTGGCACTCGGAGCGTTTTCCTCTCTGCACCACGTTATAATTCATATCCAGAAGCTGTCCGCTTCCGGCATAGTAAGCTGCCTCGGAAAGGAACTGGCTGTCTTTGCCGCACATCTGCGCCTGGAGTCCCACATAGACTTTGCCGGCGCCAAGGTCAAGCCTGCTGACTTTTGCCTTTGCTCTTTCATCCAGGGAAATCCCCAGATCATCCATGCAAAGGAAACCGCTGCCCAGCATCTGCACTCTTGAAATATGAATCTGCGCGTCTTTATCCAGCACGATCTTTGTGGAAATGCACGCGCTTCCCTGCGCGTCCTTCTCCGAGCGGTAGCGCAGGACAACCGAAACGGATGAACCGCTTCCCACATGGATAATGCGCCTTGCGGCTGCGCCTTTTCCGCTCTCGAGATCCATCTTTACGACGACCGGCGCCTTGACTGTGGCGCCTTCGCCGATCTCGATCAGCTCCGCGTCCCCGCCGGCTGCGCTGCAGATAAAATCGTCATACTCCTGCCCGAGTCCCGTGCCGAAACGCTGAAAGCGGTAAATGGGCGTTTTGCCCGCGACCACATATTCCTGCTCCTGGGCAGGCGTATTCGCATCAAGCCATGCAGCCGCCTCCTCTGCGGACAGGTGGGACACGCTCACTCCCTCCGGAAGTGCCTGCGCATCGAGATATACTGCGTAATCAATATCCGGTGCGGCGCTTACAACGCCGCTGTTCATTTTCAGACTGTTCCAGGTAAGGGAAGGAATTCTGCCTACTATCATCACATTCCCTCCATTTCAAGCTTAATCAGGTTGTTCATTTCCGCGGCATATTCCAGAGGCAGCTCCTTGCTGACCGTATCCGCAAAGCCCGATACGATCATGGCTCTTGCCTCGGACTCGCTGATTCCGCGGCTCATCAGATAAAAGACCGCTTCGTCGCTGATTCGTCCGATCTTGGCCTCGTGTCCCACATCCGCGTCGCCGGTCCGGATATCCATGGCCGGAATGGTATCCGACCTTGAAATATCATCCAGCATCAGGGAAGCACAGTCCACGGAGGATTTCGCCCCCTTTGCCGTCGGCCTGATTTCAATGCTGCTGCGGTAGGTGCTGATGCCTCCGTCCTTCGAGATCGACTTGGAGTTGATATAGGAGGAGGTATTCTTTCCCAGCTGTATCATCTTGGCGCCGGTATCAAGGTTCTGGCCGCCGCCCGCAAACGTGATTCCTGTAAACTCGCAGTGCGAGTTGTCCCCGCGAAGGATGGTCGTAGGATACAGATAGGATACATGCGATCCGAAGGATCCGGAAACCCATTCCATCGTCGCGTTCTCATCCACCAGTGCTCTCTTGGTGTTGAGGTTGTACATATTCTTGGACCAGTTTTCGATCGTCGAATAGCGGAGTCTCGCGTTCTTTCGCACGTACAGCTCTACGCAGCCCGCGTGAAGGTTCGCGACATTGTACTTCGGCGCAGAGCACCCTTCGATAAAGTGAAGGTCCGCGCCCTCGTCCACGATGATCAGCGTGTGCTCGAACTGGCCGGCGCCCTTTGCATTGAGGCGGAAATAAGACTGAAGCGGAATCTCAACCTTGACTCCCTTCGGCACATACACAAAGGAGCCTCCCGACCACACTGCTCCGTGGAGGGCAGCAAATTTATGGTCTGTCGGCGGTACAAGCTTCATGAAGTGCTCTTCCACCATATCCGCATATTCGCCGGTCAGCGCGCTCTCCATATCGGTATAGACGACGCCCTGGTCGGCGACCTCCGCGCGCACATTGTGGTATACCAGCTCCGAGTCATACTGTGCGCCGACGCCCGCGAGCGATTCTCTCTCCGCCTGCGGGATGCCGAGCTTCTCAAAGGTGTTTCGGATTTCCTCCGGGACCTCTTCCCAGCTGCCCTTCATATTGGTATTGGCGCGGACATAGGAGGAAATGTGGTCCATATCCAGTCCGTCAATGGACGGGCCCCAGTCCGGCACCGGCGTATTGTTATATATTTCGAGAGACTGCAGTCTGAAATCACGCATCCACTGCGGGTCATGTTTTTCCTCCGAAATCTGTTTTACGATATCCGGAGTAAGGCCTTCCTGCAGTCTGTAAAAATCTTTTTCGTCATCCTTGAAGTCGTACAGGCTTCTGTCGACTTCCGCTACTTCCTGAATTCCCATGTAATTCCCCGTATGACAGTCCCCGCGGGACTGCCGGTCATATCCTTATCCCGCAGCCTTACTCCGCGGAAAGGTACTGCTCAAATCCGTGCTCGTTGATCTCATCAACCAGCGACGCGTCACCTGTCTTAACCAGTCTTCCCTTTACGATGATGTGCGTATAGTCGACATCCAGCGCTTCCAGGATCTTTGTGCTGTGCGTGATGACAAGGAGTGCCCCGCCGCGCTTTTTCTGGTATTCCTCGATTCCCTGCGAAACGGTGCGCACGGCATCGACATCCAGGCCGGAATCGGTCTCGTCGAGAATGGCGAGCTTCGGTCTCAGCATCAGAAGCTGCAGGATCTCCGCCTTCTTTTTCTCGCCGCCGGAGAACCCGACGTTCAGGTCGCGGTCCGCGTAGGCTTCATCCATCTGCAGCAGCTCCATCGTCTGCTCCAGCTCCTTCTTGAACTGGAAGATCTTCAGGGGCTTTCCGGTTCTCTGGCGGATGGCGTTGCGAAGGAACGCCTCGAGGGACAGTCCCGGGACCTCCAGCGGATTCTGGAAGGACAGGAACAGTCCTTTTGCCGCGCGCTTATCCGCGGACAGCTCTGTTATATCCTCGCCGTCAAACCAGATCCTTCCTCCGGTTACCTTGTAATTCGGGTTTCCCATCAGCGTGTTTCCGAACGTGGATTTGCCCGCGCCGTTCGGCCCCATCAGGACATGTGTCTCTCCTTCTCCGATTTCCAGACTGACATCATGCAGCAGCTCGCCCTCTTCGATTGCGGTGCTCAGATGCTCAACCTTCAGTAATGGTGTTGTCATATAATCTCCTCTTCAGCATTATATCGAGTAATCGTTTCCTGCCATAAAACGCGCCTGATCCGCCAGCTCCTCCAGCGTCACACTGTCAACATAGTCGTTGACCACTTTCCCGAGGCCCTGCCAGAACGGGAGGACGCTGCAGTAAGCACTGCGCGCACATTCATTCGGATCGGCCTCCAGGCACGCGATCGGCTGAAGGTTTCCTTCCATAACGCGCAAAATATCACCGGCGGTGTAATCCTCCGGTTTTCTTGCAAGACGGTATCCGCCGTTATTGCCGCGCTGGGAATGGACAAATCCTGCCTTTGCCAGCACAGTCACGATTTGCTCTAAGTATTTTACAGTAATTCCCTGTCTTTGGGAAATATCTTTTAGAGAAATATACTCGCCGGTATTGTGCAGGGCAAGATCCAGCATCATCCGAAGGGCATATCTTCCTTTCGTGGAAATTTTCATTGTATCACTCCCGTAAAAACTGTATGATAGCAGTTAATCCCGGCGGCCGCCGCCTGCGGCTGCTCAATTCCTATCATACAGGTATAATTTATAGTATTAGTATAAGCAGTGGCAAATTTTAATCAAGAGGACAATAACGGCAATCTGCCGCACATGACCCGCCGCCCCCGGAAAAGAATCCTGACTGAAGACGAGCGCTATATGCGCGCCGCGCTTTCGCAGGCAAAAAGAGCGCTATCTCTGGGCGAAGTTCCGATCGGCTGTGTCATTGTATATGAAGGGAAAATCATCGGACGCGGATATAACCGCCGCAACACGGATCACTCAACGCTCTCTCACGCCGAGCTTCGGGCAATCCGGAAAGCGGCGAAGGCGATCGGCGACTGGCGACTGGAAGGGTGCGTGCTGTACTGCACGCTCGAGCCCTGCCCCATGTGCGCGGGCGCGATCGAACAGGCGCGGATCGACCGCGTCGTGATCGGAACGCCGAGCGATAAGTCCGGCTGCGCCGGTTCCGTGCTGAACATCGTTGCCAGCGAAAAGCTCATGCACCAGTCCGAAATCACCTGGGATGTCCTCGCGGACGAATGCAGGGAAATCCTCCAGCTGTTCTTTCGTCAGCTCCGCGCGCGCGTAAAGGCCGAGGAACAGGCAAAAAAGGATATGTGAGTGCGGCGCATGGCTCGCCGCCTCGCAAAACTGCGTATGGCGGGACCGACACGGTACTGCATCCGCCGCTCCACCCAGGCTTCCTTACGGCACATGAAAGGGTCTGCTTAGTGCTGCTTCGTTCCCGATCTGACACGGTTCGCAGGATTCATTGCGTAAGACCCGGATTTCGATACGACAGACGACAGGCAGCTGTCAGCCCCGCCATACGCAGGTC
>CADBPC010000087.1 GCA_902796425.1 uncultured Lachnospiraceae bacterium
CTGCTGCTTTGCCATGATGGAAAGCGTCAGCTCAGCAAGATAATCACAGCCCATGTACTGGATATCTGCGTTGCGGATCATGTGGATAGCAGCATCCGGGGAATCGCCCCAGAAGCCCTGGCCACCGCCGATTGCAACTTTTTTCATAGCTTCTTCCTTTCTGTTAACAGTACTTTAGATGACTTTCTTCTCAACCAGGTCAGCATACTCTTCTTCGGAGAGTCCAAGGAAGCCCTTGAGGATCTCTTCGTTATGCTGTCCCAGTGTGGGAGCGGGATAATTGACGCGCGGCATCATATCAAGGAGCTTGATGGGGTTGCCGTTGACGACCATAGGTCCGATTACGGGGTGGTCGACCTTCACGAACATCTCGCGCGCGTCACGGATATGCTCGTCTTCCACGATCTGTGCGACGTTGTTGATGGGACCTGCGGGGATACCCTTGGAAAGAACCATGTCAACAACCTCGGCAACCGTGTACTTGGATGTCCACTCTTCGATGTACTTCTTCTGGATCTTGTTGTTCTGGACACGGAGCGGAACTGTAAGGAAGCGCTCGTCGGTAATCATCCATTCCATATCAAGAACCTCGCGGCAGAGCTTCTCATAAAGCTTCTGGTTGCCGCAGGCGATAATGACCTTGCCGTCCTTTGCCTGATAGGAATCGTACGGAGCGATGGAAGCGTACGCGTTGCCCATGCGGACAGGGAGCTTGTGGGATTCGAAATAACGGATATATGCGTTCTCAAGGCTGGCAACAACGGAGTCAACAAGGGAAACATCAATTCTCTGGCCCTTGCCGGTCCTTTCTCTTGCATACAGTGCCATGGAAACGCCCATGACAAGGTTCATGCCGCCGAGGATATCACCCATGGCGTTGCCGGAACGTGTCTCATCACCGCCCTCGGGACCTGTGACGCTCATCAGACCGCCCATAGCCTGGGAAATGATGTCATAGCCGGGTCTCTGGGAATAAGGGCCGTAGGTTCCGAATCCGGAAACGGATCCGTAGATCAGCCTGGGATTGATCTCCTTGAGTACTTCATAGCCGAGGCCGAGCTTCTCCATAACGCCCGGACGATAGTTCTCGATCAGGACGTCTGCCTTCTTGACGAGCTTCTTTAATACTTCCTTGCCCTCGTCTGCCTTCAGGTTCAGGGTGATGCCCTTCTTGTTGTGGTTCAGGTTCGCATAGTATACGCTCTCGCCGTTTCTGTAAGGGCCGTATGCTCTTGCGTCGTCACCCTTTCCGGGGACCTCGATCTTGATGACCTTTGCGCCGAAATCGCCGAGGATTGATCCCGCATAAGGGCCGGCAACGACTCTGGTGAGGTCCAGAACGATAACATCTTCCAATGCCTGGGGCTGCTTTGCTCTTTCGTTATCCATATCTTTCTCCATTTGTAATGTAAATGATTTTAAAAAGCCTGCGGACAGGAGGATATAAAACAAGAGTTTATCTATAAATTATATCCTCTTAGCCCGCAGGCAGCCTGCAATACTAAAGGTTTATTGATCCGCGGAAATTAAGCGGATGCCAGCAGTCCGCAGAAGACGCAGCCGACGATGACCATGACGATGGAAACAAACCATGCCAGCGGCAGTGTGTGCTTCTGGTGATCGCCGAGGTCCTGTCCTGCAAGACCGAGCAGAAGGAATGTTGCGCCGGTCAGAGGGGACAGCGGGAAGCCGAGTGTCATCTGGCCCATGATGGAAGCCTTCGCAACCGCAACTGCGGAGCCGCCCATGGCTGCAACCGCGTTCGCGATAACAGGCATAACGCCATAGTAGAAGGAATCCGGGTCAAACAGGAGTGAAAGCGGTACGCCTAAGATACCGACGATCGGAGCCATGACCTTTCCTACGGAATTCGGGATAATCGCAACCAGAGCGTCTGTCATTGCTGTCAGCATGCCCGAGCCCTTCATGATACCTGTGAAGGCGCCCGCTGCGAAAACGATGGAAACCATCAGGAACGCAGCCTTGGCATGGCTGTTGATGATGTCGTGCTGCTGTGCGACGTTGGGATAGTTGACAATCAGCAGGATGCAGAAGCCGATCATGAAGGTTGCCGCAGGGGAAAGAAGTCCCTTGATCAGGATGAACAGAAGGACAAGGATCAGGCAGACATTGAAATACCATCTCCAGCCGGTGCGGATGAGGTCCTTGTTGACCTCGGCAGTCTCTGTCTCAGCGACTTCCGTGGGATCAGCAGCGATGCCTGCTGCGATTCTCTTTGCTTCCTTTTTGCCGAGCCATGCGGAGCACAGGCACGCCATAATAAGACCTACGATCCAGGAAGGCATAATGCCGACCCAAAGCTGTGCAGCGGTTACTTCATAGCCCAGACCGGAAATTGCGGTGGCCGCACGGATGGTAGGGCCGCCCCAGGGCATGACGTTCATGATACCTGCGGCCAGTGCCACGATGGTGGCCTCAACCCAGTAGTTCATTTTCAGCTTCTTGTACAGAGGCATGCATGCAGGGATGGCGATCAGGAATGTGGTTGCGCCCGAACCGTCGAGGTGGCAGATGCAGCCGATGATGAATGTGCCGATGGCAACCTTTACCGGGTCATTGCCGGTAAATTTCAGGATTTTCGCGATGATCGGATCGAAAACGCCCGCGTCGGAGCAGGTCGAGAAGAACAGGATCGCGAAGATGAACATAACGCCGGTAGCGGCGATGCTGGTAAGGCCTGAGCCCATCCAGCCGGTTACAGACTTGAAGGTCTGTGTGAGCTGGTCACCGAAGGTGACAACCGGTGCGACGAACTCTGTGCCGGCATCCGCAGCCTTCTGCGCGGCGGCGTCGATGATCGTCTGGGGTGCCTTGACAAAGGCAGTGATGAATCCTGTGATGGCCGGAATGATGATGAGGGCAATCAGAGTAGAACTCTTCTTGCTCATGATCAGAGCCAGCACGAGGATGATGGTTAAGAAACCAAGAAATGCTAACATATTCCCTCCTCTGGTAAATGTTGAAAGCATTGTTGATAGTTACACTCTTGAATTATGCGTGTTAAATTTCTATAATTCCAATTATATTTTTTAATATTGTTATAAGTTTAACTAATGCCACTGGAATTACTATGGTTTCTAATCTCGAATACTACAGAACTTTTTTTGCCGTTGCCAATTTCCGCCATATCACAAGGGCCGCAGAATACCTTTGCGTCAGCCAGTCCGCCGTCAGCCAGTCGGTCCGCAAGCTCGAACAGGAGCTCGGCTGCAGGCTCTTCGAGCGCTCCGGGAGAGGTCTTGCCCTGACCGCGGAGGGCGAGGCCCTGTATTCGCATATACAGCACGCGATGCAGGAAATTTACACAGGGGAAAATATCGTCAGCCGGCTCACGCACCTCAAGTCCGGCGAGCTGCAGATCGGCGCCACGGAGACATCCCTGCGCTTTTTTGTCCTGGATAGAATCCGGTCCTTCCGGCAGAAATACCCGGATATCAGAATGTCCGTGCGCGGCACGACAACGACGGATCTGTGCAGGAGCCTTCAGGACGCGGAGCTCGAGATCGCTTTCCTGATCTCGCCTATTCCGGACGGCTTTGATTTTCACCTGCAGCTTATCAGCGAGATAGAGGACATCCCCGTAGTCTCGTCCGATTTCCCGATCGATTTTACAAGGGTCTACACCCCCCGTGAGCTGCAGCAGTACCCGATGATCGCGACCGCGCAGGGCAATACCGTGCGCCAGTATTTTGACAAGTGGTTCATCGACAGCGGCGTCGTCCCGGAATATGACTTCACCGTTAGGGCAATGGGACTGATGCCGCCGCTCCTTTTAAGCGGCCTCGGCATCGGCATTATCGCAAAAAACTATGTTGAGGACGACATTAAAGAAGGCAGGCTGGTCCAATTGAAAACGACCAGTCTGCCCGAAAAAAGATCTCTGTATATCGCCACCAATCCCCGCACGGCGCTGCCCAGCGCCGCAAGGGAATTTATCCGGCTGTTTTAAGATCAGCTCACCGTCACGGATCAGATTACCGTCACGATCACCTGCTGATAATAGCAGAGCCTGTGGTGTCCGTCTCCCTGCGCCTTTACGATCACATGGATCCTGTCGCCGGAAGCGGCATCGTCAGGGATCTGCACAAGCGCCTGTGCGTCTGTCTCAGATGCCTCCTCATTCGCGCGGACCGAAAGGACGGCCCTGTCTGCGGAAGCAGCGCTTGCTTCCTTATAGATATGGAACGTAACGGCTGCTTTCCCTCCGTCCGGATTAACAGCCTTTGCGCGGATCATGACACTGCTGCCCGCGCCTGCCTGAATATCAAGCCCGTCCTCTATTACAAGGGAAGGCCTGTGCTCCGCCTTTTCATAGGCGTCCGCGGCTGTCCAGTCGATGCGCGCCGCAAAGTCGCGCTGGATATCCGCGACGTAAGGCCACATGGATTCCACTTCGGATACATTGCCGTCCCTGTCCGTGTAGCTGTCCATTGATACATCCCACACATTCAGCGGCTGTCCCTTTTCATTGAACTGGTCCTCTACCCTGTGATATCTTCCGGCGATGCCGCCGAAGCCGAAATCCTCCAGCGTACGGAACCCCCAGTCAAACAGAAGGAAGAAGGTCGGGGAATCTCCCTCGGAAAGGAAATCATATTTTTCCGGCGCCGGCAGTCCCATTTTCGCTCCGAACCATTCGTTTGCAATATTGGGGTTGGTCCCGAACTGGTCCTTCTCTCTCTCTCCCGGATAGCGTATGCCGTCGTTCCAGGTGCAGTAGCCTCCCGCAAGTGCGCTCTTTCCGTTCAGGATTTCTTCCTTCATGAACTTTCCGCGCAGTGTATCCTTGCTCTCACCCTCCGGCATCACGAACCAGGGATAGGCATAGCTTCTCATCTGAAGAGTCTTTACGAACTGCATGTCCGGCCAGTTCTGCGCGATGTAGCTCCGGTAGGTCGGATCCTGCTCGCCGCAGGCAGTCATGATCACCTTCTTTGAAATCTTCTCATGGAGGGCAGGCCACTCCGGCGTGTTCTCATACTCGTTCTGGATATCCAGAAGCGCGCGGGCAATGGTATTGGTGCCGCCCCAGACCTGCAGGTAAAGCGGCCTCTCATCGTCATCAAGGATATAGCCCTTTATCAGCTCGGACCCTTCGGTGGGAGCCTCCATCTCACCCTCATAGCCGATGTTGCCGATCTTTACAATCGAGCGCAGATATTCCGGCGTGGGATATCCGTCCGCATGCTTTATCAGGTTCGGATAGTCCTTTGCGTAATCGTCGCAGACCTCAAACATCCAGTCCGTCCCGGGCCAGCGGTAGGGCTGGTCATAGGGGCCGTTTATTTCACCCATGAATTCGTATTCGCTCGCCTCGCGCTTTGGCTTTACGGCGCCGGGAATGCCCTGCCAGTGAAATTTGGAAGATGTCTGCACGATACCCAGAAGCTCTACTTCATTGGCGTAGAACAAAAAATGGCGAAGTGAATTTCTGTCGTCAACTTCCGCATCCTGAGTGATGATTGTACGAATCTTCATTTGCTTTATTTTCCCTTCAAGTGTCAGTATAATCTGTATTTGCGTCTGATTCCTGCTGCCTGTGTTTTATTTGTGCTGCATGGAAAGCCAGTCAAGGAGCGTCACTTCCTTGCCCTCATATGTGACGGGAGAGCCGTCAAAGTCCAGCCTGCAGTCGTCATTGAGCATCGGGATCCACGCGAAATGTCCCATGTATTCCCACGGCTTTCCGTCCGCAGTCTTAAAGCCCTCGTGGATGTCCGTGATCGCATCCCAGTAGGTCATGTGGACATTGCCCGCGCCCGCGGCGATCAGCCTGTGATAGGTCGGCAGCACATACAGATCCGGAACAACGATCGGGTCGGTCTTGCAGTGCGTAAACCAGATCGGGAGATCCTTAAGATAGCCGATCTGTTCATCGGAAATCCGCTTGTCGGGCATTGCCTCGCAGATAGGGAACGCCGCGGCAAAGAACTCCGGATAGTCCATGATCATCCGGACGGTCATGAATCCGCCGTTGGAATCGCCGCCGACATAGATACGGTCCGTGTCAATCACATCGGCAAACCTTGCGATGAACTCGTCGATCGCCTCCTTCAGGGCCTTCACATACATGGAATTGCCGGAGTCACCGTACTGGCCGCTTCCGTCGTCAAGCCACATGGTCGGGCACTGCGGAACGAAAACAAAGGCGCCGCCGAATTTATCCTGCACCCATTTCTCCGTGAGCTCCGTCACCTTGTTGCCCGCATAGGCGATCGCGATATCCTGTCCGCCCTCGCCGGCGCCGTGGAGCCATACGATAAGAGGCTTCTTTCCTCCGGTAAGGTCCGGCGTGTAATAGCCGTACTGAAGGGGAATGGAGCCGTGCGAGATACTGTTCATAAAGCGCTCGCGCTGAGGGCAGTACACCTTCGCACAGGTATCGAACACGAGACCTGCCATGCGCTTTTCTCCCACCGGCTGTGTCAGCGTCACCTTATAGTCGCAGACGGCAAAGAACTCATGCCCGTTGACGTTCGAAAAATCCGCAACCAGCGCCGAGGAGCATTTATACAGGGGACCGTAGGCAAGCTCCAGCGCAGCAAACCGGCTGCTTCCCTCTGCCTTTTCTCCCTCCGCGGTGCAGGGGTAGACATCCGTCACCGTGCGGTATCCGCGGCTCGGCTCCATAATATCTCTTTCAATAAAGGATTTCGGCACCTTCACCACGTCGCCCTGCGCATTCCGGACCTCGACGAAAACGCTGAACTGCTCCGGACAAAGGTCCTCTTTCGTCACCGCCTCCGGCATTGCCAGAATCAGCTTTGTCACGTACGGCCCAAAGTCCGTAACCCGAATTACCTGATAGTATAATCCGCTCATGTTCTGTCCTCTCTGTTGCGTGATATATAATTTTGCTGTGTTACTTCCCTGCTGCTTACCGCCGGTCACTCCCCACGAGTGACTTTTACATTCCTGCATCCCGAGAATGCATCCTCCGCCACCGATGTGTTCTCATCGATAATGACGGTTTCAAGCCTTCTGCAGTACCCGAACGCCCTGCTGCCGATCACGGCGCCCGGCGCATCGGTGCCGCCGCCCGCGCATGTGACGGCTTTAAGAGATTCGGCATACTCAAATGCCCTCTCCCCGATCCGGCACCCGGGAGCAATGACGATCGTCTCTACGTCCTCTGCATATTCAAAGGACATAGCTCCCAGAACGACATTCTCTTTAAGGATCAGTTCCTCAAGCCCTTCGCAGTAGGAGAAGGCTTCGCTTTGCACCTCGGTGCCCGCAGGAAGTGTCATCTGCTCCGGGAGAAGCGCGTATTCGAAGGCGTCACTGCCGATGACAATTCCTTCCGGGAAGGCAATGCTCTTACTGATTTCAGCGTACTCAAACGCATTTTCTCCGATGTACCGGACACTGTCCGGGATCACAAGCTCTTCAAATTCGCCGTAAGCGAGCGCGTTCTCCCCGATCTCCGATACCGCACATCCGCCGATCCTGTCCGGAATTGTTCCCGGCCTCCCGGAACCTGACCTGTAACCAGTGATCCGGACCGTGCCGTCCTTAAGGACCACGGCGCTGAAATCTCCCTCCTGCAGGATACTGCCTGTGGCAACAGCTGCAGCAAAGGAACCCGTTCCGGAATACTTGGCTACTCTTGCAGCCTTTCCCGCAGCCATCACCGGAACACTCGTCATAACCGTCAAAAGCGCGGCAAGACCCGCGGCCGTCAGTAAGGCAAAGAAACGTCTCATTTTTGTCATCCCCCGCCAGTGCCTGGTTTTCTGCATCTATAATTATGCCTTCCTGTTCTGTCACTCATTCTGATTATCGCAAATTGCGCGATGATTTGCATCAACAATCGGACGAAATCGGATAAGCAGGCTCTGCAGCCCATCCTGCGCTGTGCAATGAGCCATGCCGACAGTTACGCGCCCTTTGGGCGCTCACTGTCGCGGCATTCAATGAGCCATGCCGACAGTTACGCGCCCTTCGGGCGCTCACTGTCGCGGCATTCGCCGTATGCAGATGACGGTGCATCAGTGCTTCCGTGAGCAAGCTCCCGGATCACTTCTGCACCGTCATCTGCGCATGGCTCATTGCTGCGCGCAAAAAGCAGCCGGCTTCTTCTGAAGTCAGCTGCTTAATATCTGTCACTTCTGTCCGGGCCGGAGCCCGTCACGGATCAGTTAAATGCGATTGCGGGGAAGGATGTCGAAGGGCAGAGTGTGATATAGGTCTTGCCGGGATTTACGACCATCTCGAGGCCCGCGCCGTCGAAGTATCTGGTCTGTCCGTTTTCGCTTCCCTTCATCCAGATGATCGGCACCATATATCCGTTCGTGCAGTAGTAACCGGTGTCAAACCCGATGCAGTTGTAAATAAGGTAGCCGTTCTTGTCGTACTGGTGGATGGAGCAGTTCTGGATAATGACGTTCTTGAAGGACATCGTCGCTCCGGTATCCGCATCCTGGTGTAGAAGACCGAACTCAAAGTAGTCGTACATGCCCGTCGCGGGATTGTACAGAAGCTGCGAGTTGTTGTGCGCATAGGGAAGGCTGATCTTCAGCGCCAGCGCCGCTCCGGGATACTTTGTGTTCAGGTCGATCTGTGTTCCGTAGGGCGCGAAATTAAAGTGATTGATCATCGCCGGGGCATATGCGTTGTAGGTCGTAGTCCGGCCTGATGCCGCAATCCGCCTTGCAAGCTCGCCCGCCGCGACATACTCGGTAAACTCGGTGGGCTTTCCGTTCTTGATTCTGGTAAAGCCGCCCGAAACGTGATTGCTCGCGGGGTTGGCAAGATATGCATTAATATAGAACGGTCCGCCGTCATGAACCAGGACCGCGTTGTACTCCTCGGCGAGCATGACGTTCGTGGGACGGGTGCTGCGGATATTGCCGATCAGCGGGACATTGTTCCAGTCCTTATAGACCGCCATCAGTCTGGTGACACCGTTGTTGGCCGTGCTGTTGACAAGCTCATAGACGATGTCCGCCTGCGCAAGGCCGTAGTGCGGATATGAGCGCCGGTCATTGTCGACCATCACCGCTACCGGGCGCTGTGCCTGGATAGCCGTGCTGATCGGTTCGCCGGTAAGCTCGCTGAAATATACCCCGTCCGCCTGCGCCGGAAGCGCCGAAAAACACGTCATAACCGCGATTCCCGCCGACAGCAGCGCTGCTGCAATTCTCTTTAACATAACCCCTGTCCTTTCCACAACAATCAGATATTATAAGAAATAGATATTTTAAGAAATTATTACAAGGATTTTACGTTCACAAGTGCCGCCTGTCAAGTACTTTCGAACCTGTTTCGGCACTGTTTCGGCACTTTCGCCATCTTCTATGCACTTTCCCAGCGCACATGGCTTCCCTGGCTGTCCATCGTTACCTGGAGATGATCCTCGATCTCCTGTTTCAGCTCCGTCACATGGGAAATAATGCCGATCATCCTGTCCCTGCCGGTCATCTGCTGCAGGATCCTGACCGCCTGTTTTCTGGACTGGTCATCGAGAGAGCCGAACCCCTCGTCGATGAACATGACATCAAGGCCGCTCCCCGCCCGGCTCTGCCGGATCCGGTCCGCCATGCCCAGAGCCAGAGAAAGCGCCGCCATAAAGGATTCTCCCCCGGAGAGTGTACGGATCTCGCGCTCTCTTCCTGTTACAAAGGAATAGACCATCAGATCAAGGCCCCTGTTTTTGCCCTCGCCCGCCTGCTCCTCCGGAATGAGGCGAAGCTCATACTGCCCGCCGCTCATCTGTACGAACCTCCGGTTCGCGGCATACAGGATCTCCTGCAGGTACCAGCGCTGGACAAAGGTCTCGATATCCATCCTGGCGCCGCTCCTCTTCCCCGCAAGCCGCTCGTACAGGCCGCCGAGGACGGCATACTCGTGAATGACCTTCGAGCGTTCCTTCATCTTCGGCAGAAGCGCCTCAAGGACTTCCCGGTCTGTCCTGAGGACATTGCTGATCCCGGAAAACGCATCCCTTGCCCGGACAGCGCCTTCTTCAGCCAACATCTTCTGCTCAAGAAGCGCTTCCATGTCCGGCTTTCCGCGTCCCCCGATCGCATCAAGCGCGGTTTTCACGGCCCCCTCCGCGGAGGCGCGCCTTGTCCGGCGCGCAAGGACCTCGCTCCTCATGGCTTCTGCCCTGTCTCTGGAGTACTCCGAAGTGACCTTTATCCACTCCTCCTGCGTCATGCCCTTTGCTTCAAGAACGGCGCTGTATGCTTCCTTTCTCTCCTCCTTCTGGCGTCTCAGCACCGGAAGATCCCTTGCGCACTGCTCCAGAAGGGCCTTTGCGCTGTCCGCCCGGGCTTTTGCCGCCTGCGCCTTCGCCTCCGCTTCTCTTAACAGGCCCTGCGATTCGTCCTTTTGCTTTTCGGAAGCCTTCAGCGCCTCCTCCGCCTCTTCGGGCGAAGCAAAGGTCTGCTGTTTCTTCAGATTGTCCAGAAGAGTCCCGGCCCTTTCGGCGCAAAGCCGCGCATCCTGTGCCTGTGCGGCGAGATTTTCGATCTCCTCCTCAAGCCGTTTCCTTTCAGGATCTGCGTTTTGCAGAAGACCACGAAGCTGTTCATATTCCCCTGCATCCTTCTTTATGGCATCGCCGCGCGCGGCAAGCTGTGCTTCTCTTACCCGGAGCCACTTTGCTGCCTCCTCCTCAAATCGGCCTGAATCCTCCTCTGTGTGCGGCTCTGCGGGCAGCGCTGTCTCACCGCTTCCGGGAACCGGCGCCTCCTGTGCGATCAGCCCGTAAAGGCGCCCCATCTCCTCGAGAAACTTATTTGTCTTTTCCGAGAGGACATCTCCCGCTGCACGGCATCTCCCGGATGCTCCCTCGAGTTCCCGCTGCAGCTTTTCCGACTCTCCGCGAAGCCTGTCCACAGTCTCCCTGGATACCGGCTCCTCACCTGCTGCCCCGGCGGGGAGAACGCACGGCGACGGATGGTCCGAAGACCCGCAGACCGGGCAGGGCCTTCCGGGCACCAGCATCTTCGCAAGATATCCCGCCTGCGCGTCCAGAAAGGCTTCCTCCGCTGCCGCCTCTTTCTTTTTCGCCTCCTGATAAAGGATCTTCAGCTTTTCATATTCCCGCAGGGAGGCATCCCGCTTTTCCTGCTGCCGGAGCACATCCCTGCGAACGCCGCCGAGCCTTTCCGCCTCCGCGGCAATAAGGCCGGTCTGGTTCTCCTGCTTTTTCCACTGCTCCAGAAGAACCGGCACATCCTTCAGCTCCTGTTCGCGCTGCCTGCTCTTTCCGATGACGGCGTCAAACTCCGCCCTCTTCCTGTTTGCCGCTTCCTGCGCTGCCTGCGCCCTGGAAAGCTTCCCGGCAGCGTCCTTCTTTTCGCCGAGCGCCTTTTTCTGCTCCGCAAAGACCTCTCTTGCCTTTATGACGTTCTCCGTTACCCGGGTGTAGTTTTCAAGCGCGGTCTGTGCCTTCTGCCTGACCGTTTTAAGCTCTGAGTCCGCCTGCCCATATGCCGCCGTAAGCTTCGGCAGAAGCACTTCCTGCTCCTTTTGTCTTAAGAGGGTTTCCTGCTCCGCGGCCCCGGCGTCGTTATAGCGCGCGGCAGCCTCCCGGATCTCATAGGCGTCGCTTATTTTCCCCGCGGTCCGGGCGAGCCTTTCGGTATCCTCCTTTTCGGCGTCGCACTGCGCAAGGTCCTCCCTCGCTTTTTCAAGACTCTCGTAAGCCCGGGCAAGGCTTTCGCCTCTCGTCCACTCATCGCGCCGCTTGTCCCGCACATGGTCCGCGTCCTCGCTTTGTTTCTTAAGAACGCTTTTTTCCTCCTCCAGACAGCTGCACAGGTCACCGAGCTGTTCGACAAGCGCTTCCATCGCGGTAACGTCCGGGCGCTCGGAGCCGGCGATCTTTGCCATCAGCTCTTCAAGCCCGCAGTCCTTTTTCTCCTCCGGAATCAGGATGTGCCCCGCCTCCTGTTTTACCGATACATGGAGTGCGGCAATTTCCCGGTCCTTTTGGCTTCTCCTTGCCGACAGCTCCTCCACCACTTTCTGGTAGAATTGGGTTCCGAAGAGCTTCCGGAATATCTCCTTTTTCCTGTTCGAGTCCGCACGCAGAAGCTCCATGAATTCACCCTGCGCGATCATCGCGACCTGCATGAACTGAGGCTTGGTGAGGCCGATGATCTCCTCGAGCTTTGCGTTTGTCTCCTTTGGAGGGAATTCCGTGCCGTCCGGCATAATCAGGCTGACACTCTCGCTGACCGCCTGGTCCTTTGCGCCGGCCTTTTTCGCGGGGCGCATGTGTCTGGGAGAGCGCCTGATCGTGTAAAGCTCCTCCGAACCGCCCGTTCTCTGCGAAAAGGTCAGCTCGACGTATGGCTCGGCGTCCGCCTTTGCGTACTGGCTCTGGAGCTCCGCGCCGCTCTTTTTGTTCTCGGAGGAGCTGGCTTCGCCGTACAGCGCAAAAACAATTGCGTCGAAGATGGTTGTCTTTCCGGCTCCGGTGTTGCCGGTAATAAGGAAAATATTCTGCTCCGGAACGGTAAAATCAATCTGCGTTGTTTTCCCGTAGGATCCGAAGGCCTGCATGGTCAGTCTGACCGGTTTCATATTTATATCCCGTCTTTCTGCGTGTGTATACTCAGGGCGCGCGGCGCCTTTTAAACTGTTTCTCCTGTCTGCATCTGCACGGCGGCGATAACATCTGAAAGGAGTGCTGTCTCCTCTTCGTCCGCTCCCTGCAGGAACGAGGTGCAGAGGGCAAGGGGATCCTTTTCCCTCTCCTCCGGCAGCGGCATTTCCCGCCGTTCCCCGCTTATGGCTGTTCTCCTGATCTCAAGCAGATACGGGAACGCATCGCGAAGGCGGTCCTGCATGTCGATCACATCCAGGTCCCGTCTGTCCGTCAGTTTTATTGAGACATAGTCGCCGCAGGCCTGACGCAGGATCTCGTCCAGCTCTCCTTCTATGACGCGCACCTGCCGAAGGGGCGTAAGCGGCAGCACATCGGTGCGGATATCGCCCTTTTTGCCCATCTCCACGAGGACAACGCCCTTTTGCTGGCCCGCCTCGCTGACCGAGCAGGCAAGCGGCGTCCCGCAGTACCGGATAAATTCGCTTCCAACCTTCATCGGCTTATGGATGTGCCCGAGCGCCGCATAGTCGAACGGCGCAAGGACCCCAGCGCTCACCGCGTCGATATTGCCCACCATCACGGTCTCGGAATCCATTCTCTGTATGCCTTCCGGATCCGTTCCCGCAGGTATATAAAACTGGTGGCTTACGATGACACTTCTCCTGTCAGGATCAATCTCCTCCCGCACAATAAGGCGTCGTATGCTCTCCTCATATCCGAACGGACGGGTTTCCTCGTCCATCCCGATGACCGCCCTCACGGCGGCCGGACGGACAAACGGAAGGAGGTAGAAATCTACATCTCCGAATTCATCGGAAAGTGTCACCTTTTCAATGTGCTGATCCGGCTGCATCGGCGGTGTCCCGATCATGTGGATGTTCTCCCGCTCCAGCACGCCCCGGAACAGGTCGATCCTCGGCGCGCTGTCATGATTTCCGCTGATCATCATCAGCTCCGCTTCGGGAACGGCCTCCCGCAGCGCAGTAATAAACCCGTCGAAGAGCGTCACGGCCTCCGACGCCGGCAGCGCCCGGTCATAGATATCGCCCGCGATGATTACGGCATCCGGCCTGCAGCGCCCGGCCAGATCCGCAATCTGCCGGAAAATATATTCCTGATCCTCCGACAGATCCCTGTTGAAAAGCTTAAGTCCGATATGAAGATCGGAGAGATGGAAAAACCTCATATATAAATACCTGTAAAACACCTGTCAATTTCTCAGTCCTCATAGCTGCGTGCCCCGGCCTGTCCCCTCAGCCGATGCCCTGTTAATCATAGCACAGTGCGGCGATATGCGGATGCAATGTGGCACGAACAGGAGGCGAGCAGGCACGAAACCGACAAACTGGCATCATGCCGTGCAGCCCCCTGGCACAGGGAAATGCACTGCGAAGAGTCGGCGGCGAACAGGCGGCGGAGCGCCGATAAGGAGCCCCGGTGAGCAGGCATCCCCTGTGCCGGGGCTGCGGTTTTGCTGCCCGGCTGTTCTTCCTCGCCTGCATCCGTTTTTCCTGCGTGCCACTTGTGCGCGGCGCCTGGCTTTGCTATTCTGAGCATAACCGCAGCATTAATGATTAAGAACAGGAGGCGTAATCACTATGAATTTCCATCTTCTGACACAATATCTCGACTCACTCGCCGAGGAATACGGGAATCCCGGACTCGATATCATTGTCAAAAAGGGATATGAGACGGTCTACCGGCACAGCACCGGTTTTTCGGACGCTGCCGGGACAAAGCCGGTTTCGGATAAGGATTTTTACAGACTGTATTCCTGCACAAAGGTCATTACCATGACTGCAATGATGCAGCTCATTGAGCAGGGAAAGGCAAGCCTGTACGACCCGGTCAGCCGGTTCCTGCCCGAATGGGACAGCATGACTGTAGTCAACTGCAACTGGAAGGAGAGGGGCGATTTCTTCAGCCCGGGCCTTAAGGAGCCCTCGCACTATGCGAAAAACCGCGTCCGCATCATCGACTGTATGTCCATGATGGCAGGCCTTACCTATGACCTGCAGTCAGAGGCTATTCAGGAACTTTTGAAGGAAAATCCGATGGCGACAACCCGTGAGGTGGCGGCTGCCATCGCAAGGATGCCGCTCCTGTACGAGCCCGGCACAAGATACCAGTACTCACTCGGACACGACATTATCGCCGCCGTGATTGAGGTGATCAGCGGCGAGCGCTTCAGTGATTATCTTCAGAATCACATCTTCACGCCGCTCGGAATAAAGGATCTCACCTGCCATCCGAACGAAGAGCAGCTCTCCAGAATGAGCCAGCTGTATGCCTATAATCCGGAAACAGATTCGATTGGGCCTGTAGAAGCGGAGATGAGATTTGAGATAACTCCGAATTATGAGAGCGGCGGCGCGGCTCTTTGCGGCACCGCTGATGAATATATCAAGGTTGTCGAGGCGCTTGCGGGCGGAGGTGTCGGCGCGACAGGGGAAAGAATTCTGAGGGAAGAGAGCGTTATGAAATTTACCCACAGCGTCACGACCGGTCAGGCGCTGCAGGATTTCCGGGTGGGTCGTTTCCTTGAATACGGATATGGTCTCGGCGTCCGCGTAAAGGTCGATCCCATGCTCGGCCGCTCACCTGTCGGCGAATTCGGCTGGGACGGCGCAGCCGGCGGCTACGCTCTCGTCGATCCGTTCAACCAAGTGAGTGTCTTCTATGTGGAGCACGTCCTGAACTTCTTTGAAGTTTACGGTGTCATCCACCCCCGTGTAAGAGACCTGGTTTATAAGGGCCTTGCACGCGATTAAACTGCCTGAAGCTCCGCCCCGGCTAAAAAGCCTGATGGCGGACTACAGCATACTCATCACCGTTAACCCAGAAAGGGCAGCGCGCAGCCGCGTGCTGCCCTTCATATTGCATCATACGGGCGTAGTCATCTTCATCGATGTCCGCCGCGCAGACATAATCGTCATAGTCCTCGTCGTAGACGAGATTGTTGCAGGTATCACATTCACTCATTTTGCACCGGATTCCCCGCTCAGATCTTAAACCGATACCCAACGCCCCAGATGGTTTCGATGTACTGGGGGTTGGAGGTGTCGTATTCCACTTTTTCGCGGATTTTCTTGATGTGCACGGTGACTGTCGCGATGTCTCCGACGGAGTCCATGTTCCAGACCTTTCGGAAGAGTTCTTCCTTGGAAAACACATGGTTCGGGTTTTCGGCGAGGAAGGTCAGGAGGTCAAATTCCTTTGTGGTGAAGGTCTTTTCCGTGCCGTCCACCCAGACTCTGCGGGCGGTCTTGTCGATCTTAAGGCCGCGGATTTCGATGATATCGTTTGTCTTCTGGCCGGCGCCGAGGAGTCTTTCGTATCTTGCAAGGTGTGCCTTGACTCTCGCGACCAGCTCGCTGGGGGAAAACGGCTTTGTCATATAGTCGTCCGCGCCGAGTCCAAGTCCCCGGATTTTGTCGATGTCGTCCTTTTTGGCCGAGACCATGATAACCGGGATATCCATTTTTTCGCGGATCCGCCGGCACACTTCAAAGCCGTCCGTTCCGGGCAGCATCAGATCGAGCACGACAAGGTCAAAGCCGCCGGAGAGTGCGGCGCTTAAGCCGTCCGTCCCGTTATTGTATATCTGGACTTCAAACCCCGAAAGCTCCAGGTAATCCTTCTCAAGATCCGCAATGGAATCTTCGTCTTCAACAATCAGTATTCTGCTCATTTCCTGAACCCCTTATCTGTCTTATTCGTCCTGTCCGTGTATTCGCTCCGGGAAATGCATTCCCAAATGCCCGGGCCGGGCTGTCTTACCCGGGACTGACCTCCTGGGCGGCATTCGACTTTTCCCTGTATTTTCTCAGCACCATATGCATGCAGGTACCGTCGCCCTCGCGGCTGGTTGCCCAGATATATCCGCCGTGGTCCTCGATGATCTTCTTTACGATGGAAAGGCCGATGCCGCTCCCGCCCTGCGCGGAATTGCGCGAGGAATCCGTCCGGTAGAAGCGGTCAAATATATTCGGGAGGTCTCTCTGGGAGATTCCCTTTCCGTTATCCTCGATTTCGATCCGGACGGAGTCCTGCTCGTCGAGAATCCGGATGTCGATCCGCCCCCTCGGCTTATCCATATATTTTACACTATTGCTGATAATATTGTTGATTACGCGCTTTAGCTGCTCGGGATCCGCGATGATCAAAGTGTCCTGCGAAACAAGGTTTACATAATTCAGCTCAATTCCGCGCGAGTCCATATCCATGCCGATTTCCTCGACGCAGTCGCGGAAATAATCCCCGAGGTTGATCCTGTGGAAGCTGTAGGGAATCCGGTTGCTGTCGATCCTGGAATAAAGCGTCAGTTCGTTGATCAGCTCCACCATGTCGCTGGCCTTGTTGTGGATCGTGCGCAGATATTTTTCCTGTTTTTCGGGCGTATTGGCAACCCCGTCCAGAAGGCCCTCGGCGTAGCCGCGGATGGATGTGATCGGCGTCTTGAGGTCATGCGCGATATTGCTGATCAGCTCGCGGTCGTTCTTTTCGTTCTCCAGCTTTTCCTCGGCCGATTCCTTCAGGCGAAGGCGCATGTCCTCGTAATTTCTGTACAGCTCTCCGATCTCGCCCTCCTCGTCCGTCTGGAGGACATACTCAAGATTTCCGTCGCGGATTTTCTTCATCGCGGTGTTCAGGTGATCCACCGGCCGCAGGATACTGGCCTGGAGCCATCTGGTCAGCAGAACGCTCGTGATGATCAGGATAATGATGATCGACAGCAGCATGATACGCGTAAGGCGCGGAGACACCATACTGACCTCCGGCACCATCAGCCTTGATATCATAAATGTCACCGCCATACCGAGTACCAGCGGCAGAACAATAACTATGGAAAATGCAATAACCAGCTTCTTTTTAAATGACACCGCGCGCCTCCTGCCCTGTTTCCGGTTCAATGGTTACTATAGCAAAACAATCCGGATTAATAAAGCCGGGGTGCAGCCCGTCTGTTATGCTTGACTAACACGGCGAGGCTCTCAGATAATAATTATGATAATAGTTACTGTTTTCGAAAGGCAGAAAATGTCGCTGAAATACAGCAAACAAAGACAGGCCATCTGGGACTTCATAGAGCACAGGACGGACCACCCCACGGCAGACACGGTATACAGCAATGTCCGCAAAAATATGCCGAACATCAGCCTTGGGACGGTTTACCGGAATCTTGTGCTGCTGAAGGATACCGGAAGGCTCAAGGCGCTTGATGTGGGCGACGGCGTGGTTCATTTTGACCCGTGCATAACCCCGCATGATCACTTTGTCTGCAGGTGCTGCGGCAGGATCATCGATCTGCCGGACACCGGCACACAGGAAGCGGTTCTTGGTGTGCAGGCAGCAACAGGCGGCAGGGTAGACGAGAGAAGATCGTACTATTACGGTCTGTGCGGCAGCTGTGTCGAAAACAGGGGTTTAATGAACTGAAAGGAGATTTCCAAATGAAGTACAGATGTTCCGTATGCGGTCATATTTATGATGAAGAAAAAGAAGGCGTAAAGTTTGCTGATCTTCCGGACGATTGGAAGTGCCCCATCTGCAAGCAGCCCAAGTCCAAATTCGAGCCCGTCGAAGAGGGTGAGAAGCTTGACTGGGCTTCCGAGCACAAGGTAGGCTTTGCAAAGGATCTTTCCGACGAGATCAAGGAATTCCTGCGCGCTGAGTTTGCAGGCGAGTGCTCCGAGGTCGGCATGTATCTTGCAATGTCCAGAGCCGCTATCCGCGAGGGTTATCCGGAAATCGGCGCTTTCTACCGCCAGGCTGCGTTCGAAGAGGCTGACCACGCTTCCCGCTATGCGGAAATGCTGGGCGAGGTTGTTTCCGACTCCACAAAGCACAATCTTGAGGTTCGTGTAGCTGCCGAGAACGGCGCATGCGCAGGCAAGACTGCTTTCGCAAAGAAGATGAAAGAGCTCGGCTATGATCCGCTGCACGATTCCATCCATGAGATGGCCAGAGACGAGGCAAGACACGGCCAGGGCTTCAAGGGACTTCTTGACAGATATTTCAAGTAATTATCCGGAAATAATAAAGAGTAAAATGAAAGAGCGGCTCACCGGCCGCTCTTTCTCATTCCTTCAGGCGCTTTAAGTCCGCGGGCGACATCACTGCCCGGATCCGGATTCCATCGGGGAGATATTCCAGTTTTTCGATGGGATATTTTTCCCCAAGCTCATGAAGGAGGGCTCCCTTCCTGTAGGGAACAACCATCTCTTCTTCCTTCCAGTCTGCGGCGATGGCTTCGTCAATCATGGACAGCAGCTCGTCCAGGCCCTCTCCGGTCTTTGCGGACATCCAGATCCGCTCGCCGTTAATTTTGGGAAGGCTCACATCCTCCAGCCGGTCCGCCTTGTTCAGAACGTAAATAACCGGTACGGTGCCCGCGCCGATCTCCTCCAGGGTACGTGCGGTCACACTGATCTGGCGCTCATAATCCGGATCGGATACATCCACGATCTCCAACAGGAGATCTGCAAAGCGCACCTCGTCGAGAGTCGAGCGGAACGCTTTGACTAGGCTGTGCGGAAGGTCGCTGATAAAGCCGACGGTATCCGACAGAAGGAAAGCGTGATGCCCCTGCGCTTTGATCTTCCTTACAGAGGTATCGAGCGTCGCAAACAGCATGTCCTTTTCGAAAACCTGCTTCCCGCGGACTTCCGTTGAGGAATCCTCCTGCGCGGCGAATTCCAGGAGCCGGTTCATGAGCGTGGATTTGCCCGCATTGGTATAGCCCGTCAGCGCAACCCGGCAGAGGCCGGAGCTCTCCCGGCGGCTCCTCTGGGTCTTTCTCTCCTTCTCCACCGCCTCCAGCTGCCTGTCCAGCTCTTCGATCCTGTGCTCGATGTGTCTCCTGTCCAGCTCCAGCTTTTCCTCTCCGGCGCCCTTGTTGGAAAGACGCCCGCTCCCGCCGCCCTGTCTGGACAGATTCTTTCTGAGCCCGGCAAGGCGCGGGAGCATGTACCGGAGCCTTGCGGACTCCACCTGGAGCCTTGCTTCTCTCGTCCTTGCCCTGGTGGAAAAGATCTGCAGGATAATGCCCGTCCTGTCCAGGACCTCCGTATCCCAGGCGTCCTCCAGGTTCCTGACCTGCATGGGCGTCAGCGACTCGTTGACGACAACGATATCCGCGTCGTAGTGCTCGATCCAGGTGCGGATTTCTTCCACCTTTCCGCTGCCGAACAGGGTCTTTTGTGTAACCGAAGGCGCAAACTGAATAAAGCAGTCCGCGACCGCAAGGCCGCAGGCTGCCACAAGTTCTTCAAGCTCCTTCATTGAAGCTTCATATTGCTGTCTGTCCCGGCCGGTGCAAAGACCGGCCAGGATCGCTTTTTGTTTTTCTTCCATTCAGGCCCTTACGCCGTATAGCAGACCTTTCCGGGATTCATGATCAGGTTCGGGTCGAACACACTCTTGATGCCGCGCATGAGTTCCATGTTGGTCTCGCCGACGGACGCTGTAAGATACTTCACCTTGCCGCGGCCGATTCCGTGTTCACCGGATACAAGGCCGCCGCAGTCCGTTGCTTCCTTATACAGCTTTTCAAAATAGGTGTCAACTCGTTTCTCGAATTCTTCCTTTTCCAGGTCGTTGCTGCACTGGTAAATATGAAGGTTTCCGTCGCCGGCGTGGCCGAAGCTCTTAATCTCAAGGCCGCACTCCTCGCCGGTCTTTTTCGCAAAGGTAAGGAAGCGTGCGATTTCCTTGATCGGCACGACAACGTCGCACTCATCGAGAAGCTTTGTCTCCTCCATGATCGCTTCCAGGAAGCTGGACCTCGTAGCCCATGCGTCGCGAAGCTTCTGGGGATTGTCGACAACCATGACATCCATTGCACCTTCCTCGAGCAGGAGCTCCGCAGCGCTCTCGACCCTTGTCATGATCTCGTCCTCATTTTCTCCGTCGAGAGTGATCATAAGATATGCGCCTACGTCCTCTCCGTTCATTTTCTTGGGGAAAACCTCGCGTCCGACATAGCGCTCCGAGGAGAGAATGATCTCTCTTTCCATGAACTCCAGAGCCTGGGGATCGAGATTTGCCATCTTCACCTTCGGGACTGCGGAAATCGCCGTCTCCAGATCCTCGAACGGGACAATCAGGGAAACCGTGCTCTTCGGGGCGGGGATGAGCTTGAGCGTCAGCTCTGTGATGATTCCGAGCGTACCCTCGGAGCCGATCATCAGGTTAAGAAGGCTGTAGCCGGAGCTCGTCTTGCTGACCTTTGCGCCAAAGCTCGTAATCTCACCTGTGGGAAGGACCACCTTCATCGCGAGCACGTAGTCCCTCGTCGTGCCGTATTTGACGGCGCGCATTCCGCCCGCGTTGGTGGAAACATTGCCGCCCACCGTCGCAAGCTTTTCGCCCGGATCCGGCGGATAAAGCATTCCCTTTGTAAGCGCATCCTCCGCCAGCTGCTGCAGAAGGACGCCCGGCTCAATGGTTACGCTGAAATTTTCAAGGTCGTAGCTGAGGATATGATTCATCTTGATCGTCTCGATGACTACGCCGCCGTACACCGGAACGCACCCGCCGACAAGGCCGGTTCCCGCGCCTCTTGTCGTGACGGGAATCTTATTGTCATTGCAGATCTTTACAACCGCCGCGATCTCCTCCGTACTCGTCGCCTGGAGCACCGCGTCCGGCGCGGAAAGACCGTAGATCGGCATCTCGTCCCTGGAATAGTCCGGATTGATGTCCTCCCCCGTAAGGATATGCCCCGGAGCCGCTGCCCTCAGCATATCCAGTATCTCAGGTGTAACCTTGTTATAAGCTGTCATGTTTCCCCTCCATTCTTATACCTTTCTTTTTTGTTCTATCTGATTCCACCGCCCGCATGGGCAAAGCCGGTCAGACCGGCAGGATCATCGGAAGCACAAAACAGACGATTCCTCCGATCACGGTGAACAGAATACAATATTTTGTCACGTGCTTTAAAATCACGTTTTCCTGTCCCGGCATCTGCACCGCGGCAAGGCCGATCGCAATCCCCTGCGGGCTGATCATCTTGCCGATGCCTGCGCCCATCGCGTTGGCGGCCGCAAGCCAGGCCGGTGAGAGTCCGATTCCCTCCGCCGTCATTGACTGCATGGCTCCGAACAGCACGTTTGTGCTCGTGCCGCTCCCCGTAATGAATGCGCCGAGGACGCCGATCAGGGGCGATACCAGCGGGAAGAAACGCCCGCTCAGGACAAGGAGACTGGAAATATCTCTCGTCATCCCGCTGTGGTCCATGATCTTTGCCGTCGCGACCACGCAGCAGATGGTTACCACTGTTTTCCAGTTCGCCTTTAATGTTTTTACAAAAACCTTCGCCAGGGTCGCAGCATTTGCCCCGCAGATCACGCCGCCGATGCACGCCGCGATGATAATAATGACGCCGGGCGTATTGATCCAGGAGAAGACCAGCGCCGGCGCACCCTCCTCCGGATAGATCTGCACCGCAGTCTTAACTGCAGAAAGCGGCTCATGGATAAACGGAACCAGCGTTGTGATCATCAGAAAAACCAGGATCAGGATAAAGGCAGACCAGTCCTTTACCGCTTCCTTCAGGTCCGGCAGGCCTGCCGCACCGCCCTCTTTTTTCCCGTTCTCCTTCCGGCCGTCCCCTGCGGCCGCAAGTGTACTGTACTCTGCCGGCACCTCCCCGCCCTGCTTTTTCAGCGCATACAGCACCGTACAGACAAGGCAGCAGACACTCCCCAGCGTATCCGGCATCTGCGGCCCGATGAAGGATGCGACCAGAAACATGGGGACCACAAAGGACACGGCTGCCACGGTTGTTATTCCCATGACACCCTTTAACGCCTTTATGCCCCCTCCGAAGATCATTATCATCAGATAGGGAGAGATCAAAAACAGTAAGAGTTCAATGATGGCTATATTGGACGAGAGCACACCGGATTCGATCCCTGTCACGGCGGCGAGCGTCTCCGTCGGAACGCCGACAGAGCCGTAAGCCGTAGGCATGGCATTAATGACAAGACAGGCTACAACCGTCTTTACAGGATCGAAGCCCAGCGCGACGAGGATCGCGGCGGGAATTGCAACCGCCGTGCCAAAGCCCGCCATCCCCTCCATGAAATGGCCGAATCCCCAGGCAATGATCAGCATCAGGACCCTGCCGTCCGTGGATACCGCTGAGAGCATCGACCGGATCCCGTCCATCGCTCCCGTCTCGAGCGTAAGATTATAGGTAAACAGCGCCGCGATGATGACGAGGCAGATCGGCCAGAGCGCGTTCAGGACGCCCTCCGCTGCCGCCGCCGCGGTTTTTATAAGCGGAAGTCTCCAGTACACGAGCGAGAGCGCCATTGCGATGACTGCAGCAATCGCACAGGCCTTGAAGCCCGGCATTTTCAGCTTTGCAAGCGCCAGCATCAGCCAGATAAGGGGAAACATCGCCAGGATAAAATTAATAACCAGCATTTTTTTCTCTCCGCACCTTGTTATCTCACACGCTCCACGCCTTGTTATCTCACAACAACCGAAATACCGTTGGGTATGCAGGTCAGGGAAGCATTTTCGCCCTTGATGCTCCTGGCAAGCCGGTACGCCTCCTCAAGCGTCGGTGCATAGGTCACCTTCAGACCTTCGATCATTTCCTTCTGCTCCGGCTCGGCGACAAAAATCACGGTATACTTTCTTGCTATTCTTGCAAAGATCTGCGAGCACCACTGATCCGGCGCAGTCTTCTCCTGCGGCGTCGCAAGGAACTTCTGATACGCCGTTTCGATATCCGGCTCATCCGCGATGATGTGATAGAAATAGTCACCGCCGTTGCCGTCCACGCAGGATGCCAGCATAATGATGACGCCGCCTTCCTTTACCGTTGCCTCCGCTGCGGTCATGCCCTTGGGCGACTGATACGCATTCTGGTCGAGCGGATAACCTCCGTTCGTCGTGATGACAATATCCGCCGGGGCAGGCTTTACGCAGACATACCGGGAAACAAAATCGCACCCTCTGCGGTGGGCCGTCTCAAAATTCCCCGCGAACGCTGCGACGGTCTTCTTATTTTCATCGATAACGACATTTACGATATAGGCGAGCTTTGCCATCCTTGCCGCCGCCAGCATGTCCTCATGCATGGGATTCCCGTCCAGGATTCCGGTGCGGGAGCACGGATGATCAATGAATTTGGAGCAATGGTTGCCCATCACGGTAACCGCATCGGCTATGCCGGGCAGCACGCTCTTTCGTCCGCCCGAAAAGCCGGCAAAAAAGTGCGGCTCAATAAAGCCCTCCGCAACGAGAAGCGAAGCGTTTACCGCGACCTTGTCAAGGATACAGTCCGGCCCCGAGGGAAGTACGCCGACCTTTACATTACTCTCCGGATCGTGTGCGTTGTGGACCACGATATGATCCTTAAATTCCTCATACAGCTCGTCTCCGAGCTTTGCCCGCAGTTCTTCGACCGTCGTCCCGCGGTGAAATCCCGTGGCTACAAGAAGCGTTATCTGAATATCCGGATTCCCCTCCCGTAGCTCCCCGATCATGGGCGGCAGGATGTCCCTGCTGGGGACCGGCCTCGTATGATCACTGATGATAATCACGCAGTCCGGCTTTCCTTTCGCCAGGTCCCTGAGCCTCGGACTGTCGATCGGGCTTGCCATCGCCTCTTTTACGATGCTGATTCCGTCCCTGTCGCTTGCGAGCCTGTCAACATCTGAAACCAGGACCGGCGTATCGTCCGGCACTTCCAGATCACAGGTCGTCCTTAAATAGAAAAATTTAACTGTCTTCATGTTTATAACCCCCCTGTTAAATCCCTACTGTTATATATTACTACGGAATATACCATATGTTTACATTCTTCTGCCTGCGCTGCTGTATTGTCTGACTATGATCGTCCAAAAATCCGCCAGCCCGGATTGTCTGGATTTGTCACGCCAAAGATAATACAATACTGACAATGCATCCGGCATACAGCCGTATGCCGTACAAAATATATTATTGCACATAATAATCACGAAAGGTCTGTTCTATATGAAAATCGGAATTATCGGCGCGATGGATGTTGAAATCTCCCTGATCCGGGAAAAGATGAACGTGGAGAAGACCTGCACATTTGCAGGAATGGAATTCTCGGAGGGCTGCATCGGTAGCACTCCCGCGGTCGCTGTAAAAAGCGGCGTCGGAAAGGTCAATGCCGCAGTCTGCGTGCAGATCCTGATCGACCGCTTCAATGTAACCCATATCATCAATACCGGCGTCGCGGGGTCTCTCAATAACGATATCAATATCGGGGACATTGTTATTTCCACCGACGCCATGTATCACGATGTGGACGCGACCGTCTTCGGGTATCAGAAGGGCGAAGTCCCGCAGCTGGGCACCGTTTCCTTCCCCGCCGATGAATATCTGATCCGGACAGCCTCCTGCGCCGTGAGGGCTGCCGCTCCCGATATCAGCGTGTTCGAGGGAAGGGTTGTTTCCGGGGACCAATTTATCTCTTCCAGGGAAAAGAAAGACGCCATCCGCCGCGACTTTGACGGAATGTGCACCGAGATGGAGGGGGCAGCCATCGCACAGGCAGCATTCATCAACAAAGTGCCCTTTGTTATTATCCGCGCGATTTCCGACAAGGCGGATGAGAGTGTCTCCGTCTCCTATGACGAGTTTGAAGGAAAGGCTGCAAGACATTGCGCGGCACTGGTCCTGGAGATGGCAGCGAAGCTCTGATTTATTGCAGTATTATTTCAATGTTTACAATTTAATATTTTTACGATATGATATTACTAATATAAAAGGGAGTAGCTACAGGTGACCGCCCATTTCAACTGCGGCAGGATATCTGTGTTCAGGTTCGTCATCATGGTGCGATGTGCACCCGGCCTGTCCGAAGCTTCGGATGACAGCGAGACTTTTATAAGAGTATCGGCATTGCCGATGTTCTTATAAAAGTCTCTTTTTTTAGCAATAGTCCAGACAGGAGGATCAATGAATTACATAGCCAGAAGCACTCAGCTCGGAATACGCGAGATGACCTTGGAAGACTGTGAGAAAATCGTTTTCTGGAGGAACCAGGAATGGCTCAGGGAGCACTATATCTACAGAGAAGATTTCACACTCGAATCAGAGATCCGCTATTTCCGCGAGCAGGTAATGAAGGGTAAGGTTTTTCATTATATGATCTGCGAGCTCAATAATAATGACCGGCCCGTCGGATGCGCCGTTTTCAAAAAATACAGGCCGGACCTCAGGGAAATTGAGTACGGTCTTTTCATAGGAGAGGAAGACACCGCAGGAAAAGGATACGGCCAGGAGGTTACCACCCTGTGCCTTAATTACGGTTTCGAAAAATTCGAGGTGGACAGAATATACGGTACCATCTTCTGTGATAATATTCCTTCACTTATAGCCAACATCAAAGCCGGAATGCTTTCCGCTATGTCCTTAAGTGTTACTGCCATGATGTATTGTATTCTCCTATGCCATCTGCGCCTGTGATTTCCATTACTGATTCTA
>CADBPC010000088.1 GCA_902796425.1 uncultured Lachnospiraceae bacterium
GAATGGATGTAGACTCGCGGGAGTTTTCGAAGAAAACGGAGCGAGTTGTATCTACAGTATTCACCCGGACTACAGCCGCCGAAAGTCCGGCGGCGACCGCGCTTGCGCGGGGCGGCGCAGGACCTTATGGCGGCCTCAGAAAACCTTACTGTATAAGAAAGGAACATACGCATCCTATGAAGATATCCGCATTTTATGAGAATATTGTCACCGGCGCCGAGGCGTCGGGGATCGGCATGCGCGCCGCGCTGGAGAGGCTGAAGAATGCGGGAATGGACCGCATCTATCTGATGCCGCAGTCATGGGAGAAGGATAAGGAACTGCTGAAGGAAGCTCTTCCCTCTCTCGGGCTTGAGGTCGAGGGACTGCATTCCTGGATTCTGTTCCCGAAGAATCCGTCGGATACTTCGTACCGCGGTGTCATTGATCTTGCCGCGGAGCTGGGCGCGGAGCATGTGCTCTTTGTCCCGGGAATGCTGACGGAAGGCAATACGCGCCGCGACATCGACAATATCCTTGCCGGCATGCGCGCCGCTGTCGTCTACGGCAGTGAAAAGGGAATTCATGTCCTGATGGAGGATTTCGACGGTCTCCTGTCTCCCTTCAACAGCATCGCCGGACTTCAATATTTTATGGACAATATTCCGGGACTCGGATGTGCCTTTGATACCGGCAATTTTGTCATGTTCCATGAGGATGAACTGGAGGCCGCCGCTGCCTTTGCGGATAAGATTAAGTTCATTCATATTAAAGACCGCGCCATGACGCCGCTGCGGCCTGGCAACAGGAAAAAGCTGTGTGCGGACCTTGGCGGGATTTATCCGTGCACGGTCGGAAGCGGGTATATACGGATCAGGGAAATCTTTGAATACCTCGCATCCCGCGGCATAAAGGCCAACGCGGTCGCAGAGCTCTACGACTGCGATCCCGAATACATGCTGGAAGACATTGAAGCTTCGATCCGGTGGATAAAGGAGAACATTCCCAATGACTGATGTAAAAAACTATGTACAGTTCCGCCAGAAGGTTGTCGCGGGCGTTGAAAAGGTCATCGCAGGCAAGACTGACTGTATCGAAAAGATCCTGATCGCCTTTTTGTGCGGCGGCCATGTCCTCCTGGACGATGTCCCGGGCACCGGCAAGACCATGCTGCTGCGCGCCTTTGCCGCCACGGTCGGCGGCAGCATGAAGCGCATCCAGTTTACGCCCGATCTTCTGCCCTCCGACCTGACGGGCATTCACTTTTATAATCAGAAGAGCGGCGAATTCGAATTCCGCCCCGGGCCTGTTTTTGCAAACCTGATTCTTGCGGACGAGATCAACAGGGCAACGCCCAGGACCCAGTCCGCACTCCTCGAAGCCATGGCCGAGCGCCAGGTTACCGTCGACGGCATCACCTTCCCGATGTCGGAGCCCTTTATGATCATGGCGACGCAGAATCCCCTGGAATCCTACGGAACCTTTCCTCTTCCCGAAGCGCAGACGGACCGTTTCTTCATGCGGCTGACACTCGGCTATATGGAGAGGGCGCAGGAAATCGGCGTCATTCTCGGCGAGGACACCGCAAAGATTGTCTCCTCCCTGGAATGCGTTACCACGCCGGAAGAAATTGCCGCACTCAAGGATTCCCTCCCGGAAATCCACATCAGTTCCGACGTTGTCGGCTATCTTATGGACATCATAGAAGCCACCCGCTCTGACAACCGGATCCGGATCGGCGTATCTGCGCGCGGAACAATTGCTCTCCTTTCTGCCGCAAGGGCAAATGCCGCAATCCACGGCAGAGACTATGTCCAGCCGGAGGATGTAAAGGAGCTCGCGCCCTGCGTCCTCGCGCACAGACTGACACTGACCGGCAGCGCACGGAGAGGGAGCGATCTGCAGCTCATCCGCGACATTCTTGACACAGTCTCCGTTCCCCTTGAAAACGTAAATCCTTAACACTGCTGCGACCCGGCTTTTCCGCAGCGGTGCTGTTACCCGGTGAATCCATGATCCTGTTTCTGACTGCCCTTTTGCTGCTTTTCGCCGCACTTGAGGCCTACACTCTTCATGACGGGTTATCCCACATCACATTTACATACGGCCCGGATGTCCTGTGCACCGAGCCGGATGCTGTGTTTCATACGCGCCTTGTTATCTCCAACACCGGCGTTCTCCCGGTCAGCTACGTGAGGGCAACGGTCTTCCTGCCGAGAAGCCTGGATAAAAACGCAGAAGAGACAAAAGAGGATCCCTTCCGCTTTCTCAAGCCCGCGTCCGGCGCGGGAAGGCTTCTGTCCGACCGTCAGGAGATCAACGAGCGGTTCTTTATATATGGAAGAAGAAGGGTCACAAGAAAGGTTGAAAGCCGCATCGCCAAGCGGGGCGTCCACCTCTTCGACAGCGCGCAGCTGACCAGAGGCGATTTCCTCGGCCTTCGCGAAATCAGCAAAACAGAATACGGCACTTCTTATATTCTGGTATATCCGAAAAGGCTGGAGAGCGACGAGTACTCGCAGCAGCTGGAATCTTTTCTCGGAGAAACAGCGGCAAGGCGTTTTCTCATGCGCGACCCTATCCTTACCATCGGCGTCCGCGAATATACCGGCACCGAGCCGATGCATACGATCAGCTGGTCTGCGACGGCCCGGCGCTCGCAGCTGATGGTGCGCGAATTTGACTATACAAGGGATCCCGCCTGCACCGTGCTTTTCTGTGTTTCCGGCCTTGGTCCCCTTGAAAATGCCGTCATGGACCGGTGCTGCTCGCTCGCAAGGTCTGTCTGTGAGGCGCTGACCGCCAAGGGCATCGCCGTGCACTTCCATACGAATGCGCAGCTCTACGGCCACCACGCAAGGGATGTTTTCTCCTGCCAGGCCGCCGAAGGAAAGGAAGATGCCCTTCTGGAAGCGCTCGCCCGCGCACAGAACGCTGTCTCCTGCTCTGCAGAGGACCTCGCCCTGAATGCGGTGCGGACGGAAGGGGACAATACCGCCTATATCATCATCGCGCCGTCGATGAACATTCACACCCGGGCGCTTGTAGACACTCTGGATAATTACAGAGGCGCAGCCTCTCCCTCTCTTGTGCTGACAGCCGATTCTCTAGCGGAGGAGGAAGGTTCCTTTACGAAAACCGGCGTCTCTTTTGCGGAAGTGGACTTCTCCTTTTCGAAGACGGAAGGTTCCTTTAAGGAGGCAGGCAAATGATCCTTATTTACAAGCTTCTCTTTGATATCTGCCTCTACCTTACCCTGACGGGCTTCTATGTCGGACTCGCGGCGGGGACCATTTTTACGCGCGCCTTTTATATCCTGATGATCCCGCTCCTTGTATGG
This sequence comes from uncultured Lachnospiraceae bacterium, assembly GCA_902796425.1. GTDB lineage: Bacteria > Bacillota > Clostridia > Lachnospirales > Lachnospiraceae > CAG-791. The sequence continues at coordinate 3,320 of CADBPC010000088.1, forward strand.
ATTGTCGCAGCAGTACTGACAAAAAGACTCCGGACCAACTATGAATACTTTTACGACGAGTACCATTTCGGCCTGCGCCTGCTCCTTATCCTGATCCCGGGCTTTATCTTCGGAAGGCGCGCCGCGGCTCTTGCGGGTGTCGTGCCGTTCCTTGTCCTGATGCTCTGCTCCGGGACCTGTCTTCTCAGAATGCTGAGGGAGCGGACGCACTCCGGCGTTCGGCAGGCGCTGTATCTGGCCTTTTTCGTTGCTCTGAGCGCAGCCCTCACTGTAGGGCGCTTTCTTCAGAATGCCGCAGCTGTGATCTCCTGGCTGTGGCTGAATATCGTCAGCAAAATTGTCCTCGCCGTCATCATTGTCTTTGCCTACGCCTTCTACCTCATCATCATGGCCCTCTCGTGGCTGTTTTCCTTCCTGAAAACAGGCGACGCCGAGCCGCCGGCCTTTGTGATGCAGGAGTTTTTCCCCGCGGACGCGCTGCAGCAGGCGCAGGTCGTGGAAAAGGAGGCAAGTCCGGTACTGCGTTACCTTTTGGTCGCAGCGGCGGTTCTTCTACTGCTGTTTGTTATCTGGCAGATCTTAAAGCGCCTCCTCGGGGGCGCCGTGCTGAGCGGCGAGAGGGATGACGAGGGGGATGTGATCGAGAAGCTCGAAAGAAGCGAATCGCCCCGCAGGCGCTCGCTGTTTCGTCCCGCAAGGCCCGCCGACACGGTGCGCTACTATTACGCAAAATTCCTTCGCGAATGCGCGAAAAGGAGTCTTAAAAGAAAGTCCGGCGATACAAGCCTTGATATCGCGGACATAAGCCGGGAGTATTTCCCGGACGCCGATCCCGAAAAGCTTCGGGATCTGTATGTGGCTGCCCGCTACTCAGACGCAAAAACCGATAAAAAAACAGCTGCCTCTTACGCAGAGGCAGCCGAAAAAGCCTGGAAGGAACTGAGGGCCAGCAGGAAAATCTGAGCGTACGCAGACTCTGCACCGCCCGCTTCAGATCACAGTCAGCTTCACCCTTGCCGAGATCACTCTCGGCGTCGGTGCGCTGTCGAACTGTATCTGATATGAATTCTTCTCTCTGTCGACGGACAGAATCGTGCCGTCGCCGAACACCTTATGCCTGATCCTGGTCCCGTCCTTTAAAGCCGGGGCTTCGCCGTCCTTAAAGAATCCGTTTTCGAATTTTACATACGCCATCGTATTGCGGATCAGGTCATCCGCGGGCTTTTCCGTAAATGACAGGAGTCCCGGATCGATATCCAGGATAAATCTCGACGGATACCGCATGGATCCGTCAAAGTTCCGACCGGACCCCTCTGTGATAAACAGCTTTTTCTCCGCTCTTGTCATGGCGACATAGGCAAGGCGTCTCTCCTCCTCCATCGCGGCGAAGGTATTGATCTTCCTGGAGGGGAAGATGCCCTCATTCATGCCGCACAGGAACACATAAGGAAACTCCAGGCCCTTGGCCGTGTGGACTGTCATCAGTTTGATCCTGTCCGTGGCATCGGCGACGTCCTTATTTGTAAACAGCGCCGCGTGGCGCAGATAGTCCTCGAGAGACGCCTCCTCGCCGCAGCTGATTTCATATTCAAAGATGCTCTGCTTTAACTCCGCAAGGTTGTCGAGCCTCTCCTGCGAGCCCTCGGTCCTGAGCATCTTTTCATATCCGCTGCGCTCGAGGACCTCATTCAGGACTTCCGTAACGCTCCTTCCCTCATAGCCTGCCGCGAGGTGCTCTATCATTTTTACAAAGGTGCCCGCTCCGGTTCCCCTGAAGAGCTCGTTTCCGTTATCCAGCGAATGTGTCAGCGCCTCATACAGGGTACATGCGTTTGCTGCGGCATATTCCTCGAGGAAAGCCATGCGGCGCTCGCCGAGATTCCTCTTTGGCACATTGCAGATCCTGCGGAAGGAAAGATCATCCTTGTATACGATCATGCGAAGGTACGAGAGCGTGTCCTTGATCTCCATCCTGTCATAGAACTGCACGCCGCTGTAGATCTGGTAGGGTATCTCCGCTTTCTGGAACACCGTCTCCAGGTTTCTTGTCACATAATGCGCGCGGTACAGCACCGTGATGTCCTTTGCGGGGACGCCTCCCTGCTCCAGCTCCAGGATCCGGTCCGCGATCCAGCGCGCCTCCTTCTCCGCCGTCGGAGCAAAATGGCAGACGACCTCCTCTCCGTCCGGAAGCATCGGAATGAGGTGCTTTTTCATCCGGACGGTATTCTTGTCGATCAGCGAATTGACCGCGTTAAGGATCTGCGGCGTCGACCGGTAATTGTCCATCATCATGATGGTTTTGACATTCGGGAACTTCTTATCAAAATCAAGAAGGTACTTCACATTGGCGCCGCGCCAGGTATAAATTGTCTGGTCCGGGTCGCCGACGACAAACAGGTTATTGTGATACGCGCACAGGACCTCCATCAGGCGGTACTGGAGCGGATCGATATCCTGGAATTCATCGATCATGATGTACTCAAGCCTTGACTGCCACTTCAGCCTGATCTCCTCATTTTCCTCAAAAATATAGAGGGAAAACAGGATCAGGTCGTTGTAATCCAGGGCGAAGCACTTTTTTTCCTGATAGAGATACCCGTAGAAAATAATGTCCCTCGGCTCCTCGGCTTCCATATATTTCTCGTGGAGCGTCTCCAGGGACATTGTGATGAGATCCTTGTAATAATCCGGGTTTTCCAGGGTCTTGCAGATCTCGATCATATCTCTCGCCGCGCCGAAGGTCATGTTGCGCAGGGTCAGTCCTCTCTCCTCATAGATGAGCTTCAGCATCTGGTCGATATCGGAATTGTCCAGCACAATAAAGCTCTTCGGGTACGAGACCGCGTAGGAGTCCTCCTGCAGGATCGAGACGCAGAAGCCGTGGAAGGTGTTGATATAGCCTGTATCGTTGTCCCCTGTCAGTTTGTGGATGCGCTGGCGCATCTCATTGGCCGACTTGTTGGTGA
>CADBPC010000089.1 GCA_902796425.1 uncultured Lachnospiraceae bacterium
GAATGCTGTTAAAATAACAGATAATTGTCTTTTATCTGTACAACAGGGAGGAAGAAAATGGGAATCTATAACGACCTTGGTTTCAGGGACGGGATGACCGGGAAAGAGATTGCGGTGCTGCTGGCAGGACAGCGCAGCACGTGGTCGCTCAAGCTTCAGTCGCAGGACAGCGCCGCTCAGGAGGAAGCACAGACAAAGCTTCTGGGAATCCAGCTGTTGACCGAAGCGGTCACAAAGATATCCGGAGATTTTCAGCGTCCGTCTCTGGCGATGAAGACGCTCTGCGCGGCAATCGACAACGAACTGCCGAATTACCGCGAGTATGAAGAGAACATGATCCGCGTCTGCAACGAGGAAGCGAACATTGCCAATCTGAACGGCATACTGGCTTACCTGAATGAGACGGGCAGGGATGAAGTAATTGACGAATGGCTGATGTACCTTGCGGAGCAGGGTCACACGAGCGCCTATCAGAGCTACGCCGACAGGCTTCTTCTTCGCAAGGATGACGCCCTGAAGGCAAAAGAGTGGTATGAGAAGGCCATGAATGCCGGACGTCTGGACGCCGAGGGCTACGCCAATTACGCGGAGACCGCTCTTGCGGACGGCAGCGTCCAGCAGGCGATTGACGCCCTGAAGAAGGCGGACGAGATGGGGAATCTCGAAGGCGCCTACAGGCTTGCCCAGATTTATGATCTCGGAGAGGACGTCCGCCGGAACGACGATGAAGCTCTAAGACTCTATGAAGAGGTTGAAAAGCTCGCCAAGGGAGATCTGAAGGAGAGAGCGCAGGCCGGCAGGAAGCGCGTCTCGGAGAGGATCGAGGCGAGAATCGAAGCGGAGAGACGCCGCGCCGAGGAATATGAGAAGAAATTCCGCGAGGCAGAGGCGAAGGCAGAGGCGGAGTACGAGGCTGCCGACGAAGCTAAAGCGGCGAAGCTGAGCGCTGCCGCGCAGGGAGCGGATGCGGAGAAGACTGCCGCAGATGCCGTGATAGGGGCGGACGCGAAGGCAGAAGCTGCTGCGGATGAGAACGCATCTGTTCAGGATGAGGCCGCAAAGGCAGCAGGCGAGACAGGAGCGGCTGAGGACAGCGCCAAAGAGACCGCAGGTAACGCCGAAGAGCTGAAACCGGAGGTGGAAGGTACAGTTTCCGACGCCGGCGCGCAGTCACCGTCCGCAGCGCCGGATGAAGTTCCGGCAGGATTCGCAGAACAGGCGCAGAAACAGGACGCCGCAGAAGCCGGGACGAAAGAGAGCAGCACGGGCGGCACCGAAACGGCGCAGGCGGCCGGCATCAGTGCGGATGCGTCTTCCTCCGAGGTGGATGACATCGTTATTTCCACAATCAGCGCCATGCTGAATGAGGGTCTTGCGGATTCGCAGAGCAAGGTGGACGGCGTTCCGGATTCCTTTGTCAAGCCGGCAGCCGCTGCGGGTGAGCGCGAAGATGCCAAAAAGAGAGCCTCAAAGAACGGCCGTGACAGGAAAGCCGCCGCAAGGCAGGCGGCCCGGCCGGATGTAACGAGAGAGAGACAGGAAAAGCGGGACCAGGCCGCGGGAACAGCCAGAGGGCGTTCTTCGGGCAGCAAGCCGCAGAACGGTCAGGACAGGACCTCTGTCCAGAGGGATACGACAGGAAGAAAGACACAGCATACGCCGCAGGAGATCCGCTCCGGCAAAAAGCGTTCTTCCTCTTCTTCATCAGGGGGCAGCCGCAACAGCGGCTCGCCGGTCGGCCTGATCATCATTGTCATCATACTGCTGATTATTCTGATCTTCCTGATGCTGCGCATGCTCAGAGGCAATTCCGGCACCGCACGGCAGGACGGACAGGATGAGGTCGTGGCAGGAACCTCCCTGGAGAACAGCCAGGAGGGTGCAGAGCAGGAGGCAAATTCTGTGGAGGCCGGGCAGGAGTCCGGACAGCAGGCCGGAGAAGAAGTATCCTCTTCTGCGGAGCAGGGGAGCGAGGCCCCGGCAGAGAGCGAGAGCGGCCAGGACGTCGTCGAGGCGTCGGGAGAGCGCAGCGCCCTTGATATGCTGAGGGGCTTTGACGAGCACCAGGTGATCACCAGCGAATTCAACGAGAGCGCCTATACGGTGGCGGTACCTTCCGGATATGACGCGACCAGCGAGCTTGTCAGCAGCAGCGGCAGAGTGTACGGCGTAGAGTACCTGTTTGACCGGACTTTGCAGAAATCATGGCAGGACGGTGTATCCGGCGACGGAATCGGTGAGAGAATTCATGTTACCTTCCCTCAGGATACCTACATCAGCGCCATCGGCTTCTGGAACGGAACCCAGTCATCATCGGAGTACTTCCGCCAGAACAACCGCATCAAGGATGTCCATCTGAAGCTGACCTATGCCGGAGAGACCTATGAGACGGATCTGGAGCTGAAGGATATGATGGGCGAGCAGGCAATCGTCTTCGACGCGCCGGTTCCGATCGAGGACTTCCTCATGGAGATCCGTTCGGTTACCAAGGGCGACAGCTGGGACGATACAGCGCTTGCGGAGATGACCTTCTATACACAGAAAAACTAAGAGCAGCCGGCAAGGATTCCGGCACAATATGAGTTCAGTTCATGCAGCCCTGCCTTCCGGCAGGGCTGTTTTTACGGACAGTCCATCCGTTTTGGCAATATGGTACATTACCGTTGATATGATACAATAGGAATGCGGAAAAGGTCCGAAGAAGGAGGATACCATGCGTCTTGTCTTTATCGGTGCAGATCATGAGGTGACAGGGAGCTGTCATTATCTGCGTGTCGGCAGCAAAAACATTCTTGTTGATTTCGGAATGGAACAGGGAAGGGATGTATATGAGAATGTTGAACTTCCTGTCAGCAAGGATAATATCGACTATGTTTTCCTGACACACGCCCACATCGATCACAGCGGCATGCTGCCGCAGCTGTATGCGGCAGGCTTTCGCGGACAGGTGATCAGCACAAGGGCGACGATGGACCTGTGCAGCATTATGCTGCGCGACGCTGCTCATATCCAGATGCAGGAGGCCGAGGAAAAGACGAAGAGGAACCAGAAGAACGGCTCTTCGGAGGTCGCGGTTCCCGCCTATACGATTGAAGACGCGGCGAATATCATGCGACTCTTTGTTCCCTATCCGTATGACACAGTGTGCGAGCTCTGTGAGGGCGTAAAATTCAGGTTTACGGACATAGGACACCTTCTGGGCTCTGCCAGTATCGAAATCTGGCTTGAGGAGAAGGGACAGGAGAGGAAGATCGTTTTTTCCGGAGATATCGGAAACCTGAACCAGCCGCTGCTGCGAGACCCGCTTCTTACGGAGGAGGCGGATTATGTCCTGACCGAATCCACCTACGGCGACAGGCTTCATGAGAAGAGCAACGGTGATCCGATCCGGCAGCTCGCGGACGCGATTTCCGAGACCCTGGGCAGGGGCGGGAATCTTGTAATCCCGGCGTTTGCGGTCGGAAGAACACAGGTGATGCTCTACTATATCAAGCGGATCCTGGAAGAAAAAATGATTCCGGAGCTTCCCGACTTCCCGGTGTATGTGGACAGCCCGCTGGCGGTGTCCGCGACCGGCGTTTTTGAAAACAACGAGCAGGACTGCTTCGACGAGGAAGCAAGGAAAATGCTGGACAAGGGGATCAATCCCCTTACCTTCCGGGGACTCCATCTGTCCATTACAACGGAGGAGTCGATTGCCATAAACGAGGATACAGAGCCGAAGGTCATTATCAGCGCTTCCGGCATGTGCGACGCAGGCAGGATCCGTCACCATATCCGTCACAATATCACAAGGCCGGAATCCACGATCCTGTTCGTGGGGTACCAGGCAGAAGGGTCTCTCGGGCGAAAGCTCCTGGAAGGCGTGCCCGAGATCAAAATCATGGGCGATACCCTGAGCGTTGAGGCACAGATCACACAGATCGAAGGCATGTCCGGACATGCCGACAGGGACGGGCTCCTTCGCTGGATTCAGGGCTTTAAGGAAAAGCCGAAGCACGTATTTGTCGTCCACGGCGACGACGAGGTTGCGGCCGGCTATGCAAAGCTTCTTCATGATGAATACGGCTATACCGCGACGGCGCCGTTTTCCGGCTCGGAATTCGACCTTATCAGCGGAGAATACACGAAGGTTGCAAAGGGCAGGCCAATAGAGAAAAAGGCATCTGTCGTGGCCGCGTCGGACTCTTACACAAAGCTTAAGATTTCTCTCAAGCGTCTCGAGCAGGTCATTGACAAGGCGTCCGGCATGCCGAACAGGGACCTGGACGAGTTTACAAAGGCTGTCAACAACCTGTGCCGGAAATTCGGGAACTGAGAGAATTCGGTGGGAATTCCTGAGGGAGGAACATTGAAATGAGATCAGACGAGATGACAAAGGAGCTCTTCAGAAGGATTCTGGACGAGGGATGCCTTGACATCAATCCGAGGCCCCACTATGAGGACGGGACTCCGGCACACACACTTTCCATCAATCATGTGATGCAGACCTATGATCTGTCAAAGGGAGAGTTCCCGATCATCACACTGCGCCCGATCGCGGTAAAGAGCGCAATCGGTGAGCTGCTGTGGATTTATCAGGACCAGAGCAATTCCCTGGACGTTCTCAGGGACAAATACAACATCACCTGGTGGGATTCGTGGGATATCGGCGACAGGACGATCGGCGCCTGCTACGGCGAGACAGTAAGGCGCCATGACCTTATGAACGCGCTCCTTAAGGAAATTGAAAAGGATCCGGACGGACGAAGGCACATCATCAGCCTCTGGCAGGTGGAGGATTTCAGGGAGCCGCACGGCTTAAAGCCCTGCGCCTATCAGACCGTGTGGAACGTCCGCCACGGAAGGGACGGCGTGGATTATCTGGATATGTGCCTTTTCCAGAGAAGCTCTGACTATGCCACCGCCGGATGCATCAACCAGGTCCAGTATGCAGTGTTCCTGTGCCTTGTCGCAAGACACTTCGGCTACACTGCGGGCAGGTTTACCTGGTTTGTCGACAATATTCAGATCTATGACAGACATGTGGAACAGGTAAAGCAGATGCTCGAAAGAGAGTCGGTTGAGTGCAGCCCTTATGTCTGGATCAATCCGGAGAAAAAGTCGTTCTACGATATAACAATCGATGATGTAAAAATCCTCGGATATCCCAGAGAGGAAATAAAACAGAAGAACCCTCAGCTGAAATTCGACCTCGGGATCTGAGGCCGGACATGGAAGGCAAATGCAGAAGGCAAGTGCGGAACGAAAGTGCGGAACGCAAGATGCGTTCTGCAGTGACTTCGGAACGGAGGAATATGAACGCAATTGTAGCGGTTGACAGAAACTGGGCCATCGGCAATAAGGGGGACCTGCTTGTCAGCATCCCCGCGGATCACAGAATGTTCCGCCAGAAGACGATGGACCGGGTCATTATATATGGAAGAAAGACACTGGAGACCTTCCCCATGGGACAGCCCCTGGACCGGCGGGAGAATATCATACTGTCCACGAACCCGAATTTTAAGGTAAAGAATGCCCTCGTGGTGCACAGCACAGGTGAGCTGTCGGCGTTCCTTGAGGAAGGCAAAAAGGACGGAAGGTTTACAGACGAAGATATCTTTGTCATCGGCGGCGAGAGTGTGTACAGGCAGCTCGTTCCCTGGTGCGATACGGTATTCGTAACGAAGATTGACTATGCCTATGAAGCGGACGCCTACTATCCGAACCTGGATCTCGACCCGGAGTGGGAGATGACACAGGAGTCGGAAGAGCAGACCTATTTTGACATACCGTATACCTTTGCGGTGTACAGCAGGAAGCAGGAAGCCGGGCGGAAAGAGGACACAATTTGAAAAAAGTTCTGACGAAGATCCGGATTCCTCTGACCGCGCTGTGCATGACTGCCATGCTTGCCTGCGGCTGTGCGGACACGCAGTACGTACTGACCCCGGAGATCAATCTGGAGGAGGTGTTCGCCGCGGGAGAGAGCGTCGGGACACTGAGCGAGCTGCGTGTCATGGCGGACGCGCTGTGCCTTTCCTATGCGAAGGCCTACTCGGACAAGGTTATGCATGGGAGCTACCGGGACGACATTGCGTCGGCCATACCGGAAAACGCCCTTGCGGATCTTACGAAAACCAAGGTTTTAAGCCGGATGGCAGCGGAGAACGGAGTTGTCCTTTCCGAGGCGGAGCAGGCGCTCGCCTTGCAGGCGGCAGAGGCTTTATACGGAGGTCTTGCTGAAAACGAAAAGACCTTCTGCTTCGGCGGAAAGGATGAAGAACAGTGCCTTGAGCTGCTGCGCGGAATGTATGCCGAATACGCCGCTGCGCAGAAGATGTATGACAGCATTATGGAAAATGCCGCCGTCGAGGTGAGCGACGAGGAGGCCAGGACCGTCACGGTCCAGAGTATCCTGATCAAAACCTACGATGTCGATCCGTACGGAAACCATATTCCGTACGACGATGCGGGAAAGGCGGAGGCAAGGCGGCGCGCCGCGGCGATCCTCCAGGAGATCAGGGACGGCATGGCAGGATATACGGGCGTCAGCTTTGATACCTGGATCAGCAGGTACAACGAGGCGGGAACCGGCACGGACACCTTCGGCAAGGGGGAGAGGGACAGCGCTTATGAACAGGCGGCGTTCACCCAGGAGCCCGGAACCATCGGAGAAGTGGTGGAAACAGCCGACGGCTACCGGATAATCAAGGTGATCCGGGGGTCTGACGCGGATGAGATCCGGGAAAAGAAGGAAGCCATCACAAAGCTCAGGCAGACGCAGGCGTTTGAGAGCGCCTATAATGATTACCTCAGGGGCGTCCCGTATGTGCTGGACGATGAGGCGTATGCATCCTTTTCCGAAGAAGTGGGAAGCTATTACGACGGCTTTTCCAAAGAGGAGGAGAGCCTCACCTTTTTCGAGGTCTATGACTGGGTTTTCCACGGATAAGCTGCAGTTCACGAAAAATTAAGAATTGCGGAAAATACGGAAAAACCGGCATTTGCGCAGGTTTCCGACAGGAATTGTTAGCACTCACGTTTGTTGAGTGCTAATTTTTTATTGACTTTATATTTTGCCGAGACTAAACTGTGTGCATGGATTAAGTTTTACAGAAAGTGAAGGTGGTTTCACAATGGCAGAAAAAGGTACATTATCAATCAACAGTGAAAACATGTTTCCGATCATCAAGAAGTGGCTGTATTCGGATCATGATATTTTTTACAGAGAACTGATTTCCAACGGCTGTGACGCCGTAACGAAGCTTAAGAAGCTCGAGACGATGGGAGAAGCGGAGCTCCCCGTGGGTTACAGGGCGAGAATCGACGTTGTCCTGGATCCGGAGGCAAAGACCGTTGAGATCAGGGACAACGGTCTCGGAATGACGGCGGATGAGGTAAAGGAATACATCAACAATATCGCCTTTTCCGGCGCCGAGGCGTTCATGGAGAAGTACAAGGATAAGGCGACGGACGACCAGATCATCGGTCATTTCGGACTGGGCTTTTATTCTTCCTTCATGGTCTCCGATCTCGTAACAATCGACACGCTTTCCTGGCAGAAGGATGCAAAGGCCGTCCACTGGGAGTGCGACGGCGGAAGCGAGTTCACCATGGATGAGAGCGACAGGAAGGAAGTCGGCACGACGGTCACACTCCATCTGTCGGAGGACTGTGTCGAGTTTTCCAACTACTACAGGGCAAAGGAAGTCATCCAGAAGTACTGCGGCTATATGCCCACAGAGATTTACCTCTCTGTAAAGGATACGAAGGAGACACAGATCATTCCCGAGTCCGACAGGCGTGCGGACGATGTTGTGATCGAGGTCATGGAGCCCGAAAAGAAGCCCGAAAGCGCACAGAAAAGCGAAGGCGACGCGCCGGAGCAGCAGGAGAAGAAGCTTAAGATCAGAAAGCGCCCGGAGCTGGTCAACGATCCCAATCCCTTATGGGGAAAGAACCCGAAGGACTGCACGGATGAGGAATACAGGGCTTTCTACAGAAAGCTGTTCAACGATTACAAGGAGCCTCTGTTCTGGATTCACCTGAACATGGATTATCCCTTCAACCTGAAGGGAATCCTGTATTTCCCGAAGATCAACCTGGAGTACGAGTCGGCGGAAGGCGTCATCAAGCTTTACAACAACCAGGTCTTCATCGCGGATAACATCAAAGAGGTAATCCCGGAATTCCTGATGCTGTTAAAGGGCGTCATCGACTGCCCCGATCTGCCGCTGAACGTATCGAGAAGCGCGCTGCAGAATGACGGCTTTGCCGCGAAGATCTCCGACTACATCACGAAGAAGGTGGCGGACAAGCTCGCCGGCATGTGCAGGACAGACAAGGAAAACTACGACAAATACTGGGATGACATCAGCCCGTTTATCAAGTACGGATGCCTCAGGGACGACAAATTCTGCAAGAAGATGACGGATTATATCCTCTTCAAGGATCTGGACGGGAAATATCTCACACTTCCCGAGGCCCTCGAGGTCAATAAGACAGACACGGAGGCCCAAGAGGGCGAGAACGCGACCGATGAGAACGGAAACGCAGTAGAGGCCGAGGTCGTCCCGGAGAAGAAGGACGAAGAAACTTCCGCGGACGCAGAAGACAAAGAAGAGGAACAGCCCGGGGACCGCACCATCTATTACGTGACAGATGAGAAGCAGCAGGGCCAGTATATCCGCATGTTCCGCGCAGCGAACATGCAGGCGTTCATCCTTAACCACGGGATTGACCAGCCGTTTATTTCCCAGCTGGAGGCTAAAAACGAGGGAATCCATTTCGCCAGGATTGACGCGGACGTGGACGAAGCCCTCAAGGGACGCACCGGCAAAAAGGCTGCGAAAGAACTGAAAGACCTGGCGGAGAAAATCGAGCCGCTGATCAGGAAGGCTCTTAAGAAGGACAAGCTTAAGGTCAGCCTGGAAAACCTGAAGGATAAAAAGACAGCAGCCATGCTGACAGTGGACGAGCAGAGCCGCCGCATGCAGGACATGATGAAGATGTACGCAATGGGCGATATGGGCGGCTTCGGAGGAAACGAAGCGGAGACGCTTGTCCTGAATGCAAAGCACCCGCTTGTCCAGTACATCACGGGACATGAGGAGGACGATACTGCAAAGCTGATCTGCAGACAGCTGTACGATCTTGCAAAACTGCAGAATGCGCCTCTTACGCCGGATGAGATGACCGAGTTTGTCACCCGCACGAACGATATTATGCTGGCTATGACCCAAAAATAATCATCCGGACCTATTGCCGGATGCATGAAAACGGCATATGTGATAAAATTCCCCTTGTAGGTTCTGTTAACCGGAAGAGTATTGACCTTGAAGAATACGAAAAGGTCAGGACCCGGAACAGATTACAGGGGGTTTTTTTATGCTGCAGCAGCGGGAACTGAGAAAGATGAGCGGGGAGAAATTTCATGCAAATGCTGAACCGCTCAAGTTTTCGACCGCATCGGTCAACAAAGTGATCGCTCCCGGACAGGTATACGAAGGTTCTTTTACGATCTACGGGAACAGCGGAGATGTCATTACGGGCTTTGTGGGATCCTCCAGATTATGCATGAAGGTCCTGACAGAGGAGTTCTCCGGCTCGAAGGAAATTATCAATTATCGTTTCGACGGCACGCCGTTTACGGACGGAGACACCATCGAGGGCGTCTTCCGGATCATATCCAGTCACGGCGAGTATACCCTTCCGTACAGTATCAAGGTGTTAAGAGCCGCTCTCTCGTCATCGCTCGGGAGTGTCAGGAACCTGTCGCATTTTACAAATCTGGCGCGCACGGACTGGAAGGATGCGGTGAGACTTTTCTACAATCCGCAGTTTTCGATGATTTTCGGCACCGCGGAGGACAGGGAGAGGAACCTGTACCGGGGACTTTCCGCTGTTTCCGGGAACGAGCGCAACGTCGAAGAATTCCTGATTGCCGCCGGAAGAAAGCAGGCGGCTGAATTCATTCCCGCAGTCAGGGAAATATCAATTGACATACCGGCAAAGACGCAGGAATGCGTCTCCGGGTACCTGAATATCAGAAGAAACGGATGGGGCTACAGCGTCATTTCCATCGATACGGAGGGCGGGTTCATCCTTCCGGAGGTCACCGGCGCGGGCGAGGAGGATTTCCGCGAGGGGTCCTTCCGGCTGAATTATCTTATTGATCCCACACTGATGCACGCGGGAAAAAACCTAGGCGCCATCATTCTGAACACACCCTACAGGACGATTACGATCCCCGTTGTCGTGCGCTATCAGCCGGATACTGCCATGCGCTCCATGCGCCGCAGGCAGGTTAAAGGCATCCGGCTTGAGATGATGCAGTGCTATGAGGCCTACAGGCTGAAGTTTATTTCTTCGAGTGAATTCGGCTCGAGGATGGACGCGCTTGTCCGGAGCCTTATGGAGAATGACAGGACGGATCCGCTCAATACGCTGTACCGGATTCATTATCTTGTCACCGTCGGGAAAAAGGAAGAGGCCCTCTGGGACCTTCAGGAGCTCAACCGCAGGACCTCCGGGATGGAGGGAAACCTGCCGACCTATTCCGTCGCGCAGTATGAGTCGGAAAGCGACCTTGTCTATGCCTACCGCATGTATCTGACAATCCTTCTTGCGCAGAGCGTGGAGCGGGATGCGATCTATGCGGACGGGGTTGTTTCCGATGCCATCCGCTCAATAGAAAATGTACACAAGCGTCAGCCGGACAACTGGTGGATCACCTGGCTGTACATGTATGCCGGAGATGAATTTGACAAACATCCGCAGGCGGCGTGGGAGACGCTGTATTCGCAGTATGAGCAGGGCGTCAGGAGTCCTGTCCTGTACCTGGAAGCCTGGCAGATGATATCCGCAAACCCTGCCATCATGCATGAGACAGATCCCTTTATTCTGCAGGTGCTTCTTTATGCCACCCGCAAAAAGGCGCTGTCGATGCAGGTGATGACGCAGGTCAACGCGCTTGCACTTCGTCAGAAGAGCTTTTCCGCAAGGCTCCTTACGATTCTTCAGTGCGCCTATGAGGCAAGGGGGCTGGAGTCCCTGCGCATCGAGACGCTCGACAGCATCTGCAGGATGCTGATCCGCGGCAACATGACCGGCAGCAGGTGGTTCGAGTGGTACAGTGAAGGCATCCGGCAGCGTCTTCCCGTGACAAGACTGTATGAGTACTACATGCTTTCCGTACCGGAGGATTACGAGGGCGAAATTCCGCGCTCGGTAATCATGTATTTTGCCTATCAGTCGACGCTTCCCTATGAGCGCAACGCATATCTGTACAGATACATTCTGCAGCACCAGGAAGAGAACGCGCAGGTGATGGAGCAGTACGCCGCGCAGATTTCCTCATTTACGCTCGACCAGCTGATGCAGCAGCGGATGAACAAAGATCTTGCATGGCTGTACAGTTACTGGCTTTCCGACAGCAGGATCATATCAGGGGAAATCGCACAGACGGCAATTCCTGCCGTGTTTACCGCCGCCGTGCATACGACGGATCCGAACATGCAGAGGATCGTGCTGATCTATGACAAGCTCCGCACGGAGCAGTACTGCCGGCTCGAGGACGGGACTGCAATGCTCCCGGTATACGGCAGCGATAATCAGATTTTCCTTGAGGACGGCGAGGGCAACCGCTATGCGGCGAGCGTGCCGTATACGCTGGATCACCTGATGGATTATGAGAGGATCTCGCATATACTTGCCGAGTATGAGACGGACAGCTTCGGCTTTGACCTCTACATGGCAGGGCAGAAGAAGGAACCGTTCACGATCACCGCAAAGAATGCGGCACATGTGCGGCGCCTTGCGGATGCGGAGGAGATCGCGCCTGATTTCCGGCAGGAGCTGAGAATCCAGCTTCTTGAGTACTACAGGAATAATGACATGGTGAGGGAGATCGACGAGTTCCTTGGCGGGATTGAGCCCAGGGGCCTCGGCGCGCCTCAAAGAAGCGAGCTGATCAGCTATATGGTGGAGGGCGAGCTTCAGGAAAAGGCCCTTTCCTGGATACGCAGGTATACCTCGTTCGGAGTCGACGGGAGCACGCTTATGAAGCTCCTGTCCGTGTCGCTTCGCAATGACAGCAACCCGAATGATCCTGTTTTTGCAGAGATCGCTCATGAAACCTTTTTGAAGGGAACCTACGACGACAGCATCCTGCATTATATGTGCAGCTATTTTGACGGGCTGACAGAGGAGCTCGAAAAGGTGCGCGAGGCGGCGGAAGGGTTCGGTACGGATCAGTATGACCTGTGCAGGAGAATGCTGATCCAGATGCTTTATACCGGCAAGACGCTTCCCGAAAGAGACGAGATCATTGACAGCTATATCCGGGGAGGGGCGGAGAGAGAGATTCTCAGCAGCGTCCTTGCCCAGTGCGCGCATTATTATTTCACGGCCGATATCCCGATGAAACAGGAATACTTTGATATTCTCGGGGAATACGGAAGAGACGGCGTGCCGCTGGTGGATATCTGCAGGATCGCGTGGCTGAAGGACCTTTCCGAGCAGTCGGGCGAGACCACTGCCGCACAGAGAGAGGTTACCACTCTTTTCCTGGGAGACCTTCTGGACAGGGGAATCGTATTTCCCTTCTTCCGGCAGTTTATCGGCGTTCTTCCGGAGCTTCAGGCCTTTGCCGACGAGACTCTTGTGGAATTCCGGCCCAAGGACCCCGTTAACGGGGCCAGGATCCAGTATCATTACGCGATGGAGCGCGACGGCCAGAGGGAGAGATACAAGGTCCGCCAGATGAAGGAGATGTATCCGGGCGTATATGTCGCCGGGTTCCTGCTGTTTTTCGGGGAACAGATGCACTATTACATAACCGACGACGCTGCGGAGAAGAACGTTATTGAAAGCGGGACGATCGGCCAGGACGCCAGGATTTCCGCAGACACGGACGACCGCTTCGGCCTGGTCAATCATATTTCCATGCTGACGGCGCTGGGCCAGGACGCGGAGGCGATTGCGCAGATGGAGCATTATGCGCACAGGGTATTCCTGTCACGAAGACTGTTCAAATCCGTGCAGGAACTCCAGGAAGCGGAAACGGGGTCTGAAGCGGCAGAGGAATAAGCAGGAAGGCTTGCAAAGCGATGTTATTTGAAAAAGCTACACAGCAGACATTCATACTGGGATTTGATCTTCGGGATGACTACTGCCAGATATCATATTATGAAGATAAGCTTCAGGGGTCTGTAAGGGAGCCCTCAACCTTTTCACTCGTGCCTGGCCAGGAGCGGTTCAACATTCCGACAGCCCTGGCAAAGGAAGCGGGCGGCCCCAAATGGTACGCCGGCGAGGATGCGGTGAGGATGTCGGGAGAGGGAGCAATCTTTCTGCCGAGGCTCCTTTCGATCGCCCGCGAGGGCAGCCCGGTAAACGTGGACGGCCAGGAGGTGGAAGCTTCCGCACTGCTTTCGCTCTTTATCAACCGGTGCCTCGGCTTTATGTCCGGCATCATGAAACCGGAAGAGATCGAAGTGATCATGTTCACCTCGCGGCATATGGACCGGAGGATGATCGAGGTCCTCGAGAGCGTGCGCGAAAGGCTCCGGCTTGAATGTGATATTTATTATGAAGATTATGCCAACTCCTTCTATAACTTCCTGCTGACACAGCACAAGGTTATCAGGGAGCCCGCGGTAATTCTCTGCGAATATGAATTCGGCGAGAAGATGCGCGTGGGGAAGCTGAGCTATAATCTCCGGACCAGGCCGGTTGTTGCCTATTATGAGGAAAAAAGCTACCCGGGGCTGTTCTCGGAGGACGATGCCGGAAAGGATGCCGAGTTCCTTCGCATCCTTCATGAGCAGATGGACGGGGGCAATTATTCCGGAGCATTCCTTATAGGGAGCGGCTTTTACGGCGGATGGATGCATCGCTCGATCGGGTTCCTGTGCAGCGGACGCAGGGCTTTCCTTGGGAGCAACCTGTACAGCAAGGGCGCCGCGTACGGCGCGCTCTTCAGGGTCAGGCCCCCGGAGGACGCGGACAAGTACTTCTTCCTTGACAGCAACAAGCTCAGGGCGAACATCAGCATTAATCTCCTGCGGCGGGGAGAGATTGATTTCCACACGCTGGTGGATGCCGGGGCGAACTGGTATGAGGTCAGGCGGACAGAGGATATTATCCTGGAAGAGAGCAATGAACTGGACCTGGTCCTTTCCCCTCTTACGGGCGGGACGCCGGAGGAGTACTCGATTTACCTGACAGACCTGCCGGTCCGCGAGGGGAGAGTTACAAGGCTCCAGCTGAGGTTTACCATGACGGCGCCGGACAAGGTGCTGCTCAGGATCATCGACCTTGGCTTTGGCGAGATTTTCCCGGGCACCGGCCTTAAATGGGAGAAGACAATAACTATTAAGTAAAGGGTAAACTGCGGCGCGGTCGCGCACAGAAGGAAGGATTATGAGCAGGGTCATACTTGCCACAGGCAGCTTTGCACAGCAGCCGTATCTGATCAAGAAGATCGAAAGAAATGTATATTCTGTTGAGGAACTGTGCTATTCACTGGTTCAGAGCGCACAGTTTCTGGACGCGCAGATTATGGATCCCGAGCTTGTGTGGTGGATCGGGGCCGAGTGCAGCCTGCCCGGCCTTGCGGAAAAGCTCCGCCCGTATCTCGGGAAGGAGAGGCTTCTTTCGGAGTTTGTAAGCGTAATCCTCAATTATGTTTCCTATATCACACCGGATAAACAGGTCCGGACCAGGCAGATTGTCCAGTCAGGGCAGGGGATGGAGCCCTACGCAAGACGCCTGTCGCTGGCGGATCACCAGTCCCTGAACGGCAGCGCCTACCAGGCAATCGCTGCGTATGAAGCGCTTCTTGAGGATCTGCCGGCGCCGGAAAGGGAGATGCGCCTGTCCGTTCTTTTAAGGCTCGGCGGGGTCTGCATCAGCCTGTTCCGTTTCCGGTCCGCGGCGCAGTATTACGCGAAGGCGTATGAGCTGACGGGAGACCAGGAAATCTATCTTCAGTACCTTGCCGCCGTAAGGTTCGGCCTTTCGGACTCGGAGTATATCGCATTTATTTCCGAGCATCCGGAGGCTTACAATGCCTCGCTTGAACTGGAAAAGCGCGTCAACGAGGCCAACGCGGACTACGAACAGTCCGACGCGAAGGTCCAGGTGGACCGCATAAGGCGCTACAGGGAGAGCGGCGAGGAAACCAATTATGAGATTGCCCTGCACGACATGTTGCAGACACTCAAGGATGATTACCGCGCGGCGAAAGCCCCGGCGGTATAAGATACGGACAGTTTCACAGTACAGTCAACAACAGAAAATGGAGATCATGTATGTCTAACGATGTTTATGTAAGCCCGCTTTCACAGAGATACGCCAGCAGACAGATGCAGTATATTTTCTCTCCGGACAAGAAATTCCGCACCTGGAGAAAACTCTGGATCGCGCTGGCAGAGGTTGAAAAGGAACTGGGACTGGATATAACCCAGGAACAGATCGATGAACTGAAAGCCCATGCCGAAGATATTAATTATGAAGATGCGATCGCGCGGGAGAAGGTCGTCCGCCACGATGTAATGAGCCATGTCTACGCCTACGGACTGCAGTGCCCGAAGGCAAAGGGAATCATTCATCTTGGCGCCACAAGCTGCTATGTAGGCGATAATACCGATATTATCGTCATGAATGAAGCATTAAAGCTTGTCAGAAAGAAACTTCTTAATGTAATCAACAATCTTTCATTATTTGCTGATGAATA
>CADBPC010000090.1 GCA_902796425.1 uncultured Lachnospiraceae bacterium
ATCCAGCAGGACGAAGCCAATATGGGGTACGAAGCGCTTATCCTGGCAAGGTACGGCGTGGACAGGGATCTGAACCCGTGGCCGGTATACCCGATCACCTGGGGGTCCGGCGGCGGCTCGCCTCTTATGATTTATCTGAACGTACTGTCTGCAAAGCTTCTTGGGAGCGGCATTTTTGTTCTCCGTCTCCTTCCGGCGATCCTCGGCGTCCTTACGATTCCACTGTTCTACCTTATTATAAAAAGGACCGATTCCCGGCTTACCGCGCTTGCAGGCGCAGCCTGCCTTGCCGTCTGTCCCTGGCATATCATGCTCTCGAGATGGAGCCTTGACTCCAACATTATGCCCTTTACGCTCCTTGCCGCGGTATACCTCTTTATCCTTGCACAGGAAAAGCGCTCCTCAAAGCTGTATATCCTCTCGGCCGCACTGTTTGCACTGTGCCTTTACAGCTACGGCTCCGCAACCATTGTTGTCCCCGTCCATCTTGTCCTTGTCTGTCTCTACTCCATTAAGACAAGGAGACTGACCGTGCGGCAGTTCCATTCCGGAATTGCAGCCTTCATCGCTGTATGCATTCCGCTTGCAGCCTTCTATGCCGTCAATTACCTGCACCTGCCCCCTGTTGTCACCTCTTTGTTTTCCGTAACGAGGTTTACGACCGACCGCACGGGCTCCGTCTTTAATGTCACGGGGAAAGGTATTTCCGGCGCCGCATCTGCCATGCTGCACAACCTGAAAGATCTGATCATGCTGATCGGTCCGACACGCAGCGGGGAACAGTTCTGCAACTACATTCCGGGCTATTCCTGGTTCTACCTGTTCATGATCCCCTTTACCGTCCTTGGAATCATCTTTCTTTGTGCGGAGCTGATAAAGAAAAAGGATGTATTTGATGCGCGGTTTTCATTCCTGAGCCTTCTCATCTCCTGCAGCCTGTTCGCTCTGCTGATCGAACAGGATATGAACCGAATGGTGATGATCTATCCGGCTCTTCTGTACTGCTGCGTAACCGGCATGAAGCGCGTTGTGACAGGCCTTTCGGGATTTCTTCTGCAAAAGGCATCGCGCACCGCGGCATCCGTTCCTGCACTGGTGCTGATGCTTCTTCTTGCCGCAGGCACCGCTTCGTTTGCAAAGGACTATTTCGGCGAAACCTACCGCGTTCTCTCACAGCAGGCCTTTATGCCCGGATACGACCTCGCCTGTGCCTTTGCTGAGGACATCGCAGCCTCCGAAGGCGGCGGAGACCGGCAGATCTATTCAACCTACGATGGCCTGTCCGCGCCCTACATGATTGCCGCCTACAGCGCCGAAATACCTGTTTCGGAATATGCGGCCACCGTCCATTACAGAGACTTAAATGAAAACTTCCGGATAGCGGACAAAGTGGGAAACTTTGTCTTTTCGCTTCCGGAAGATTACGATGATCCCAGTCATGAGAATGTGTATGGCAAATATATACTGATCCTGTCCCATCCGCAGGCGGATGCGGTCAGTGACCTTTACCGCAGCAGGCAGGATTTCGGAAATTACAGTGTCGTCTGGGACTGAGCCGCAACTAAAGCCGCGACGCACCGCCCGGGCTCAGGATCCCGGTCAGGCAACGAGCCGGGATTTTATTACATCCGCCGGTTTACTGCTGCAGCTTTTCAGTCTTAAGATCAGAAGCACTGCCGCGCATCCCCACGCCAGCATATTGGCTGCCGCTGCGGGATACTGCAGGACCTTCATTTTTTCAGCGCCGAATACCGTAATCCCATGTGAAATGACCGTGCAGAAGTTCAGTACAGCGGCGCAGGGCCAGAGCTTTGCATCCGGCAGGAGCGACAGCGCGGTAATCAGGATCACAATTCCATAGTCATATCTTTCATGCATCGAAGGCAGCCACATAAGACATGTCCAGGCCAGAACGCAGCATACCAGAACCATATTCTGCATGTTCAGGCCGCTCCGGAAGCGATTGATCATAAGAGCGAGCGCCATAAGAAGCGCCAGCGTCAGGAGTACCGCCGGAGTCGATAACAGATCGTAGTGATCATCCAGCCCGAACACATAGGCATTCGGATAATATGCTGTCATGCCGTAGCCTTCCGTTACGCCCTCCTGTGTCTGGTACAGATAGGTGAGGTAGGTTGCCCTCAGGCCGTGCCTGCACAGGACCGCAGGTATTCCCGCGATCAGGTAAACCGCCGGAATCCAGAAGAAATTGAAAATGCTGTACTTTCTTTTTGCAATATACATTGCGACATAGAACGGGATAAAGAAAACCGCCTGCAGCTTAACGGCAAAGCTGACGGCCAGGAATACAAAGCCGGCGGCATACTTCTCCCGGAGCATTTCCCAGAGGGAAATCAGGATAAAGCAGAAATAAATGGAATCGCACTGCTTCCAGAGCGCGCTGTTGATAATCGTGTGAGGAAGGAAAAGGGTTAATACCGCTGCCAGCGCCGCGCGCTTTCCCGCACCTGCCGCCCCTTTTTCTTCAAGAAGAAGCTTTAAAATGCGGTAGAGAAAAAAGGTGCCGATATACTCGAATGTGCAGGAGTAGATCGCAAGCGGAAGCCACGGCTCGCAGTCAAACAGCGCACAGGAGGCATACATCAGGTTCAGGGGAGTATAGTAATCTCCCATTGTGATGGACAGGCCGCCTGCGATGCCCATCTCCCGGTACTTATTCACCCAGTCAAGGCAATAGAAGGTGTAATCCGGCGACAGCTCGGTATTCGGAGCAAGGAGCGCGCGGATCAGGACCGAAACAAGGATCAGCAGTGCGATCACCAGTTCCGTCATATGCTCATCTATCAGTTTCCACAGAGCTCTGTCGAGCGGCGTTTTATCAGCTTTCATCAGTGTCCTTAATTATTGTTTCCTGAACGTCAGGCTCTTCCGGCTCCGGTGCGGCAGCTTCTTCCGGCTCCGGTGTGGCAGCTTCTTCAGGCTCCGGCATGACCGGCTGTTCCGGTTGCTGCGAGGATGTCTGTTCCGTTTCCGCCGTTTCCGGAACCGCCTCTTCCGTCTCCTGTACTGCAGCTGCAGCAGGCTTTTCTTCAACCCGCTCCGCGCTCTTTTCTTCCGCAAGCCATGCAGCCGTTACGTCGACTGCCTGTGCGTCCAGGGCAGCCTGCTCTTTGCGCTTTTTCTCTTCAATCGCGGCTTCCTGTTCCGAAGGATAGACGATCCCGAGCTGTTTGCGGATGTGGTCCATGATCTGCATGATCTTCAGCGTCTCACTGTGAGGCATTTCCGGACATTCAAGCCAGCCCTCACGGAGCGCACGAAGCGCTGCCTGGATCTCATACTCGTATCCGGTCAGCTGTTTCGGCCGCTTATACTGCGCCGTTTTTTCATATTTATTGTTATAGACGGTCAGTGACTCGAAATTATTGATATTCGCGATCGTAAGGAATCCCTTTGTCCCGTAGATCACAGCCGACCTGTCCCCGAAGCCGACCATGGAGGCCGAGAGGCTGGCGGTTTTTCCGTCGCGGTAAACCATGCAGATGCTGTCCTGCTCGTCCAGGTGCTTTTCCGTATAGGAGGAGGTTGCCGTCAGCTTTACGATATCCGTTCCGAACAGCATCGCGGCAAGATTCACGGGGTAGACTCCGATATCCAGGAGGGCTCCGCCCGCAAGTGCCGGATCCCAGAGCCTCTGGACACCTGTGCAGTTGTACCCGAGTCCCGCCTGCAGCATGACCGGATCGCCGATGACCCGGCTTGCCAGGACCTCCTTAATTGTCTTAAGGAACGGCATATACCGGATCCATGCAGCCTCGGTAATAAAGACATGCCTGTTCTCCGCAAGCTCGAACAGATCCGCAGCCTGCGCAGCGTTGACCGTAAAGGCCTTTTCCATAATGACCGCTTTTCCTGCCTCGATGCAGAGCCTGGCGTTCGCATAATGCTCCGAGATCGGAGTTGCAATATATACAAGGTCGACCTTCGGATCCTTTACAAGCTCCTCATAGGAGCCATAGGCCTTCTTGATTGAGTTCCTTGTGGCAAAACCGATTGCCTTGTCCTTTTCCCTGGATGCGCACGCATAAACTTTTGCGCCCTTTACGGATTTAATTGTCTTTGCCATCGCGTCAGCCATGCTGCCGCATCCCATGATGGCAATATTCTTAATACCGAACATCTGGTACGTCTCCTTTATTCACCGTCCGAAGTATCCGATCCCTCTGCCTCTTCTCCTTCAGACTGCGCCCCGTCTTCCGGGGTATCTTCCCCGGTATCCTCCTCGGGCTCCGGCTCCTGTACGTGGAAGTACTCTGACTTTACATATGCCTCCTGTCCGTTCAGGATAACCTTGCTCCATCCGTTGTCCAGCGTCTCAAGAAGCTCAAGCTGCTGTCCGTTCTTTACCTCGCCGAGACGTTCGGCGTCCTGCGACGGAGCCTTCCTGACATTGACGGTATCGTCCGCAACAAGATAGGTCTTCTTTTCATTTCCCGTCACAATCTGTGACCTTCCCTCAAGCCTTGCCAGCTCCTGCCCGACTCTCAGGTCAAGGCTGCTCGAAAGCTCCTCAAGATAGAGCGAAAGCTCGCCGTTATCCGCAAGAAGCGAATTATACGCCGCTGTTGTCTCATTGGTCAGGTCTACGACATCGTCCTCAATGGAAACCCGGTAAATATAGTCGGATACCGCGGCGGGCTGATTCTCTTCATTATTGATGTAAAGAGAACCGTCCTCCCGTGTGCAGACATACATCGTCTCAAGCCCGGGAATCAGCCAGTCCTTGCCGACAAATTTCAGCTTCGTGCAGACATAGGCCACATAGGAATCCGGAACCGGTCCGGGTTTTGTGTAGACGACAATTGACGGATAGGATTCAATATATCTCGCGATTTCATGGATACGGAGCTTCTCCTCGGGAGTAAGCTCGCTGCTGATCCTCTCTATCTCGTCGGTATCGCCCGCAGCTGCCGCTTTGTAATAGGTATCAAAGAGCTCTGTCACATCCCTGTGCGCATTCTTCTCAAGAGGAACCGGCTCCGGCTCCTCCTTTTGAGGGACCGGCTGTGTCTCCTCCTGAACAGGCTGTGCCGGGACCTCTTCCTTTACGGCGGGCGCAGGCGAAGTGCGCATATTCAGCGCCGCGAGGATGATGACGAGGATGGTCAGTATGAACGCCACCGGCATCAGTATTCTTCTTATTGTGTCATTTCTATTGTTATTACTTTTCGAAGCCATTTACCCAACCCTGAATGAAAGAAAACAGCAGAATCGTTTAACTCCGATTCTGCTGCGCCCATGCATCCGACAGGAATCGAACCTGCATTGACGGCGTCGGAGGCCGCTGTTCTATCCATTAGACTACGGATGCAAATCCGGGGCAGCAGCTCCTGCCGCCCCGCTCACAATAAAATAGCACAATCACGATTCCAGTGCAAGGCTGTGCTCTGCATTCATGCGCCTGCACATCTCAACGAACTTGTCCAGAGGAAGATCCTGGATCTGCTTGTTGGAGCCGCGGAGGTTCAGGGATACCGTGTTTTCACTGGCCTCCTTGTCGCCTACGACAACAACATACGGAGTCTTGTAGTTCTTAAAGTACTTGATCTTCTCCTTCATATTCCGGTCGGAGTAATCCGCTTCCACGCGAACGCCCGCATCGGTCAGGACCTCGGCCACCTTTGCCGCATATTCCGCATGCTCCTCACGGATCGGCACAATACCCGCCTGTACAGGAGAGAGCCAGAACGGGAAGGCACCCTTGAAGTTCTCGATAATGATGCCGATAAAGCGCTCAAGAGAACCGTAGATCGCTCTGTGGATAACCACGGGCATCGCAAGGCTTCCGTCCTTTGTCTGATAGGTCAGGCCAAAGTTGTGGGGAAGCTGGAAGTCAAGCTGGATCGTTCCGCACTGCCACTCTCTGCCGAGCGCATCCTTGATCTGAAGGTCGATCTTCGGCCCGTAGAACGCGCCGTCGCCTTCGTTGATTTCATAGCCGCCCTCGCCGTACTTGTCGTCAAGGATCTTCTTAAGAGCCGCTTCCGCGCGGTTCCATACCTCGATGTCGCCCATGAAGTCATCGGGACGCGTGGACAGCTCTGCGCGGTAGGTTACGCCGAAGGTGGAGTAAATCTCATCAGCGATGGAGATGATATCCGCGATCTCGCTT
Organism: uncultured Lachnospiraceae bacterium; assembly: GCA_902796425.1. GTDB lineage: Bacteria > Bacillota > Clostridia > Lachnospirales > Lachnospiraceae > CAG-791. The sequence continues at coordinate 6,134 of CADBPC010000090.1, forward strand.
TCAATCTGGCTCTCCATGACAAATGTGTGGTCATCGTCCTGACGGAATTCCTGGACGCGGAAAAGGCCGTTCATCTGTCCGGACTTCTCCTTGCGGTGAAGAACGTCATATTCACTGTATCGGATCGGAAGCTCCTTATAGGAATGCACCGTTCCCTTGTAGGTCATCATCGCGTTGGGGCAGTTCATCGGCTTTGCAGCCATGGTATCGTCCGTCTCGCGGTTATACAGAGCCGTGTGCGCGGCCATCTTGACGCAGACGGGATCGGCTGCGCCCTCCTGAAGGTTGTCCAGGACGCCCGGAATTTCGGCATCTGCGGAAAGCCATCCGGAAATGCCGGGAACCATGAACATATTGTTGACATAGTGTGCCCAGTGTCCGCTGATCAGCCAAAGCTTCTTATTATTGATAAGAGGTGCGGAAATCTCCGTATACCCGTGCTTTTCCTGAATGCTTCTGGAATAAGCCAGCAGCGCCTGATAGAGCTTCCAGCCGCGCGGCAGCCAGTAAGGCATGCCCGGAGCCGTCTCATCGAACATGAACAGATCGAGCTGCGCGCCGATCTTCTTGTGGTCGCGCTCGAGAGCTTCCTGGATCATCTGCTTGTGCGCCTTCAGGGACTGCTTGTCCGGGAACGCATAGGCATAAATCCTTGTCATGGAATCGCGCTTCTCATCGCCTCTCCAGTAAGCGCCGGATACGCTGCGGATCTCATAGGATACATTCATCAGCTCCTGCGAATTGGAGATATGCGGGCCCCTGCAGAGATCCACAAAATCATCGCCCGTATAATAAACCGTAATTGTCTCGTCTTCCGGGAGATCGCAGATCAGCTCCTTTTTGAAGCGCTGATTCTCAAAAATAGCAAGCGCCTCCTGCCTGGAGACTTCTTTGCGGGTCCAGTCCTCTCTGCGCTTAATGATCTCGCGCATCTTGTCTTCTATCTTCTTAAAATCATCCTGTCCCACATTCTCCGGCAGAACAAAGTCATAGTAGAAACCGTCGGCGATCTGTGGTCCGATTGCGTACTGGACGCTGTCCCCGTAAAGTTCTATGACTGCTTTGGCAAGGATATGTGCCAGGGAATGGCGGTAAACCTGCAGAAATTCTTCTCTCTCCATACTGTCCCCTTCTTCGCTTTTATTTACAAAAGCTGATGCGTAATTTAACCTATAGATTGTAAGCCACTCAGAGCTCTTTTTCAAGCACCCGATCGAATGCGCCTCATTTCACAGCCTCATCCTTCATGGTTATGACGGCATATCTTTCAAATTCCTTATATTCGTAGATCTCGGGATCAAACTGATATTCCTGGTAGGTATTCATAATGAAAACATCATCCCTGTAATCCTCCGGATCCCAGCTGCCCGAAAGGACATCGTCCGGCAGATAGAAACAGAAGTTGTCAAACGACAGCGCGTCCCTGAACTCGAGCGGTCTCGGATCGTAATAAACGGTATCCATATACAGGTACGGGTCTGTTTTGCAGGTATAGAGCGCAACCAGGAACAGTGTCGTGACATTTTCCTTTGTGTGCCAGATCTTTCCGCCCTTATCAAGCGACTTTGCGTAGAGGCAGGCATCCTGATAGCCCGGCATAAAGGCGAGCCACTCCTCGTCAGTATAATCGTATCTTCGGAAATAGTCCCTTGAAAAGGACGCCGCGCCGATGATAAAGATAATAAACACGCCAACAAAGATCCGTCTGTCACAGCGGAGGATAAAAACAAGGCCCTTTACCAGGAAGAATGCCATGGGAATATACAGCATGACCAGGCGGTTGATACTGGGATTCACCATCAGGGAAAACAGCGCAGACGCAAGAAAAGCCCCCAGCATCACGAATTTCTCTTCCCGTTCCGGATTATCCTTATCGAGGACCTCTCTGACCGTAAGCGCCAGTCCCAGCAAAGTGAAAGGGAACGTAAAGCGGTAAAGCGTCGCATACCCCTCAATTACGTTGTAGAAGGTCCCGTCCTGCCAGCCGTAGGTCAGGTTCTGGAAAAGGATTCCGATATTCCTTATAAAAAGGGATGCCGCCTTCTCATCAGAGAAAATAAAGACATTGCCGAGACGGTTATTGGTGAAGTGCCCGATTGTAAAATAAGGCGTCCTGATTTCCGGCATGCCGAAATAATTGACCGCGTAAAACCAGAAAAGAGGCAGCGCGACCGCAGCAAACACAATTCCGGAAGGAATCAGCTGCAGGGGCTTTAGTTTTCCTGTCTTCAGGCAGAAGCCGAGAATAATGAGGAGCTCAAGCGGGATGATAATATTGGCCGACCCGTAGGCATACAGACAGATCGCATGGGCAGCCGCCGCAAGGCACCACCAGACGGTCTTCTGCTTTCGCACCGCCGCCAGCAGAAGGAATAATGCGATCATCTGCCAGAACGGCATTGTATTGGAGTCAAGGCTCCATCTCGAAAGAATAATGTGCCAGGGAAGAAGCGCAAAGACGACGGAGGCAATAAAGAAATACCGCACAGACCTGTTCTTTCCCTCGGATTTGTAGAGATACAGGGCGTACAGGGCAAATAGAGCCACCGTCAGGGCGCCCGGAACAGAACAGGTTCTCCTGAGCGTAAGATTGCTGCTGCCGAAGAGCTTTGTCGTCAGCACATTCATATAGATCATCAAAGGGCTGCCGCCGCCGGAGCCGTAGGTCGTGGGATAAATCGGCCACGGCTCTCCGTCCCGGTCGATCCCGAACTCCGATAGAATATAGGCCTCATATCCTATGTTGGCTTCGTCCTGATGGAGTCCGAGCGGCAGATAGGTCTGCCGGAACAGGCGCATCATGCTGCCGGAGATAATGAAAGCAACGCCTGCGGCAAAAAGAAGGCGTGTCAGGTCAATATCCTGCAGGAACTCCAGCCCTCTTTTATCCGGGAGCTTCCCGGAGCTTCTCTGCTTATAGAGCCAGAGCGCCGCGAGTGTAAGAGCGCAGCACAGGATTGCGGCCAGTATGTTGTAATAATCTATAATACGCATGTCCATATACAGCGAAAGACAACAGTCGCACTGTTGTCTTTCGTGAGAATACTAATCTTCCTGTGCTGCCGGCAGCCAAAAACCGCTGCAAAGTAATTATGCCCTGGAAAGATACTCGCCGGTTCTGGTATCGATCTTGATCTTGTCGCCGATGTTGACAAACAGCGGAACAGCGACCTGTGCGCCTGTCTCAACAATCGCGGGCTTGGTTGCGCCGGTAGCGGTGTTGCCCTTGAAGCCGGGCTCTGTCTCGGTAATCTCGAGTTCGACGAACATCGGGGGCTCGATAGCAAAAGCCTTGCCGTTGTAGGACTCGACCTTGACCATATCATTCTCTTTGACGAACTTCATGTTGTCGCCGACAACATCCGTCCCGAGACTGATCTGTTCATAATTCTCGGTATCCATGAATGCATACAGCTCGCCATCCTGGTACAGATACTGATATTCCTTTCTGTCGATACGTGCCTGCGGAAATTTCTCGGTAGGACGGAAAGTTGTCTCCGTAACGCCGCCGTTAATGATGTCCTTGAGCTTTGTACGGACAAAAGCCGCACCCTTGCCGGGTTTGACATGCTGGAACTCAATAATTTCCAGGACACTGCCGTCCTTTTCAATCGTGATGCCGTTTCTGAAGTCACTGGCAGAGATCATAAATAATTCCTCCATTAATATAAGCTTGGATAATGGATATATAATAAACTGAACCGTCTGTTTTTTCAAGTTTTTTCAAGTATTACATCACCCGTATCCGCCCTCAGCCGTTCTGCTGCGCTGCGCGTTCAAATACCTCCGCATAAATGGCGTCCCGGTTTCTGTCCCAGGATTCCCAGAGGGGATTCCCTCTCCTGTCCGGAAGATCCATGCAATGATGCATTGTGTTTGCCAGAAGGACGGTGTACTTATAGCTTCCGGTATAATTCAGGTGCGAGTGATCCGTGTAATCGGACGCAAAATCAAGTCCCATCTCGTCATAATACTCGTTGGAATCTAGATACGGAATCCCTTCCTCCTCCGCGATCTCGCGGATTGCAAGGTAGGTTGCGGCATCATTCTCTTCCACTACGTAGGGCGCAACGACAAACATCAGCGCGATGCCCTTCTTCTTTGTATAATCGATAATTTTGCGCAGATATTTTTCAGATTTCGGAGTGAGGCCACCGCCCTCGACATCATGGTCATCGGGTTCTTCAAGAACATGGACGTTAAAGTAAGGAGTAAAGCCTTTAAACGCCTGCTTCTCGTGATCGGTCACATCGTAAACGTGCCAGTCCTCTCCCGTCAGCTTGTCATAGCGCGCGTGATTGGCAAAAAAGGAGGGAAAATAACGCAGCCAGTGGCGGGGCGTGCAGGATACGGCCAGCATCTTCAGCTTATTCAGTGAGAAACGCACGCCGAACAGATTATCATCCAGATACTGTTCCTGATAATCCTCCTTAAACCTTGCCGGGCAGTAAAGATCAAGCACGACAGCCCTGGGCTTTTGTGTCTTGCAAATCTCCTGCAGATAATAATAATTCAGCCACAGCGGCTGCTCCGCGGCGCTGTAATCATAGCAGGCATAGCCGTACAGATCCCACAGCACGGCCGTGTTGATGTTGCAGTGCACCCGGCTTGACCCCATCATGACGACGTCGATCGTGTTTTCCGGCTGCGCGTACATATAAGATGCCTGACGGATACCGTGCGCCGTTTTCTTGGCGGTAATGCCGCTCCACCAGACAAGTCCCGCAATAAAGGCCGCGGTCAGTATCAGGCAGATCACTGTCTTTAGTCCGTATCTTTTCATTGAATTCTCCCGAATTGACTGCTGGTCTTCGAAGCCTTCCTTAAGAGGATGCGAAGACCGTCAGGCCGCGTCAGAACTGCATGTAGATGAGCTGCGTCCCGTCATAGCCGATTCCGTACACTCCCAGAACCAGAATACAGCCGAGCGCCATATAGACAAAAGCGCATTTGCCGGCAAACGGGATGCCGGACAGAAGTTCGGGCAGGCTCTTCTTCTTAATATAGGAGATAATGTCGCAGAGGATGATAAAGATTATCCCTGCGGATGTCACATACAGCTCCGGCCTGCTCATTTCCAGTGAATAGAACTCCACGATAAAGCTGTGGGGACGAAATCCCGCATTGATCATCGTACCGAGATAATCCGCAAGGTGCTTCATATCATCCGCCCTGAAGAAAATCCATGCAAAGGATGCCGCGCAGAAAGTAAAAAATCTTCCTGCGATTCCCCTGCGCAGCCGGGAAAGGAACCCGTTTTTTGCAGCCAGGTTATCCAGCACGGAATAAAGAGCGTGCAGCGCTCCCCAGATGACAAAGGTCAGTCCCGACCCGTGCCATATGCCGCACAGGATAAAGACAACGGCCAGGTTCAGGAGCTTCCTTGCAAATCCCCTGCGGTTTCCTCCGAGCGGGATATAGACATAATCGCGAAACCATGAGCCGAGCGTTATATGCCATCTCCTCCAGAATTCAGTTATGTTTTCCGAGCAGTACGGGGAATCAAAGTTTACGGAAAGCCGGATCCCGAACAAAAGGGCAATTCCGGTCACCATATAGGAATAGCCCGCAAAATCGCAGTAAAGCTGCAGCGTGTAAAGAAGTGATCCGATGATCAGCCAGCTCGTGCTGTATGCTATGCAGCTGCCGAAAAGCTGGTCCGCATAAATGGCGATCCTGTCCGCAATGACAACCTTCAGAAGACAGCCGTACAGTACATACATAAGCACGGAAGTCAGTCTTGATATATCGAAGAACCTCACCCTCTGAGCGTTTGCAAGCTCATCGTAAAAGTCCGCCTCCCGCTCAATGGGACCGCTGATAAATTTGCCGAAAAACAGCATATACACCAGAAAGCTGACAGGATCCGGGTTCGGAGTATATTTTTGCATATAGATGTCGGCAAGATAGCTGATTGCCTGGAACAGATAAAAGGACAGGCCGACAGGAATCACGATCCCGGAGAGTATACCGCCCGCATCCGCACCTTCCGGCTGCGGGATGAAGGCTTCATATGCAAGAGGAAAAAACTTATAAAACAAAAGCAGGATGCAGTATGCGATAACCGCAGCCGCAAGAAGGCCCCGCGCCGCCCTGTCCCTTCCGTCAGCCGCAGCGTCGCCGATGCGTTTTCCCGTAAAGAAGGTGATCACACTGATAAGGACGGCAGCAGCTGCCGCAGTCGGCGAAAGCCAAAGCATATAAAGAACGCTCGCGGCCAGAAGGCAGTACAGTCTTGCCCTACCTTGAAGTATAAAAAAGATTAGTGCAGTCAGCAGAACAAAAATGACACTATTGGCTTCAAAGAGCATACTCAGGTTTTCTCCCGTACTATATAATCCATCGCCTCGATATATCCCTGGAGTCCGTGACCGTAGATCTGCAGGTCACAGGCAGGAGCCGTCACGGAAGTTTTCCTGAATTCCTCACGGCTTTGAATATCGGAAATATGAACCTCAACCTTCGGCACAAAAACGCTCTTGAGAGCATCGTGTATCGCATAGCTGTAATGTGTGTAAGCGCCGGGATTGATGACCACTCCGATCAGGTCCTCGTCATAGTACGCTTCCTGCAGCTTATCGATGATCGCACCCTCGTGGTTGGACTGCCAGACCTGCGTCTCAACGCCGATGGCCGCGCCGTGATCGAGAAGGAGCTGTACCAGGCAGTTATAGTTTTCCGTACCGTATATGTCCTTTTCCCGTATTCCGAGAAAATTCAGGTTCGGACCGTTGATGACAAGTATCTTCATATTTCCTCCAGTAATTTCATAAGCCTTGCGGCGTTTTCATCCTTTGTCCTGTTATCGACGCTGAGTATATAATCCGCGGCATCCAGATAGGCCGGGCGTCTTTTCTGCATCAGTTCTTCTACCCTGGCCTTTCTGTCGGGGCTCTGCAGGAGCGGCCTCTTTGTATCCCTGGAAAGTCTCGTAAGAACACTTTCCGGTGTGATATCGAGCAGAATAACCGTGCCGATCTGCCGCATCAGTTCTCTGTTCTCGGGCCGCATAACGACTCCGCCGCCCGTTGAATAGACCGCGGGTTCACGGCCGGGTGCGGCAAGTTCTCTGAGCAGTTCTGTTTCCATATCCCGGAATGCCTCTTCGCCGCTTCCGGCAAAGATTTCCGAAATGGTCATGCCTGCCCTGCTCTGAATAAGCTGGTCCATATCACTGTGCGGCATGCCGAGCTTCCCTGCGATAATTCTGCCAAGCGCCGATTTGCCGCTTCCCATAAAGCCGACCAGTACGATTGATTTATCAGTCATCCGGGTTACTCCTTTATACGTTTCCCGTTCCAACGGATTTCGGTATTACTGCTGCGCATCTTCCAGCTTCCTGCGGACTGCGTTAACCGCCTCGGGGCCGGGATCCTTTCCTGTCCAGAGACTGTAGGCGCAGATCCCCTGCCACAGAAGCATCGAAAGACCGTTTGCGCATCCTGCTCCCTGCTCCGCTGCCAGCTGCATAAACCGCGTCCTTGCGGGCTTGTAGACAGCGTCGAAGGCAAAACCGACATTTTTGAAAAAACCGGGATCCGTTATCGGAGAGCTGTTCACATCCGGATATAGTCCTGCGCTCGTGCACTGCATCGCCAGTATTTTTCCGTCCGTCATGGAGGCGATGCCGGCCGCTTCGTAAAGCCCGAGGACTCTGACATTGACCGAGGCAAAACCCTCCTGTACCTCGCGCGAAAGCGCCTCAGCCTTCTCCCTCGTCCGGTTGATGATAAAGAGCGTCCGCCCCTTCGCCCCGCGGTCTTCACAGGCTGCGGCATACATAAAGACGGCGGCTCTTGCAGCGCCTCCGGCGCCGATCACGGCTGCGTCCCGGGCAGTGACATCCACTCCGCACTCCTCAAGTGCGCGCCGAAGTCCCATATAGTCCGTGTTATAGCCCTTATATCCGCCCTCGCACCGCACAAGAGTGTTGACGGCTCCGATCCTTTCCGCGATGGGATCAATATCCGCAAGATACGGGAAAACATCCTTTTTGTAGGGGACCGTTACATTCAGCCCGCCGATGCCGAGCGCGTGCGCGCCCCTTACGGCATCCCCGAGACGCTCCCTGCTCTCCCCATCAAAAACCGTGTAGCACAGATCCAAGCCGGTGTATTCGGCAAGAGTGTTGTGTATCTGCGGTGAAAGACTGTGTCCTACCGGATGACCGATCAGCCCGTACAGCGCTGTGGAAGCTCCGATTTCCTTCATTGACTCATCCTCATTTCCCGCCCGAGGCGGGATAACCCGGCTCAGGTCCGGTTTTTCTGCTCCCACATAGAAAGCAGGGGCCTTTCAAGAACACGCTTCAGTACGATCTGCAGCTCTTCGTCATACGTAAACGGGGTCGTAAGAATGGACATGATTCCTGCATTGTTGGCGCCCCACACATCCGTAAAAAGCTGGTCGCCGACAAAAAAAGTGTCGGAAGCATCTGTCCCCATCAGCCTCATCGCCTCCCGATACTTTCCGGGAAGAGGCTTTCTGGCTTTGGTCAGATAATCACTTCCGACGGCTTCTGCGAACAGACGGGTTCGCTCTCCCGTGTTATTGGAAAGTATCATTGTCTTAAAGCCGATCTCCCTGAGCTGTCGAAACAACTCTTCGGCGCCCCTGTCCGCCGGTGCGTCCGGCAGGACAAGAGTATTATCTATATCGAATATTATGCCGCGGTATCCCTTCCTGTACATTCCCTCATAATCAATTGCATAGGCAGTGGATACACGCAGGTCCGGAAAAAATCCCCTCCCCACTATTTTCGAAGCCCCATAAACTTCCTGCCGTTTTCGGCCTTCAGGACCTTTTCGAGTTCGTCCATAAAGGTTTCAACGTCCTTAAACTCGCGATACACGGATGCAAAACGGACATAAGCGACCGGATCAAGGTCGTGAATCCTGGACATAACCATCTCGCCGATAGCAGCGCTCGGAATCTCTTTTTCTTCCCTGTCAAAGATCTCCGCCTCGATTTCATCCACCGTTTTCTTGATCTGGTTCATAGAGACAGGACGCTTGTGGCATGCGCGGAGAATCCCGCCCTCAATTTTGCTGCGGTCGTACGGTTCACGGTTATTGTCCTTCTTGATCACAACAATCGGAATTGTCTCGACCTTCTCATAGGTTGTAAATCTTCTGTTGCAGGAGTCACAGATCCTTCTGCGCCGGATGGAATTGTTGTCCTCGACGGGACGCGAATCTATGACACGATTATCTTCTTTTCCGCAATAGGGACATCTCATTATGCTACCTCGTTTACAGAAAAGATAGCCATCGGGGCCCTGCCTCTCTGGCTATCTTCCTGACTTTCCTAATACGCCTGCGCTGCAGATCAGGGCCAGGCCACCGGCACTCCGTTGATATAGACACCGTCCACACCCGCGGCCGTCATTCTCGCCTTGTCCGCAGGGGAAATCTGGATGTTCTTTGCGCTTTCGTGAAGAGTCTTCACATTAAGCCATGTCCTGCCGCCGAGAACTACCGGCTCCTGGAGAGTAAACTTCTCCTGGACATAGGAGGCAATCGCAAATGCCGCAAGAGGCGTTCCCGCGCTGTCACGAAGCAGCGCTACCTTGCTGTCCATCTCGGAAGAAAGCGTTCCTGCTCCCGATGCAAGCGGAACCGGTACACTCGCCGGAGCAGCCGCAAGTCCCTCGGCTGATTTCCTGACGGTTACCTGGAAGCCGTCCCAGTCCGTATCGTTATCTACAGGGTAAAAAACAAAATATACGACCTCGGCCTGCTCGTCTGCGCCGATATGAACGATCACCTCGTCCGTTCCGCCCTGGCAGGTGCACTCAAGCCAGGTATCCTTACTGGTCTGTTCTCTGATAAACCAGCGGTAATTCCCCTCCGCGTGCATCCACAGCGGCAGGTCCTCGCCCTGCTTCATCTCAAAATTCTGTGCGCCGAAATCAAAATACCACGTATTGCTCGATGCCATGGCCGTCATGCCGAACATCATAACCATCAGCATGCACACAAGCGACATTACAAAAAATCTTCTGCGCATAACACTGTCCTCCCTCTTACTTTAACAGCTGTCTTGCAATGATATAAATATACGACGGCGCCTCCTGCAGAAAACACAGGCAGAAATGGACCAGCACCGGCACATATATATTGCGCGTTTTGATATACGAAACAGCAAGCGGCACAGCCATGATCAGCGCTTCAATGACGCCGACCCAGCTGAGCGTGTTCTGGACCGCCAGCAGCACCATACCCGCCACAGCCGTTATGAAGGTCAGCTGCGGACTGGCAAAATCAATAAACCCCTTCCTGTAAAACAGTTCCTCCGCGACCGGCGCGAGAAAAACCGTGGAAATCAGTAAAAGGAGCGTCTCCCAGGGACCGTTGAACCAGATACTGATTGCGTCGCCTTCCATGCCGGAAAACACAGTCCTGTCCAGGATCCTCGTAATAACATATGCCGCAGCTACGCCACCCGCGGTTATCCCCACAGGAACCCAGTAGCGCTTCCCGCCGGTGATGCACTTTTTAAAAGTGGCAAACGAAAAAACACTGCGGAAATACAGGATAATACATGCATAAAACGCAGCCTTCGTATACAGTATCCACTTCGGAAGCAGCAGGCACGAGGCAAGAAACACCGCCTCAAGGAGAATCGGCGGTATCAGCTGCACTATTCTTTTGGAAATACCGGAGCGGATTAACCGCTCCTGGTCATAATCAATCGGACTCATCCCGAAAATTATACCACATAAAAAGAAGGATGTTAATTGAAATCGAAAGTTCTACCTTGTAATGGTTAATTCCACATTGTAAGGATAAATTCCATACTAAAAGAGTTTTCTTCTGATTTTTCTGTACAGAATCCTCAGAAAAGCTTATAAATGTGGTAGAAGCAATTGCTTCAGCCGGATTTTGCGCACAATAACC
>CADBPC010000091.1 GCA_902796425.1 uncultured Lachnospiraceae bacterium
AGAAGAGCGGCGCAAAGGCTTAGCTTGTCAACACCGGCTGGAACGGCACAGGCAAGCGTATCTCCATTAAGGATACCCGCGGCATCATCGACGCGATCCTCAATGGCGATGTCAACACCGCTCCCACAAAGAAGATCCCGATCTTCGATTTCGAGGTTCCTACAGCTCTTCCGGGCGTAGATCCCGCAATCCTTGATCCCCGCGACACCTATGCAGATGCTTCCGAATGGGATGCAAAGGCAAAGGATCTCGCTGAGAGATTTGTCAAGAACTTCAAGAAGTATGAGACCAACGAGACCGGCAAGGCTCTTGTCGCTGCAGGCCCTCAGCTCTGATTATTCAAAGCAGGTCACAGACTTTCGGATTAAACAAATCAGGGAGATGCACACCGGACGTGTGCATCTCCCTTTTATTTTGTGATTCTTCTCCTGTCAAAGCCTTTTTTGCTGTCGGAATCTCTTCTGCTATTCCATCCCCAGCATATCGAACCTGCTGAAGCTGATGATCACCTCGTGATCCGCCCCGGGATTCCGGTATTTGATCTGAACCGATTTCAGCGTCTGGCTGTAATACCATCCCTCCGCTGCTTCCTCAAACCATTTCCGATACAGGAAATGCTCCATTGTCCTCCCGTCAAGCTGTACATAGAAAGGCGCCTTTTCGCGGTGTATGACATCGAGCACGATCGTTTCCACCGCAGACTTGTAAGCGCCTTCCCGGGCAAAATGAATTCTGGTCTTATCCCCTGCCTGCACCGTGATCTTCGTCTTAAGATACACGCCTTTTTGACAGTCATTGGAGACGCCGTCATCCTCATATAAAGTGAAGGCGCTGTCCACGTCAGGGGCCATCAGGATACGCAGATCCGTGGTCTCCTGCTTTGCCGGGTTCATTACAGGGTTTTCTGACATCGGGATGATGGCGCCGCTCCTTATGAACATGGGAATGGATTCCGGTTCCACCGCAAGCTCATACGTCCTGCCCGGCGCATACTCCTGCCTCGTATTAAAATCGTACCAGCGCTCCTTCTCATTTTCCGGCTTCGGGAGATAGACGCTGCGGATTTTCTGTCCCTTCTCCACGACATTCGCGACCAGCAGGCAGTCTCCCCACATAAAGTCAATGTCCTCGCTATACGTCCTGGGATCGTTCTGGAAAACCAGGAACATGGCCTCCATGATCGGCAGTCCGCACTCATGCGCGCGGGCCTCGAGGGAGTACAGATAGGGCATCATCCGGTACCGGAAATGAATCGCCTCCCTGATAAGCGGCGTCACGGCACTGTACATCCAAGGCTCCGTGACCGTATTGTCCGAATTCACGGAGTGAATGGAAAAGCGCGGATGGAAAATACCGTTCTGGACCCAGCGGACAAGGAGCTCGGGCTCCGGCGACGGGCCGTAAAAGCCGCCGACATCGCATCCGTTATTGGCAGCGCCGGAAAGCCCCATTCCAAGAATGGTCGATATGTTGTATCTGAGCGTCTCCCAGCAGGTCAGGTTGTCCCCTGCCCATACCTGCGCGTAGCGCTGAATTCCGGCGTGTCCCGAGCGGCAGACCGTGAACGGGCGGACATCGGGATCATACTCCCTAATCGCCTCGTTCGAGAGCAGGCACATCAGGCTGCTCATGACAGATTTCAGGTTCCCGATCGTGCCGCCTTTCCCTTCGAAATATACCCCGGCGTCCTTATCGACCATGGAATCATATTCACAGTTGTCGTTCCAGACCGACGTGCATCCGTATTCGAGAAGGCTGCGCGTGAGATATTCCTTCCAGCTGCGCCTCGTCTCTTCCTTTGTAAAGTCAACAAAGACCCCGGGGCCGCCCCACCAGGAGCCGACTGCAAGACCTTCATAGACGCCGGCGCTGTCCCTGGGGAGCTCCGGATCCGCAAGGACAAACATTCCCTTCTCCTTCATCTCCTCCAGCAGAGGGTGCACCAGCAGCATGCCCGGCTTAACGTTGGGTGAAACCAGGATTCCCCTCTCCTTCATGGCGGCAAACCATGCGGACGGGTCCTTAAAGCGGTCGTAATTCCATGTAAAGGAGCAGCGCTTTATGCCCTCCTTTGTTTCCACGGCGCAGTAGCCGGAGGAGAGCTGGAAACCGCTGACGGGGATTTCTTCCTCCCTCGCGGTATCGGCAAACCGGAGTATCGCGTCATCACAGTCCTTTGGCAGTTCCGCATAATACATGGAAGAGCCCAGATACCCCAGGGCTGCCTTCGGCAGCAGGAAGGATTTTCCGGTCAGGTCCGTGTAGCGCATGATGACTTCACGGATGGAAGGCCCTGCGATCAGGAAGAGATCAATGTCTCCCGCATCCGTCGTGTAGGTGGAATAGCGGTGCCAGTAGTTGCGCTTTTCACGCCCCATATTGAAGGAGCATTCCGAAGTATTGTGATAGAAGTACCCTGCAGCCTTTCCTGTCGATTCCTGCAGCCTGATATAGAACGGAATATGCTTGTACAGGGAATCCGTCTTTTCGGGATCATACCCAAGGGCGTCGCCGGGCGCCATGACCATGTACTCCTGCGCCTTGTCGATCCTGCCGCTCTTTTCCCCGAAGCCATAGAAATGGTCATCCTCTTCTATTCTCGAGCAGTGGAGCCTTCTGTGATTGGAATCCTCGCGGTAGGCAAGTTCCGGAATGTCCCCGTGGATCAGTGTCCCTTCATTGTCATACACGGACAGATAGAAAGGCTTCTTATGGATCACGACACGGAGCTTTTTCCCCTCAAGAACTGCCTCATCCTCCGAATCGGTCAGCTCCGCGGGGGCTGTATTTACACGCACTCTCTCATTTTTAAACAGCTCATCCGTCCTGGAATCCCATGCGGTCATGACAAGGCTGTACGACGCCTCGTCAAAATCCCCGTCAAATCCGGCGCGGATCCGGAGAATCTCATCTGTCAGGAACCATAGCCTGATCTCCACACAGTCCGCTGCAATTGAATAGTAGTTCTCCCGGGCCGTCACCGCACCGGCGCTGTAACACACTTTCATAATAAATAATTATTCATTGCCGATACGGGCATGCCAGGACTGAAGGCTGTGGATGTTGCCCGTTCCGTTCTCCTTGATCTGCCGGATGCCTTCCGCCGCTGCTCTTGCCGCCGCGATCGTCGTGATGTACGGGATCCTGGCCTTGATGGCTGCCTTGCGGAGGTAGCTGTCGTCATAGACGGAGTCGCTCCCCACAGGGGAATTGATGATCAGCTGGATATCTCCGTTGGTAATCAGATCCTGTACGTTCGGCCGGCCCTCGTACTTTTTCAGCACACGGGTAACGGGGACTCCCGCCTTCTCGATTGTGCTGCAGGTCTCGCCGGTTGCAAGGATCCTGAAGCCGTCCTCATAGAAGCTCTGCGCGATCTGGGCCACATCCGGCTTGTCCTGCGCATTGACGGATAAGAGTACTGCTCCCTCCAGGGGAAGTGTTGCCTTGGCAGCCTCTTCCGCCTTAAAGAACGCCTCGCCGGTCGTCTTCGCAATGCCGAGTACTTCGCCCGTAGAGCGCATCTCGGGTCCGAGAACGGGGTCTACCTCGGGGAACATGTTGAACGGGAAGACCGCTTCCTTTACGCCGTAGTACGGAATCTTTCTCTCCTTCAGGTCCGGAACAGGGGACTTCCTGCCGGTGAGCTGTGCAGTGATGATTTCCGTCGCAAGAGGAACCATGCGGATTCCGCAGACCTTGGAAACCAGCGGGACCGTTCTGGACGCGCGGGGATTCGCCTCGAGGACATACACGACGCCGTCCTCGATCGCGTACTGCATGTTCATCAGGCCGACGACATGCATCTCAACCGCAATCTTCTTGGTATATTCGCGGATGGTCGCAAGGTTCTCGTCGGATATATGCTTTGAAGGAATGATGCAGGCGCTGTCGCCGGAGTGGATACCCGCAAGCTCGATGTGCTCCATGACAGCCGGGACAAACGCATCTGTCCCGTCGCTGATGGCATCCGCCTCGCACTCAAGCGCGTTATGCAGGAACCGGTCAATCAGGATCGGCCTGTCGGGCGTAACGCCGATTGCGGCCGCCATGTAATCCGCCATGCCCTCTTTGGTGCGGACAACCTCCATTCCTCTTCCTCCGAGGACGTAGGAAGGACGTACCATTACAGGATAGCCGATCTTTTCCGCGATCGCCTGGGCTTCTTCAACTGTGGTTGCCATTCCGGACTCGGCCATGGGGATTCCCAGCTTGTCCATCATCATGCGGAACTGGTCCCTGTCCTCCGCAAGGTCGATCACCTCCGGAGTTGTACCGAGAATGTTGACGCCCTCTTTCTTAAGCTTTGCAGCCAGGTTAAGAGGCGTCTGTCCGCCGAACTGCGCGATGACGCCGACCGGCTTCTCCGCGCGGTAGATGGAAAGAACGTCCTCGAGTGTCAGCGGCTCAAAATAAAGCTTGTCGGAGGTGTCATAGTCCGTGGAAACCGTCTCGGGATTGCAGTTGACGATGATCGTCTCAAAGCCGAGCTTTTTAAGCGACTGGGCGGCGTGGACGCAGCAGTAGTCGAATTCGATGCCCTGTCCGATCCGGTTCGGGCCGCCGCCGAGGATCATAATCTTCGGCTTGCCGCTGGCTTTCTCTGCATGCTCTCCTACCCGCTCTGTATGGTAGGTTGAATAATAGTACGCGCTGTCCTGCGTTCCGGACACGTGGACGCTGTCCCAGTCCTCGAGAAGGCCGAGTGCTTCTCTCTTGTGGCGCACGCTGTCCTGTGAGACATGCAGGATCTCGGAGAGATACTTGTCCGAGAAGCCGTCGCGCTTAGCCTGGATGAAGGCGTCATCGGAGGGCAGCCCGTCCGCGGATGTCCTGCCCTGTGCGATGAGCGCTTCTTCCTCATCCACAAGTTCCTTCATCTGCTCGATGAAATAGTGCTTTACCTTTGTGATCCCGAACAGCTCGTCGACCGTCGCTCCTTTGCGAAGCGCTTCGTACATGATAAAGTGGCGCTCACTGGAGGCATCGATCAGGAGCCGGAGAAGCTCCTCCTTTGTCATCTCGCCAAAGCGCCCGACATGGCCCAGTCCGTAGCGGTCCTTTTCCAGAGACCTTATCGCCTTCTGGAAGGCTTCCTTATAAGTCTTTCCGATGCTCATGACTTCGCCGACGGCGCGCATCTGCGTGCCCAGCTTGTCTTCGACGCCCTTGAACTTCTCAAATGCCCAGCGTGCGAATTTTACTACGACGAAATCGCCGTTCGGAACGTATTTGTCCAGTGTGCCGAACTTGCTGTCCTCAAGCTCCGCAAGCGTAAGGCCTGTCGCAAGCTTTGCGGAAACCAGGGCAATGGGGAAGCCCGTCGCCTTGGATGCAAGCGCGGACGACCGGGAGGTCCTGGGATTGATCTCGATGACAATGACGCGTCCGCTGACGGGATCGTGCGCGAACTGGACATTCGTTCCGCCGATGACCCCGATATGCTCGACGATTTTGTATGCCTGCTCCTGAAGCTTTTTCTGAAGCTCCTCATCGATGGTCAGCATCGGCGCGGTGCAGAAGGAATCGCCCGTATGGACGCCGACAGGATCGACGTTCTCGATAAAGCAGACCGTGATCATATTGTTGTCCTTATCGCGGACAACCTCCAGCTCCAGCTCCTCCCAGCCGAGGATCGATTCCTCAACCAGGACCTGGCCGATCAGCGACGCCTGAAGGCCGCGGGCGCACACAGTCCTTAATTCGTCCCTGTTGTAAACAAGACCGCCGCCGGCGCCGCCCATTGTATACGCGGGCCGAAGGACCACCGGGTATCCCAGCCTGTCGGCGATCGCAAGAGCCTCGTCGACGCTGTAGGAGACCTCGCTCCTTGCCATCTCGATGCCGAGCGCGTTCATTGTATTCTTGAACTCGATACGGTCCTCGCCGCGCTCGATGGCATCGACCTGTACACCGATTACCTTGACATTGTATTTGTCCAGGACACCGGCCTTATAAAGCTCCGAGCACAAATTAAGACCCGACTGGCCGCCGAGATTGGGCAGCAATGCGTCTGGTCTTTCCTTCTCAATAACCGCCGTAACACGCTCCACGTTCAGCGGTTCAATATATGTCCTGTCAGCCATCTCGGGATCGGTCATGATCGTTGCGGGATTGGAATTAACCAGAACGATCTCATAACCGAGACTGCGCAGAGCCTTGCACGCCTGCGTCCCGGAATAGTCAAACTCACAAGCCTGTCCGATAACAATCGGACCCGAACCTATGATGAGCACCTTATGTATATCCGTTCTCTGTGCCATAGTTACCTCGCCTTCATTATGATGTCACCACGTCCATAGAATTTTATCCGCATTATTTTACACTATCCCGGGCAATTATGGTATAAAAATTTCGCCTTCCCATCCATCGCATATTTGTGAATAGTATCCATGGACCACTCGCCAGAAAAGGCTGTGAGTAGTAAAATTAGGAGATACGATAGAAAGGTAAAACATTGATTAAAACGAACTCTGCATTGTTAAAACAACTGGTAATATCCGCGCTTTCGGGAGCAGCCGGAATGCTCCTTGCGGCAGTCCTTCCGGGAGCGGGCATCAGCGCCTTCGCGGCGGTTCTGGAAGTAAATCCGTCCGGTGTCCTTCAGGATGCCGCGGGAAGAGCAAAATCAGAAATAAGCGGGGTTTACCGCACTGTCCAGGAAGCCGTCGACGCCGCCGGGAACATGGACACAATCATCATCCTGCCGGGCACCTACCGGGAGCCGGTCGACACGTACGGAAAGGTTCTCTATATCGAAGGAACCGACCGGGATGCCTGTGTCCTGTGCTGGTCTGCCTTTGACTATGAAGCGCCGCCGCTTGAGATGGCCCGCGGCAGCCTTAAGAACATGACTCTTCATGCGATGGCCGCCGGCGAGGAGGGCACCTACGGCAAAAGCTACGCCATGCATGTGGATTTTGACGAGGCCGCCGACTGTGCGCTGTACTGTGAAAATGTAACCTTCATTAATGATTACCACCAGACAGTCGGAATCGGACTCCGCCCCGGAAGCGTTGTGGATTTCTACAACTGTGAGCTTCGTGCCGCGGGCGGACAGTCGGCTCTCTACGTTCACGACTGGGAAGCCGCACCCGAAGCGGTGGAAGGCGGCCAGCTTCTTATGCTGCGAAGCTGCACGCTTGTCAACAACTCCGATACACAGCCGACAATTCTCCTGCAGTCCCAGGAGATTCTGCCCGGTGCGGCGCAGGTTCTCTTTTCCGACAACGCCGTTGCCAATGTATCGGAAGGCGGACCTGAAATCAGTATGATGCTCTATCCGGGGAGGGAGGCCATGGGCGGGGGGTATCTCGGCGGTGCGGACTGGACACTGTCCGTCTTTTCATCCGGCAACAGCGTTCCGGCCATGAACCACCCGCTGGCTGCGCAGTATCTGGCGAAGGCTGCACAGGAAAGCGCGAAAGGTTCAAACGCCCAAAGTCCCGCTCAGCAGGTGCAGAAGGCCGGGGCGGCCGATGTACAGCCCGGCCACGGCATTCTCGTGGACGGCGGCCTGCAGCTGCACGAGCATTGAGAAAGGAGGCTGCATCATCATGCAGAATTCATATGATATTGTCATTATCGGTGCCGGCGTCTCCGGCGCGTCATGCGCAAGAGAGCTTTCCCGGTACCGCCTGAATATCCTTGTCATTGATAAGGAGGCCGACGTCTGCTGCGGCACATCGAAGGCCAACAGCGCCATTGTCCACTCCGGCATCGACTGCAAGCCGGGCACACTGATGGCAAAGCTCAATGTCCGCGGAAACGAGCTGATGGAGCCCCTCTCCCGCGAACTGGATTTCGAATTTGACAGAAACGGCTCTCTCATCCTGTGCTTTGACGAGGAAGATCGTCCGCGCCTTCAGGCTCTCTATGAGCAGGGAATCGAAAACGGCGTCCCCGGACTTCGCATCGTTGAATCCGAGGAGCTGCACCGGATGGAGCCGAATGTATCCGATGATGCGGTCGCCGCGATCTGGTGCCCCACGGGCGGCATTGTCTGGCCCTTCGGCATGAACATCGCGATGGCGGAAAACGCGTTCACAAACGGTGTGTCCTTCTGTTTCAACACCGGGGTTACCGGCATTGATAAGGAAGAGGACGGCTACTGCCTGCATGTAAAGCGCAGCAAGGCAATCCTCTGGACAGACGGCAATACCGGCGAGCCTCTTCGCAGCAGCCTCCCGGACGGTGAGGACACCGTCCGCACAAGGTGCGTTATCAATGCCGCAGGCGTGTACGCGGATCAGATCCACAACATGGTGAGCAGCCACAAGATCCACATCACGCCCCGCCGCGGCGAGTACTGCCTGATGGATAAGGGCACGGGAGATATCGTGCACAGCACGATCTTCCAGCTGCCGACGCCCAAGGGCAAAGGCATCCTTGTAACACCGACGATTCACGGCAATCTCCTGATCGGCCCCACCGCGACCGATACGCCCGACAAAGAGGGAACCTGCACGACGCAGGAGGGTCTGGATACGGTCATGCAGAAGGCGCGCCTCAGCGTCCCTTCGGTCCCGACCAGGCAGATCATCACCTCTTTCGCAGGTCTGCGCGCCCATGAGGACGGCCATGAATTCCTGATCGGCGAACTGCAGGATGCGCCGCTCTTTATAGACTGCGCGGGCATTGAATCTCCCGGCCTTACCAGCGCGCCCGCAATCGGCGAAATGGTCTGCTCCATCGCCGCAGGGCTCCTGAATGCGGAGCCGGATCCGTCCTTTAACGGAACCCGCAAAGGAATCATTGATCCTAAGAAGCTTGATGCAGATGAGCTCTCGGACCTCATCCGCCGGGATCCGGCCTACGCCGCCATGGTATGCCGCTGTGAGATGGTGACGGAGGGCGAGATCATCGACGCCATCACAAGACCTCTCGGTGCGCACACCCTTGACGGGGTAAAGCAGAGAACCCGCGCCGGAATGGGCAGATGCCAGGCGGGGTTCTGCACTCCGAAGACCATGGAGCTTCTGTCCCGCCTCCTTGGCATTCCCATGACGGAGATCACCAAGAACGGTCCGGACAGTCTCCTTCTTACAGGGATGACGGACAAGGCATCCTCTTCCTGCGCAGCGCCCGGAGTCTCTGGAGGTGATAACGAATGAACAAAGCAGGCCTTTCTTATTATGATATAGTGATCATCGGCGGCGGCCCCGCGGGCCTAGCCGCTGCAATCAGCGCAAAGGAAAGCGGCGCTGACTCCATCCTTGTACTGGAAAGAGACAGGGAACTCGGCGGAATTCTCAATCAGTGCATCCACAACGGCTTCGGCCTCCACACCTTCAAGGAGGAGCTGACCGGGCCGGAATACGCGGCGAGATTCATCTCCCGCTTCCACGAGCTCGGAATCGACTGCAGGCTGAATACCATGGTCCTGGACCTGAAGGCCGAAGCGCCCTCCGGTGATGAAGGCTCCTCCAACGGCTGCATCAAGACAATCACCTACTCAAGCCGCTCGGAGGGACTGGTACAGATCACCGCCGGCGCCGTGATCCTTGCCATGGGCTGCAGAGAGCGTCCCAGAGGCGCCCTGAACACTCCGGGATACCGTCCCGCGGGAATTTACACGGCGGGCACGGCGCAGCGCCTTGTCAATATCGAAGGCTGCATGCCCGGCCGCAGAGTCGTTATTCTCGGCTCGGGTGACATCGGCCTTATCATGGCGCGCCGCATGACACTCGAGGGCGCGAAGGTCCTTGCCGTCGCGGAGGTCATGCCCTATTCCGGCGGCCTGAAGCGCAATATCGTCCAGTGCCTTGACGACTACGGCATTCCGCTTCTTTTAAGCCATACCGTAACGGAAATCAAAGGAAAAGAGCGCGTCGAAGCTGTCGTAATCAGTGAGGTGGATGAGAACAGAAGACCGGTTCCCGGAACGGAAAAGGAATACGAGTGCGACACTCTCCTTCTGTCGGTAGGACTCCTTCCGGAAAACGAGCTCTCCCGCGGCGCGGGGGTCGGGATCAGTCCCGTAACCTCAGGCCCCGTCGTCAGTGAATCCCTTGAAACATCGGTTCCCGGCGTCTTTGCGTGCGGCAACGTCCTGCACGTGCACGACCTTGTCGACTATGTGTCGGAGGAAGCGGCAGCCGCAGGAAAGCGCGCCGCAGAGTACATAAAAGGCGGCGCATCGGCAGGGAGCGATACGCCCTGCGTTCCGGTAAAGACCGGAAACGGCGTCCGCTATACGGTTCCCTCTTACATTCATCCTGACAAAGCGGGCGAGAGAATCACTCTCCGCTTCCGCGTCGGCGACGTTTACCGCGACTGCGCGATCTGCGTCTACCTGAATGATTCGAGGATTGCAAGGAAAAAGGCCCGGATCCTGGCCCCCGGCGAGATGCAGGAAGTCATCCTCTCCGGCGACGAGCTGAGATCCTTCCCCGATCTTACGGAAATAAAAGTCTGCATCGAAGCAAATTAAACGCTTCTGCATAGGGGTATATTATGGAAACAAGAAATCTTACATGTATCAACTGTCCGATGGGCTGTCAGCTCACGGTCGTGACAGATGGCGGCGAGGTGGTCTCGGTTACGGGCAACACCTGCCCCCGCGGCGAGATCTATGCCAGGAAAGAGGTGACGCACCCCACCAGGATCGTGACCAGCACGGTAAGTGTTTCGGGCGGCGTCATTCCCGTCGTGTCTGTAAAGACAGCCTCTGACATCCCGAAGGAGAGCATTCAGGCAGTGATGGACGCTGTAAGCGGCGTCTGTGTCAATGCGCCGGTCAGCATCGGCGACGTCCTTCTTGAAAACATCGCAGGGACAGGCGCGGCACTTGTCGCCACGAAAAATGTGGCGGCAAAACAGCTGTGAGCGCGCGCACTGCAGCCGTCCTCAACATAAATGCGGATCCGGAGAATATCCTTCCCGGGATCCGCGTTTTTGCGCTTGATATGGACGGTACGATCTATCTGGGTGAAAAGTGGATTGACGGCGCAAAGCGCTTTCTTGAGAGGATCACCGAGAGCGGCAGGTCCTTTATTTTCCTTACCAACAACTCTTCGAAGGACCCTTCCGCCTATGTGGAAAAGCTTCACAGAATGGGCTTTGATGTCGGGGAAGAGAAAATCGTTACCTCCGGGCAGGCGATGATCTGGTACCTGAAAAAGAATTATCCCGGAAAAAGAGTGTTCCTTCTTGGAAATGAGCTTCTTTCAGAGGAATTCAGGGCGGCCGGCATTGAGCTCGATAATGATGCTCCGGAGATTGCCGTTGTAGGCTTTGATACCAGCCTCGACTACGCAAAGATGTGCCGCGTCTGCGACTTTGTAAGGAGCGGCATGCCGTATTTTTCAACCCATCCGGACTATAACTGCCCCACGGAGACCGGTTTTATCCCGGACGCGGGAGCGATCATGGCTTTCATTCACGCCTCCGCCTTCCGCTGGCCGGATGAGATCATCGGCAAGCCCTATACCGTCATTTCAGACTATCTTCTGGACCGCTTAAGAGCGGACATGCCTGACCTTGAGCGCAGTGAAATCGCCATGGCGGGCGACAGACTCTACACGGACATCGCTGCCGGCGTAAACGCGGGCTTCCGCAGCATCCTTGTCCTGTCGGGAGAAGCGACGCTGAAAGACGCCGTCTCCTCCGAAGTCAAACCGGACCTTATCTACAGCTCCGTCAGGGAAATTCCTCTCTGACGGGCTCTCCGTCACTGCCCGCCCGCTGCACGTCAGCAGGAGGCTGCACGTCAGCGGCCTCCCGCTGACTATACTTTCAATTCCCGTACCAGGCAATGCCTTCATAGACCCAGCCCCATGACAGAAGGACCTCGACTTCATGTTCATCCGCCGTATAGTGATGGGCTGCCGCCATCGGGTAACCCGGGCGGTACAGACGGTGAAGAGGCGTATAGAGGGACTGCTGATCCTTGCCGAGGCTCTTCATGCTCTTTTCGGACTGCGGGGAATACCACCCGATCCCCTCGTAGGTCCAGCCTCTGCTCCTGCCCGCATAGTTTCCGAGTCCGCAGAGCGTATCCCGCTCATTGATGTCCATTGTATAGTGATGGGCAAAGCTCGCCGGGTTGTACATGCGGTATACCGGATAGCCGTACCCCTGCGGCGCGTACCACGCAATTCCCTCATAGGTCCAGCCCCGCTTTGTCAGGACATTTTTCTCATTCTCATCCGCCGTGTACAGGTGTTCCCCGGTATTCCCGTTATAGAGCCGGTGCATTGCCTTCGAGGGCAGATTGGCGATGCCGTTTAACCCTTCCGGAACAAAGCTCTCTGTCCGCACATAGCCGGACAGGAGAACTCCCTTTCCGAGATCATAGAAGATAGCTCCGTCCTTAACCTCCATGCCGCAGATCGTAAGGCCCTCCTGCGCGGTGTGTACCGCGGGAGTCGTCCCGTCGTCTCTTATTTCATAGATACTGTTTCCTACGGCAAAATAAAGATGCCCGTACAGTACAGCCGCTCCGCCGCACCCCGCCGCCGGCATTTTGATCTTTTCAACGGCGCCCGAATGGCAGCGAAGGATATCAACGTGGATATTGTCCGCGTCGGCAAAAAGAAGGACATTACTGCCGATTCCCATCTTGACGTGACCGTCGGACGCCGCCTTGTCAATCCACGGACAGCTGTCATACTTTGTGCCGCTCGCCTCGCCGTAAATGCTTCTTCTTGTATTGCTCCAGTCGCTCGACGTGTGGCCGGTTCCCGTAAGTCCTTCCCTGCTGCGGAGGAAATTCCTGTATCTCACATTCAGGCGGCAGAACGGGTTTTGTCCTGCGGCGTCCGCATCGTCCCAGGTGCAGTCCACGTAGTACCATACGCCGTCCAGGAGGACCCGGTTCCACGCATGGTCCATCCCGGGACTTACCACCGTCTCACAGGTGATCCCCGCTCTTGTCAGAAGATACTGATACGCAGCGGCATATCCCGAGCAGATGGCCCTGCCGTCCAGCATGACGTCATCAAGGCCGTATTTTGTATAGGTATAGTCGTATGTGCAGGCGGTGACCACGCTGTCGTGCAGATAAACGCATTTCTGGAGATCGCTCCAGCCGCCGTCCATTCCCGAAAGGACAGCCTGCACCCTGCTCTCGACATCCGCGCTCCTCTGGGGCGTATAGCCGGCGTCATAGTTTATGAAGAGCTTTGTCACAATCCCTGTGATTTTGTTGTACTGGATTTTGGCAGACGTTACATAAAAATATTCCGGATGCTCGTTGAGATATGCCTCAAAGACGTGCTGGCCTGTCATCTCGGCGTACGGCACCTTATACTGTGAGACATCGATCTCCGATGCGAGTGATCCGAACGCAGATCCCATGGCGTTTTCCAGCCCGGCCAGATCGCCGGAGCCTGCGCTTCCCAGAAGGAATGCATCCTGCGCATTCCCTTCCAGGTTCATCTCAAACCCGCCGAGCCAGATGACATATCTATCCAGATCCAGTTCGACACTTGCGAGCTCATCCCCGGAAGAAAACTCATCTGCCGCCGCAGGCGCAGGCTCCGTTATTGCTGCCTCCGCAGCCGTCGCACTGACAGCCCCTGCCGGGTGAAGAAGAACCGCTCCCGACAGGATAAGAAGCGCAATCATCGCGTATATCAGGTTTTTAAATCGAATTCTCATATACCGCTATATTCCGAACTTCGCCCTCAGTACGGCCAGCACCACAAGATGCGCCGGATAGAAAGCGTAAAAAAACCACTTGTTCTGTCTTCCTCTTTTGCCGTTGTACAGCATCAGCATCAAGAAGGCGGGAAAAGCATACACCTCTGTGGGATTATAGCAGCAGATCCAGACATACCCCGCCAACAGGGCAAGCGGTCTGTACTGCTTTAAAAGATAAAGAAGGACGATCAGCAGTACCCCGCCGTACCGGTAGTCCGTTGAGAGTCGATAAGCGGCAAAGCAAAGTCCTCCGATGCAAAGGCATGCCGCCGCAATATGCACCGCCCGTCTGCGGACCGTCTTGAGTGCATTGTCCAGGATCCAGATACTGACCAGCCCAAGTGCCAGAGTACAGTTCACATTCAGCTTTCCGAAGATATTACTCTGCGGATAGAATGCTTTTACAAACTGCACCTGCGACAGGACGGCAAAAATGCAGATATTTCTCAGGTATTTCCACCTGTCCCGGCTATACTTGAATCCTTCCACAATAAAAAAGCAATACACCGGAAAAGCAAATCTTCCGATGAATCGCATGGGCTGATATGCATGTCTGAGCGATGGCAGCGCTCCCAGCGAGGCTGCGATATGATCACACAGCATCGCAGCCACAGCCAGGTACTTCAGCACGGCAGCATTAATACCATATCTGCACGCTTTCGGCTGCGCCCCGGCTGCAGCTTCTGTTCCTATGTTCGATTCTTGCATAAACGGAATCCGCTGTCGTTATTCAATCACAAACTCCGGCATCATGGGAACTGTATCGATATCTCCCTCCAGTTCAGCCGCTGCCGACTCCACTGAAATCTGCATGCTCCCGCTCACCTTCATTCTATAAGTAAGCACCGATGCCGCTTCCTCCTCCCAGGGCCTTTTATAAGTAAAGCATACCTCGGCTGTTCCCTTCTGAAGCGGCTTTAAGGTATAGACCTGTGTTCCGCCGGCCCCGGCAATTTCCTCATCCTCTGCGGAAGAGATGTATTCCGAAGTAATTTCAAACAGCTCCGGTTCCTGAGTAACCTCCCATTCATAGCCTGTGGTCGGATTGGCGTCAAGCTTCATCACAGCGGTCTGCGGCTTTGTTCCCGCACATCCCGACAGGATCATGCAGACCACAGCTGCCAACACCCCGTTTCTCAAAATTCCTTTCATATTCCCTCTGTTCCTTTTCCTCATCCTGTTTTCCAGAAACCGTTATTCCAGAGTACCGAATGCAGCTACCGCTTCATCCACTGTCATTTCACCGCTGCCAACAAGCCTGCCGGCAATTTTCAGCTGCGTATCCGGCTCCGGAAGAAGTGTCAGCTCCGACATGTTAATAAAGTGCTCACTGTCTACATCCCGCAGAGCTGCGTAAATGCTGTCCGAAGGAATCCCCGTGCAGGGGGTAACCATTCTCTTCGCCTCGGCCATCCTGTTAAGCTCGTCCGTCGTAATCAGGAACCGCATGAATTCATTGGTTATATCCAGATTGCTGCTGTTTTTGTTGACACCGAAGCCGATGGAGACCGAGCTGAGGAAATATCCTCCATTCTCCGTAGACGGAGCCAGGTAGAAGCCGTACCGGAAGGGATTTGCTGAAAACGCCTCCGACTTGCTCTCCCTCTTTCCCGTACCGGACGCGGTATTGGCCGTGGCCATCATAATCGGCACATCGCCCTCAAAGAACCGCATGATTACGGCATCATAATCATTTTCAAGCGCATTGCAGCTTTCAATGTCCACATAGCCGCGGCTCATGAAATCCCCGACCAGCTCCAGAGAGCTTCGCATATATTCTCCCGCGGACGGCGCCATTTCATTCAGCTCACTAATCGCTTCTTCATTATTAAAGACTGTTCCGATAAAGTGCGGATAGAACAGCGGGAAAATAAGCGAATCGCCGCCGTTATAACCCATCACCGGACTCTCATAGCCGGCGTTTTTCAGAGCTTCACATGCGGAAAGGAGTTCCTCGTAGGTCGCGGGGACATTCAGTCCCTCCTTTTCAAAAATGTCTTCGTTGACCAGCATTCCGTAGGTCGTCGTATACACGGGCACTTCCAGGACCCTCCCCTGCGCATCTGCACTCAGAAGGTCCTCTCTGATGCAGGAAAGGTCAATTCCGAGCGATTCCTGTGCAAGATCCTCCGCAGCGTCGAACAGCGAACTGAACTTTTCATCCTTTGCCATCCACGGATAGGTAAAGAAAATGTCCGGTGCCTCGCTCCCGCCGACAGCCGCCGCAATAATGCCGCTGTAATTATCCAGATATGTATATTTCATCTCGACATCGGGATAATACTCATTAAAGCGGTTGAACTCCTCTTCGATGGCTTCAAAATTGTTGTAGTGGCCGACGACGTTGACGACACCTTCCGTATCCGGTGAAAGTCCCGGAACAAAGCCTGTCTGTCCGGCGCTGTTATCCTGCACTGCGGCAGCTTCGGCCTCACTGCTGTCTGCGGCTTTTATTTCTCCGCCCGCCGGAGCCTCTGCTGATTCCGGGGCTGCGGCGGGAACGGCTGCGGGAGCTGCCGCGCCGCATGCCGCAAGGCCGGCCGCCAGTAACACCCATGTCATCCCTGCTGCAGCTGTTTTCTTAATATTCATACTCATGATGCTGTTCCTTTCGTTTACAGATGAGACTGTGCTTCTTCCCTGATTCTTCTGATTTCCCGAAGAACCACCTTCATATCAATCGGTTTCGCAATATGTCCGTTCATTCCTGCGGCCAGGCATTCCGCCACATTTTCGGAAAATGCATCTGCCGTCATGGCGATAATGGGAATGCCGGATGCAATGGGATCCGAAAGTCCCCGGATTGCCTTCGTCGCTTCGATCCCGTTCATCACAGGCATCTGAATATCCATGAAGATCAGATCAAACTCGCCCTTCTCTGCCTTCGACACCCGTTCCACGGCAAGCTGTCCGTTCTCTGCCCTCTCGCTGTCGATGCCGTGCATCTTCAGCAGCATTGAAATGATCTCCCAGTTAATGTCATTATCCTCTGCCACCAGGATCCTCATACCCTGAATGTCGGAATCATCCTCTTCCTGCTCGCTGGACCGGCCCTTTTCTCCCGTCAGCTCGCTCAGCTTCTCGTACAGCGTCGAGCGGAACAGCGGCTTTGTGATAAAGCCGTTTACCCCGGCCTCCTTTGCGGTCTCTTCAAGATCAGACCAGTCGTAGGAGGAGCTCAGGAGAATCGGAATATCCGCACCTGTCTCCTGTCTGATCCTCTTTGCCGTCTCGATGCCGTCAAGTCCCGGCATCTTCCAGTCAAGGATAATTGCCTGGTATATCGGCCCGTTTTCATCCTTCCTCACCGCCATCTTAAGCGCCTGCTCTCCGCTCCTTGCGGTATCCGCTGTTACTCCGATGGATTCAAGAGTATACCGCGCCGTATCCAGCAGCGCCTCATCGTCATCAGCTAAAAGGACACGCATCGGCGAAAGCGAGAGCTCTGCAGGCGGCCTGTCAGCCAGCGGTATATCCAGTGTAACCTCGAAGGTGGTACCCTTTCCCACCTCACTTTGGCACTGAATGCTGCCGTTCATCAGATAGATCATCTGCTTCGTAATGGCAAGGCCGAGACCGGTTCCCTGGATCTTATTGACTCTGCTGTCGGTCTGGCGGGAGAACGGCTGGTACATTCTGGACATAAACTCTTCTGTCATGCCTATGCCGGTGTCCGCCACCTTATAGGTAATCCGGACTGTTCCTTCCTTCTCTCCGGGTTCCTCCTTCATATCGACAGATACACTTCCCCCCTGCCCCGTATACTTGATTGCGTTGGAAAGAAGATTGATGAATATCTGATTGAGTCTGAGCTGGTCGGCATACAGATATTCGTAATCAAAATGATTTACCCTGAAGCTGAAATCAATATTCTTTTCCTTGATCATGGGCTGCGAAATGTTGACCAGATTATCTGCGCATTCGACGATGGAAAACGCGACAGGGCTCAGGTTCAGCTTTCCGCTCTCTACCTTGGAAATATCAAGAATGTCATTGATCAGCGTGAGCAGGTGATTGCCCGCAAGGCTGATTTTGCGGAGGCTGTCCCTGACGATTGCCGTGTCCTCCACATTTCTGCCGGCTATGGCGGTCAGTCCGATAATCGCGTTCATAGGCGTACGGATATCGTGAGACATAGTAGACAGGAAATCTGTCTTTGCCTGATTGGCCTTGTCTGCCCGGGCGGCGGCCGCCTCCAGCGTTTTATTGAAGCGGACCATGATAATAAGATCGAGTATCAGAAGGAGCAGGAGCCCTGCGGACACAGTGCCGATCAGCAGCCAGTCCTGCCGGGTCTGATTTATATCCTTAACCGGAATCATCGTCACGATGATCCAGTTCTCTGTCGAATTGACACGCGTGTGCGCAATTAGGCATTCCTCATTCTTTGAATTGACAATCACACGTGTGCCCGGCTCACCCTTGATCTCTTCCCTGAAACGGTCCATCTCCGACTTCGTGACGGCATTATAGGACTGATAAAATTCATAGAAGTTTGAATTCTTAAAAGAACGGCCTTTGATTATATAGTCGCCGCCCGCGTCGATCAGTGCAATCTCGGCATTCTTGTAGTCTTCCGTCGGAAAGACCCACTTCTGTTCAAAGACCGATACCGGGATAATTCTCAAAAGAACCGCCCTGCGTGTACCTTCGCCGTCATCCTCTCTGAGGACGACCGGTCTGCAGAAAGCAATGGACTGTATCGCATTGACAGGATTCGTGTACGCACGGGTCACGCTGACTGTATTGTCCGTCGACAACAGATCTTCCAGTCCGCTGCTGAAGATGCCTATTTTCTGATAGGATACAGAGAAGTTTCCGGGATCGCCCGCCGGGGCGGCTGTCGACAGACCCGTAAGGGCATCCTCGTCCACATACAGAATGTGTGCCATCACATCCGTGGATGTGACAGAGGCGCGCACGAAATCGATCGCCTCCTGCGCCGACATGCCGGAAGAATTGATATAGTTTGCCCAGGTCTCGCATACCCTCTGCTCACCGATGAGGTAATTGTTGGAAACCTGATCCATCGCAGTCGTCATGTTCCCGAAGGCCTCGGTTCGGGAGGTCAGTTCACGCCTTTGCTGATTTCCGGCATATAGTATTACAAATATAAGAATGCTCGCTACTATAAGAACATTCCCAAAAATAATCAGACCTTTTTTCATCTGCCCTCGTCCCGAGCCCGCCAATCTGTGTTTACAATACTGTGCTTTCCGGCTCATATGACTGTTTACTCTGTACAATTATATTATGAGCTGACAGCCTTGCCAAGTTTCCGGGGCTTTATGAATGCTGTATTCCTTTCCTGTCCATTGCTTTCAGGATCAGCTCCTGCGCTTCGCAAAATGCCCCCGGCAGATACTGCGCATGCCACTCTTTTCCCTGCTTTTCCGCCTTCTTGATTTCCTCCCAGCCCTCGCCGTGCTCACCGATGGGAGGGATGCCTGCATCCGTAAATACGTGAGGGTGGCGCCGCACCATTTTGTCCGCCGCTTCCTTTGCGACATCATCAAACGTGAACAGCCCCTCTTCCTGCGCGATGACCGCGTGGAACATGACCTGCAGCAGAAGATCGCCCAGCTCTTCCCTCAGATTCCCGGGATCCCCGGTTTCCTCCAGAATATTGATCCCTCCGATCACCTCCGCCGCCTCTTCGATGCATTCCGGCTTCAGGCTTGCATGCGTCTGCGCCCTGTCCCAGGGGCAGCCGTCCTCACTCCGTAATTTCTCAACAACCTCTTTTAAACGCTTAATCTCATCCATTTTGTTTTCACCCTGCTGCCGTTTTCATGCATCAGAAACGATCATTCTCTAAAAACGAAAAGGAATACCTGCAGTGATACAGGCATTCCCAGTATATCCTGTGTATGGATTCCGGCGGCGGCGCTGCGGTGCCGCCTGCCGGCTTATTCCGTAAAATCAGAACCGGAACGCGACCTTGAAATCTCCGTATTTTCCGGTAGCCCTGTC
Organism: uncultured Lachnospiraceae bacterium; assembly: GCA_902796425.1. Lineage (GTDB taxonomy): Bacteria > Bacillota > Clostridia > Lachnospirales > Lachnospiraceae > CAG-791. The sequence goes on from CADBPC010000091.1 coordinate 19,618, forward strand.
GAAGGCTTCCTTCCAGTCCTTCAGGTCGTAAATGCTGCTCACGACTCCGTCGGTCTTCAGCTTTCCGCTGTAAATATTCTCGATTACATACGGGAAGCAGTACGGCGAAAGGTGAGAGCCGAGAACATCGAGCTCCTTGCGGTCGCCGATGATGGACCAGTCGAGCGTTGTCGGCGCGCCGAATACACTGAACTCGACGAATCTGCCGAGCTTGCGGACCATCTGCATGCCCTGTGTAACGGATGACGGGTGTCCTGTCGCTTCGATATAGATATCGCAGCCGTATCCGTCCGTAATATCGCCGATCGCCTTTACGACGTCCATTTTCGACGGATTCCAGACAAGATCCGCACCGAATTCCTTTGCCTTTTCCAGGCGGCTGTCCATCATGTCGAGCACGATCAGGAGTTTGGGATTGCGCAGTCTTGCATATGTCACCATGCCAAGTCCCAGTGTTCCCGCGCCGGCAAGAACGACGACATCCTCCGAGCCGATCTGCGCTCTGTCCACGCAGTGCTTTGAGCAGCCGTAGGGCTCGATGCAGATTGCCTTTTCAAAGGCAAGATCCTCGGGTACGCGGTGAATAACGGCATGCTTTGTCTGAATCCTCACATATTCCGCCATGCCTCCGCAGAAATCCTTAAAAAAGCCGTACATCTTGTGCGGCTGGCACATCCAGTACTTTCCGCTCTTGCAGAATCTGCACTCGCCGCAGGGAGCAATCTGGTCCACCGTTATCCTCTCACCGAGAGAATATCCCTGCACATTGTCTCCCATATACACGATATGGCCGAGGAATTCATGCCCCGGGATAAACGGCGGCTCAACCCATGACGGCTGCACATCATCGCCCCAGAACATCGCGGCGCCGTGGCTGCATTTCAGGTCTCCCGCGCAGATACCGCACCCTTCTGTCTTGATCAGAATGTCATCCGGACCGCATACCGGCACCGGATACTCCTCCTCATACCGATAATCATCCTTGCTGTAGGCAACCAGTGCCCTCATCTTATCAGGTAAATATCCGCTCATAACCAGTCCTTTCTTAATATGTTGCTTTTACTGCATTTTTGCACACTGCCCGGTTATCGGGCGGCGGATAATCAGAACGCTGTATACGCTCCGTCCACCACAAAATCCGAACCTGTCGCAAAGGAGCTGGCGTCACTTGCGAGGTAAACACAGATTCCCTGCAGCTCCTCCGGCCTGCCCATTCGTCCGAACGGCGACAGGGCGTTCCACTCCTCAATCAGGGGCTTAAGCTTCTCGGAGGTGGTAATCAGTTCCGTCCCGATATATCCGGGGCTGATGCAGTTGACACGGACTCCCTTTTTGGCCCATTCGACCGCAAGCGACTTCGTCAGCATGATTACGCCTGCCTTGGACGCGTTATATGCGCACTGCGGCTGCGGAACGTTCACGATATGCGCTGACATCGACGCTGTGTTGATAATGGATCCGCCGCCGTGCGAGAGCATATACCGGCCTGCCGCCACATCCGTGAGAAAAATTCCGTTGAGGTTGATGTCGATGACCTTCTTCCACTGCTCGTAGGTCATCTCCTCGGCCTTTGCGTTCAGAGCGATTCCGGCGTTGTTATGGCAGAATTCAATTCCCCCGAGTTCCTCCGCCACCTTGCTGACCATTGCTTCCACGTCCGCTTCATCCGTGACATCGCAGCGGATGGCAATGACTTTTCTTCCGGTCGCTTCCGCGATCTCCTTCGCGGTCTTTTCGGCCTCTTCAATGTCGATATCGACAATCGCCACATCCGCTCCCGCTTCCGCAAACGCGGTGGCGGTCGCCTTACCGATTCCCCTGGCCCCGCCGGTGACGAACCCGCGCTTTCCGCTAAGGCTCATTCTTTCAAGAATTCCCATAATCTTCCTGCCTCCTTCTGTTTTTAAGCCGCAGTCACACACTGCGGCAGTTTATACGATAATTATAATCTGACGGAGGAATCCAGACCAGTATCTGTCATGCCTGATCTATTATATTTTCCCACTTTTTATTCAGGAACATCTGAATTCCGGACGCCAGGGTGAGAACAAATACGAAAGCCCCTGTAGTCCCGACCATCTGCTGCCGGAACGGACCCCTGCCGTCCCCGAAGGCAGATATCATTGCTGTCTCCAGTCCCTGGAGTGACAGCAGGGAATTGATGAAATTCAGCCTTTTGACCGCGCTGAGAAGCGGGCTTTTATGCTTTCTGTACCGGAAGAGGTTCACCGAGGAGCTGATAATATTGTAGAAAACCACCGCGGCAATTCCGTAAATAAGAAAGCTGTTATACTGATAGCTGTAGCCCTCTGCCCCCATCATGACCAGGATCCCCGCCAGCGGCATGCAAAGGAACAGTATCAAAACCGCAGTCCGTTTATATATTCTGATTTCTCCCTCCGGATCCGCCCTGTAATCTTTTTTGGCGGCATTCTTTAAAAGCCCGGTTTTTGCAATGCACAGGATGAGGAAAAAAAGTCCCAGCAGCATCTGCCACATCGCGCCGGATCTCATGCCGGCGTACAGGTGAATACCGACATGGAACAAAGAGACCGCAAGGCCGGTATTCAGCCATACTTTTTCACGAAACCAGAACTCTGTGAACAGCTTGCTGAAGAAGGGGATTTTATACAGAAATGCCTTTACCCTCCGGACAGATCTCCCGGACAGCCATACATCCGCTGTCAGGGAGAGTGCGGAAAGAAAATAGAAAACATAGCCGGCTGCAGTTCCCGAAAGGTCTTTGAGAAAAACGAAAATCAGCCCGGCATAGGACAGGAGTGAAAACAGTAATATCAGCAGATAGAAGATCATGACACAATCGGTGCTCCGACATCGCACCAGCCCTGAGCATCTACTGCCTGCTCCAGCTCGGCCGGCGACATACGGACAGAGGTAAATTCATTGCCGCCCGCGGGATGAATGATATCAAATCTTTTCATTGAGACATCGAGCCAGACCGGAATATCCGAAGGCAGTCCGAACGGGCACACGCCTCCCGGAAGGAAGCCTGTAATCTCTTCAACCTGATCGCGCGGGATCATATGCGGCTTTGTGTGGAACTGCGCCTTGAACTTTGAACTGTTGACCTTCATGTCCCCGGCCATCACTACAATAACCGGCTTCTCATCCACCAGGAAGGACAGTGTCTTTGCGATCTCCGCCTCCGTGCAGCCGATCCGCATGGCGGCGTGCTCCACTGTATCTATGGTCTCCTCATGGATCACGATCCTGTCCGCGAATCCTTTATTTTCCAGATGTGCCAGAACCTTTGCGTCTACCATTTCCGTCTGCTGCCTCCTGCCGGCTCATCCCACAATTTTCTTTGCAAACTCTGCTGCCGCCTTCAGATCGTCCTCATTCGGCCTGCCCTTATGAATGCCCTTGAACTCGCCGCGGCAGTGGAACTCTCTCTCATCCATCGGAATTCCGACTTTATCCGCTTCTGCCTTTACCTTTTTGTAGGTCGAATTCAGCATGGCAGCGGAGCCGAAGTTGACGATTTTCCCGACAAGATCCTTATCAAGGCCTTTCACAAACGCACGGACCTCCGGATCAATAGAGAACGCGTAATATGAGTTCCCTAGAAAAAGAACATCCACCTGCTCCGTTACCGGAGTGCTGATCGGAAGCGCCTCCGCTCCGACTGCTGCCGCGACTGCCTCCGCAAGACGCTTTGTATTGCCTGTTTTCGTATAATATCTGACTGCAGCTTTCATTTTCTTTTACCTCCTGCAATTCCGTTCCATTAACCGCAATTATACATGCACATTGCAACAATTATACAACGGCGGATACCTGTAAACCAGAGGATGGTTCTCCCGCTCATCCCAGGCCTCTTACGCCATATTCTTCCGCACATTGATTCAGCCTCCGGACAGCATCATCCTCCAGGTCTATGTATCCTGCGCAATTATAGTTTTCTGGAATGCATTTCGCCAAATTCCACTTTCATGCTCTTCTCCTGAAATCAAAAGAGCAGCGTCCGCGTCTTCTCTGTCACGGGCAAATCCCTTCTCACAGATCTCTGCAAGTTCATTCATGAGTGTTTCCTTATCCGTGATCGTATGCTCCGTGTACTTTTTCAGGCCCCTGAGCTCAATGTACTCGTCAATCTGCTCCTCCGTGAAATTCAGCATCAGGACCTTCCCGTTTCCGGTACAGTGCATCGGCACTTGCCGCTTCCGGCTTCTTGGAATATAGTGATGTCAGGTAAGCGCAGTTCGCGGCAGTACTCTGCCGGATGCACTCAATCCAAAAACAACCAGGGAGAATCACAGACATGCCTCCGCGCGGACACAGTTCAGGATCACACTCAAGTCATTCACATTCGAGCAGCAGCCGCTCGCACAGCAGCCGCTCTTTTTCACGCCGATCAGGCAGTTCAAGCCGCTCAGGCAGCAGCCCGCACAGCAGATCGTCCCATTCATCGAGGTCATATACTGCTGCGAGCCGCACTCAGGCCAGGCCGAGGACGAACCAGCCCTCCGGCTACCGCGGCGCTTCGCCCGTAAGGCATTACGCGCGGCGGCACGACTATGTTTTCTATCCGGTCGGCTGGACAGACAGCGTTACCGGACGGGAATATAAAGAGGGATATTACGACGAGAACGGCCAGTACTATGAGGATGTTGCCTTCAAGACAGGCGACCAGTACGACAATGTGCTGTGCAGATGTGAATACTGCGGAAAACAGAGCAAGATGACCTGGAAGGAGAACATGACTCTTTCCTGTCCGGGGTGCGGCGCCCCTCTTACGATTGTCTCGGCTTTGGATGAAGAGGAGCCGCAGCAGCAGAAAGCCGCAGCAGGCTCCCTCTCCGCCTCCGCGATATCCGCTCTCGTCATATTTATAGTGGCAGTTGTCTTCATCATTGTCGTCGCCGCATCGATATTCAGCTTCAGTCACAGCAGCCGGCCTGACTACGTATACAGTATCGACGAAGAAGATCCCGGGTATGCGTCTGCTCCGGACAATACAGAGATCTTCGGCGACACGATCTATCTCGATAAAATCGATGACAGCACATATGTTATTTCCGAGGACGGAAATGAGAGCTACGACCGGAAGCTGACCTGGGACTATGGCTATGACAGCTATTATGACCGGGACTCCGACTGCTACCTCTGGTACAATACAGATGTTGCCCCGAATCTCTGGCAGTACTGGTACGAGGGAATCTCCTCCGATTACGGGGACTACGGCTGGATGGAATACGAAGAGTCCGGCTGGTATATTGAAGAGAGTGACGGATATTGGGTAAGCCTCCCTGATTTCTATGACAAGAGCAGGCTTTGGCATATCGAAGAGTGAATATGATTAAGAAAAACCAGATTGTCAAAATCTATGGAACAGACTTTAAAGCGATCACCGTCGAGCTTCTTGAGAATACAGAACTCGAAAAGCTGATCGGCGACCGCAGCACAAGGATCGGTATTAAGCCGAACCTTGTCGTGCCCTCTCCCGCCGAATACGGCGGAACCACGCATCCCCAGGTAATTGCAGGCATCATCGAATATCTGCAGGAACATGGCTTTGAAAATATTATTATCGCGGAAGGCTCCTGGGTCGGAGACCGCACATCCGAGGCCTATGAGTACTGCGGATACCGGCAGCTCTGCGAGACCTACCATGTACCCTTTGTGGATACGCAGAAGGAAAAATGGCACAGCATCGACTGCGCCGGCATGAAGCTGAGTGTCACCGACGTGACGGACAGAATTGACTTTCTGATCAATGTTCCTGTCCTGAAGGGACACTGCCAGACGAAGGTAACCTGCGCCTTAAAGAACCTGAAAGGCCTGCTGCCCAACAGCGAAAAGTCCCGCTTCCACAGGATGGGGCTCCATAAGCCGATCGCTCACCTGCAGGCCGGCATTCACCAGGACTTTATCGTGATCGATCACATCTGCGGCGACCTTGATTTCGAAGAGGGCGGCAACCCCGTCGTGCGCAACTGCATCATGGCTGCGCTCGACCCTGTCCTTACCGACAGCTACGCCTGCCATCTGATGCACTACACGCCGGACGACGTCCCTTATATCCGGATCGCCGAGAGCCTCGGCATCGGCACCACGGATCTTACCACGGCGCAGATCATCTCCCTTGGCGGCAAAGGAGAAGAAAAAGAGCTTCCCTTAGACCGCAGGATCCTGAATGTATCTTACGCCGTAGATGAAGTGGACTCCTGCAGCGCCTGCTACGCGAGCCTCATCGGCGCACTCCGCCGCCTGGATGAGGAGGGCATTTTAAGCCGCCTTGAGGACCAGATCAGCATCGGGCAGGGCTTCCGCGGGAAGACCGGGAAGCTCGGCATCGGCAACTGCACCGCAGGCTTTGAAACCTCCATCCGCGGCTGCCCTCCCGATGAAGACACCATCTATGAAAAGTTAAAGGACTATATCGGTGCATAACCGATATAGTCCTCTCTTCTGTTTCTGCCTCCGGGGAGTCCCGGAAGAATCCCGTAATTCTTCTCAGGCCTGATCAGCTGCCCATGCTGCCGGCTACCTTCAGCATCTTCTGCGACACCCTGAGGGACACCTCCGCATAGTACAGCGCCTCGGCATCGGTCAGGTCCATCTCCCCGATCGCATCGCACTTTTGCGCAAACTCAGCATACTTACTCAGGAACTGCATATACTGCATCAGTGCGTTCACATCCGAACTGTCATAGCTTTCCATGAAGTATACATACTCATCCATAAATGCTTCATAGCTGTCCAGGAACTCCTTGATCTCGGGTCTTACTCCAGGTATGCCGCTGCCTGACACAGCCGCTTCCTGTTCATTAATTTCCTCCGCGGCCGGCTGCTGCACTTCTTCCTGCATTTCCGGTTCCACGGTCTGTGACTCGACAGTTTCAGCCTGTTCCGGTTCAGGCACTGCTTCCGGTTCCGGCGCGGTCACAGATTCCGCCACGGTTTCCGGTTCTGCCACAGTCTCCGGCTCAGGCGCCGCTACAGGTTCCGGCGCGGGTTCCGGTTGTGCAGGTGTCGCCTGTTCCGCAGCCGCCACGACGCTTTCGGCCGGAGGTGTTACCGTCCTGGCATTTCTTGTCCGGCCGCTCCTGCCCGCGCTGGCAAGGCACGCAATGACGGCAATGATAATCGCGGCTCTTGCCAGTCCCCGTCCTTCCGTCAGATATCGTTTCGCCTTCCGGCCTCCGATAATCCCTGCTATCAGTCCGAGTAAAGACAGAAATCCGTTTCCGGAGAAGAGTCCGAGAACCGCGCTCACGATGCCTGCAAGTCCGAAGTAGGACTTCTTCATTGATGCAGCACTTCTTCTCCATTCGGGGATGGAATCGGCAGCACTCTTTCCAAATGTGTCATCACTCTGTTCAGATGTATTCTCGAACTGTTCTAAAGCACCCTCAGAACTGTACTCTGTGCTGCCCTCGTCCGGGCTGCCGGAACGTATTTCTGCGTTTTCTGCCGCATTTTCCGATTCGTTTTCCACTCTGTTTCCGGCTGCATTTCCTGCTTCGAATTCTTCTGCAGACGCAGGCTCCTGCGCCTCCTGTCTCTTAATCTTATTTCCGCAGTTCGGACAGAATCTGATCTTATCGTCGATCTCAGCTCCGCAATTATCACAAAACATAAAAACCCCCCTTACACAATAGATTTCCGGCAGTGTCTTTACCGAAACAGTTTCCCGAATAAATCCTTACCGATTGCCATCGCCTTGTCTCTTCCCGACAGGCTCTCGGTATCCATCCCGGAAAGGATCCTCCTCTGGTTTTCAATCTTTCTTAACTGAATCCTGGGTGAGAGCGTTGATCCGTACATGCTGTATCTGGCTCCCAGTGCCGTGATATATTCCGTATACGCCTCCGACAGGGCAATGACCTTTTCTTTGAGATACGCGCTTGAGGCAATACTGTCGTCAGGCACGATTTCTCTGTACTCAATTGCCTCATTCGTGATTTCCGTGGTTCTTATCACGTATCCGCTGTCCATGGCTGCGATGTCCTGCTTTGCGCAGTGTTTGTCGAGCTGGCGCCGGACAGAGTCCAGATTGGTCTTCAGGCTCTTTGTCGCCTGCTGAATGTGAATTCTGGAGACGTCCAGAACCGCGCCGTAAATCTTCACTTCATCCTGGTCCTTTGTAACGCACCCTATCGCATTCTCCACATACGCTGCGATTTCCGAGGACCTGTCCCCTTCGATGTCATACCCGGCCGCAAGGATCTTTACGATCCAGGCATCAATATTGGCAGGATCCGATTCGAGTGCGCGGTCGGCATATCCCACTGCCTGGACATACCTGCCCGCGCGAAGAGAGCTGCCCGCCAGTGAGAGAAGGTTTCCCGCATCCGGCCCGCTCACATTGATCTGCGTTCCGATCGTGACATTCGTTATGTTGTAATTCTGGATCGCCTTTTCGACGATGTAAGGCATGCCGCAGTAGGAACAAACAGCAGCCTGCTGCCCCGAGTCCACCGTCAGGGCCGCCCCGCAGTTCGTACACTTGGCTGCCACCAGCCTCGCCCGGGCAGGCTCCATTTTCGGAGCACCTCCCGGCACATTTCCCGGCACACTTCCCAAGCCATTGTCCGCAGCACTTCCCGAGGCCATACCCGGAGACGCCATTTCCTGACTACCTGAAATCCGCGTGCCGCACCCGGTGCAGAACCTTGCGCCGTCTCTTAATTTTGCCCCGCAATTTGAACAGAACATCTCTCACTCCTTTGTGACAGAACCAGTCATCCGAGCACATATTCCGAAATCATTCTTCCGATTTCACCGATATCGACTCTTCCCTTGAATTCGAAAACCGCCTCAAATCCGTTTGCAAACCGCAGGAACAGCTCCGAATCCGGAACCAGCTCCATAAATCCTGCCGTCTGGACCGAGAAGAACTGGATCTTGGAATAGGGCAGAGATGTAAATGATCTTCTTTTTCCTGTAATTCCCTGTACGTCGATCGAAATGATCCTTTTATTTGTGAAGACAAGCTGATCCCTTACCGTCCTGAATGCCATCATCAGACGCTCTCCTTTAACCAGCAGTCCGTCCACATCATTGTGGATCTGGCTGAGGTCGATCGGGATGAGATCCCACGCACTGTTCTTGTTGAAATTAATCATTTTCCGCTCCTTTTGACTCGTGACCGCTGGTCTGTTCATGAATAATCTGCCTCACACGTCGTTCCGTGAGTCCGACATTGCGGGCAATTTCCGCCGGCTTCAGTACGCCTGCATTATTCCTGATATACTCGCGGATATAATCTCTGGAATACAGCTGCCGGGGAAAGGTAATCGTGAGGCCGGAATAGTTTCTCCAGATCTTTATGACTGCCGCTTCTCCGATCAGCTCGGCCAGTTCCCTGTATGTTTCGCAGTAGTACCTGAAATGATCTGCCATATTCCTGTCGTCTCCTTCTGCCGCCAATTCTATTAAATCCGGCCGGAAATTATCATCTGTCATTGACACTGTAGTTTTCATATGAAATCTGCACTGTGGATTTCAGTCCTTCCACAATGACTTCTCCTTCCACTACAGGGTCTGTATTTTCTGCGATGCAAAAAGAGCATTAAAAAAGAGCCTGCCGCATCCGATTAATGCAACAGACTCTATATCTTTTTCCTGTTTCTGCTTCAGCCTTTCAGGCACCACCTGACCGCATTGAGAAAGATCTTTTGATACTCTTTGTTCTGCCATACGCTGAGTATGTGTCCCGGGACCAGCATGCACAGCCTGCCCTTGCCGATTAATCTTGTGTAGCCGCAGACCTTGTATACCTTTATTTCGCAGCGCGGCGGATGCTTTACAAACTCATTTTCATCTCCCTCTTACCGCCGTCCGGGTATGTCCGGGTCCTGCCGGTTTACAGATTCCAGAGCACAGACGAGTCAATATCCTCAACCCTGGCAAAGCCGGTAAAGCCCATGGTAAATGCCAGCTCCTGCCGCATTTTCTCTACGTAATCCATGACTCCCTGTACGCCGCGCTCTTCCAGGTCGGGCATGATAACTCTCCCCACGCTGGCCGCATGCGCGCCGAGAGCGATGCACTTGAAGACATCCGAGCCCAGGGCAATTCCTCCGTCAACAAATATGGTCATCCTCGAATCTTCGCCGAGCGCCTCCACGATCCGGGGAAGCACCTTAAGTGCAGGGACTGCATACGGAAGCCGTCCGCTGTGCTGGCTGACCACAATTCCGGACACTCCCAGCTCCTGCGCGCATACCGCGTCATGGACACTCAGAATCCCTTTCAGGATAAAGGGCAGGCCGGCCGCCTGTATATAGCGTTCCAGGTCTTCAACTGTCTGGGCAGTCATTCCTTCGCCGAATACATTGTCATATCTTCCGTCTTTCCCAAAGGTATGATCGATATCGATACCCACTGCAACCGCGCCGGCTTCCTTTGCATAAAGGATCTGATCCATGATCTTTTCTTTATCGGCATACGGCTTGATTATCCGGACAGTGTCCGCTCCCACGGCGGCAATTTCCCCGAATTTCTCATTTTCCACCATGCCGACCCAGTTCAGGATGCCGCTCTTTGCAGCAGCCTCGGCATATTCGATCATACCGCTCTTTCTGCCCTCACCGAAGACCTTGAGGTGGGAAAATGCCGGCATCATGACAGGGCTCGTGTACTTCCTGCCGAAAATCTCGCATGAAGTATCCGGCTCCACAGCACCGATCAGCCTCTCTTCGAAGAGAATCGAATTTATGTATTCGCGGTTAATGACATTGCTGTCTGAGCGATAGATGTTCTGTTCCATATCCTGTTCTCCGATGATAATACAAAAGGCTCTGCGTCCTGTCCCGGCTTTACGACGAGGATGAGGAGTTTGCAGCTGCCGCATTTCTTCTGTCCTTGAGCATATGCTGAAGGGTTATTACGATTGCGACGATGATTGCCTCATGCTGCGGCTGATAGATGTCGATGGAAAATATGTCTTTTACAGAAAGCGCTTTCTGGCCTACAACTGCAATCGGCCGGCCTGCCCCGTCTGTCAGGACAAAATTAAGCGCCATGATATTGCCTTCCAGCTTCCAGCCGAGCTCCTCGATATTTGTAACGTCCCTGATAAGGTGCATCAGCTCGTTGGAGATCTGGAACTTCACGCCGTCCGCCATCTCCACGAAATGGCGCTCATGTACGGAAACGGCTTTGGACCAGATATAGGCAACCTCCTTACCGTCCGCTGTCTCCAGCCAGGTTTTGTCATGCAGCGAAATCACCCTGGAATGTGCCTTATACACCGGCTTGTCATTCTCGTCCGCAACTGTGATGATGTTATGCGGGGAAAATAACTTGGCTTCCGAATACAGGGACAGCGCAGGAGCTCCGTAATTATCGAGATTCCGGCTGTCGGCTCCCTGGCCGGACTTATGGTATCGCTGGTGTTTGCGGCGCACCCCGACTATTACAGCCACGATAATAATAAATACCGCAAATACAATCAAAAACCCCGGGTCACCCATATCAATCCACTTCCTTCCTGATCCAGCTGTCAATGTTAACTGTATTATATTTTCGGTGCAGCATGAACCGGCTGGTCCTTGTGCGTATAGCCCTTCAGAGCTGTCTCCAGTTCGGCGATCTGTGCCCTGTAGATTTCTTTTACCTTTTCGGGCATCTTGTCCGCCCGCTCTTCAAAGCATTTTTTCAGTCTCCTGAAATCATCCTGGGCAGCATCCTTGTAGTTGTTGCTCATATCCATCCGGAGGGTAGTTATAATCTTCTCCATCTCAGGATCTGTCTTTTTACGAAAGAACATGTCCCTCCTCCCCGGTCTGCCGGCCGGCCTGAACCGCCCGGCCGCCGTCCGTCAAATCATGAATCTGAAGCATCGTCTTAAATTTATCCGCCGGCAGGATGGCCCTGTAAAGTTCAGTGTACAGGGTGTGAGCTTCCTCACTCGTATGAATCCGCCCGCCGACCGGCTGTTCCATCACCCGGTACTCAACGTTATAGAGTCTGCAGGTCACTCCCGTATCGGCGATATCGTTTCTTTCGTAGAAGGCAATCCGCCTCTCCTGCATGGCGCGTTCTTTATCCGTCTGCGCATAATCCGGGTTTTCAACCTCTCCCAGAATGCATTCCGGCTCCGGGAGGATCTCCGGCAGCTGATGAAGGAGAATACTGCCGATGCCTGTTCCCCTCAGGTCTTCCCTGACGCCGAGGTAATCAAACAGGTATCTTCGCCCCTGCGGCACTCTTGCATATGCGAGATAGGCATATCCGAGGATTTCATCTTCCTCCAGGATGCCATAACTGATATATTCATTCCGGGCAATGGCGTCCTCGATCATCTTCAGGGGCTTTAACTCATCCGCGGGAAAGTCCCTTGTCATCCGGCTGTTGTAGATCGCACGGATTTCATCCAATTTCAGTTCTCTTATCTGATACATCACTCAATACAAATCCAATATCGGTCACTCACAGTTCATGATAATAAGGACAGATGTTTTCATAATGTCCGTCCTTCATCCGGAAGCCCTTCGGTATGGTTCCGAGCTGTTTGAATCCGAGTCTCTCATACAGATGCCTTGCGTGGATATTGGTTTCCACCACTGCATTGAACTGGAGCACTCCGAAGCCGAGGCGCTTTGCGTTCTCAAGGCAGTCCTTTACCAGAAGCTCGCCGATATGTTTTCCTCTTTCCACACTGCTGACGGCATAGCTGGCGTTGCAGATATGTCCGCACCTTCCTACGTTGTTGGGATGCAGGATATACAGACCGAAGATCCTGCCGTCTTCCTCCGCGACGGCGCAGTAGCTCTGGGAGGCAAAAAACTCCCTCCCGCTCTTTTCATCCAGCAGGTCTTCCTGCGGGAAGGCTATTCCTTCCTCCACGATTTCATTCCAGATCCCGGTCATTGCCGCAAGATCCTCTTCCCTGTACTCTCTTACTGTCACACCTTTTCCTCACTCTGCCAAAAGCGCCTGATTACTGTCAGAACAATTCCCGCAGCACCAGGACCGTGATTCCCGGATTGTCTCCGGGAATGATTCTTATGATCTTCGGATGCCAGCGATATTCTTCCTGAATCATTGAACGCAGATTTGTCCCGCGGTGGTATCCGTGGATCAGCTGCAGCTGGTACGTGGAAGGTCCCGCGGTCGCTATCGCTCTGTCTATCATCTTCACGGCTTCTTCCTTTGTAAGGCCGTGAAGGTCAACTTTTACAAAAGGCTCGTTCATATTCCGTACAGCGCATGCAGAAGGTTCTTTCCGGCCGCAGTCTTAAAGTCCATTTCTCCAAAGTTCCGGATGTTATCCTTCGAATAGCCGCCTTCATCGGCGTTAACAAGGTAGTCCGCCTCGATGAGGATCTGATAGTCCGCTCCGTCAATCGAGTGCAGCGTATGATGATGTCCCACAAGGTATACCACACGGTCGATTTCTCCCTGTGTCATCCCTGTATCAGCAAGGAATTCGCGGGCAATGATCATGCCCTCCATCTCCTGGTATTTTCCCTCCGTACTGCCGTATTTCTCCCTGCACAGAGGACAGGCGATGTCATGAACGATCGCTGCCGTTTCCAGGATAAACTGTGTTTGATCATCCAGCTGCTCTAATACGCCGATCGTATGAGCAAAGGAATGCACCTTCATGAAGTGGTTGATATCCCTGTGGTTCTGATCAGAAAAAGCGATCATTCTGACCATGATTTCACTTATATTCATCAGTCCGATATCCTCTTCAGGCGGCTGAGCAGCATTCCCTTAAGATTCTCATACCGCTCTTTCTTTTCCTGTTTGGCGAAATGAACTTCCCTGAACTGCTCCGGACAATTGTCGTAGTCCAGCTTCTGATCTCCGAACTGCTCGCTGGTAAGGTCGAATACCCGGCCGCATATCTCGTTGAAACAGTGCCAGCTCCCGTCCGCAAGCGGGACTCCGTAAACCTTTCCGCCGTACAGATCCTGTATAAGGAAAGCGGTTATGGAGCACTGGCCGAGCGTCCGGTTATCACTCCTCCAGTCCTTTCTCATGCGGGGCGCACAGGTATCGGCGCACCAGAGGTCACTGAGAATGTCGTAGTAGTCCCGCGGCGTAAGACCATTCTGATCTTTAATATCCGCGCTCTCCCAGCCGTAAAACCTGTATCCGCTCATTTTCCTTCCGCCTTCGCGTCCGCACTCTTGCCGGCTTCCGACGCATTTGCACCTTCGGCGGCATTCCCGCCTTCCACAGCACTCTTTACATCCGCGGCGTTCCCGTTCCCGGAAATGGCCGCCTCAGCCGCAGCAAACTTCTCGTTTACCTTCTTCCTGGCAATGCCGATTCCGGCAATGACCACCGCTGTAACTATACCGCTTGTGATAATGCCGCTGTACCATGCGCCTCCCCGGGAAGCATAGTATTCGGGATCGCGCAGGAATGCGCGCACGGTCGACCATGCGCTCCCCGCAAAGACGCCCATAACGGAGCCGATCGCAACGTTCAGGTAATTGTTGATTCTGTCAGCTATCAGCTTTTTAGCATCCATGATGAATTGTCACCTCTATAAAACGAATTTTTTAATATCATCAACATCTTAGCAGACGCCAAAGACGCCTTCAATTGTAAAACGAGATGCAGCCCCTGTCATTTATCGTGAAACGATAAATTATTATTGACAATCGAGAATACCCTGACTAAGATGTAAGCACAGGGCTGAGTTGACGCCGAGTCGATAACGCCGCCCTGAAAAAGGGGCCGAAATGCCCCGCAAAAGGAGTAATCATGATGGAGAATCGTCTTAATATTGCAGTAAAAAGGCTGCTGGATATCACATTTTTCGCAGGCATCGCTGTATGGGCGGCAATGCCTGTACTGCTGAAATACCTGCTGGGATTGTACGGGAGAATTGCCTGGAGCAGGCCGGATTCGGACTCTGCTGCCGCTGCGGCAGCCTATTATCCGGTCCTGATATCCATAATGCCCGCCGGTCTTCTGGCGCTCCTGATCCTGCGCGAGCTCCGGAAGATGATGGCAACCGTCCTGGCAGGCGACTGCTTTGTCGAGGCGAATGTGAAGAGCCTTAAGAACATGGGCACCTTTGCCTTTATCATCTCTGCCGTCCTGATCGTGCGGATCTTCTTTTTCTTTACGCTGACAGCCCTCACCGTAGCGGCGGTGTTCCTTTTCGCCGGACTTTTCAGTAAGGTCCTCGCTGCAGTCTTCGAGAAGGCCGTCGCCTATAAGCTTGAAAACGATCTTACGATCTGAAAGGGGGACGGCATGATACTGATCAATCTTGATGTCATGATGGCAAAACGCAAAATCGGGCTTGTCGAACTCTCGAAGATCATCGGGATTACCCCCGCGAATCTCTCCATCCTGAAAACAGGGAAAGCCCGGGCAGTCCGGCTCGAGACACTCGATGCCATCTGCCGTGCGCTGGACTGTCAGCCGGGGGACATATTGGAATACATTCCTGAATAGGGAGGAAAATATGACTGAAAACGTATTACAGGAAGATAAATCTTTAATCGAAAAAAAGAAAGGCGCTGAGGCCTTCGGGAAGCTGGCGCTCCCGGCGCTCGCCTTTTCCGTGCTTTGGATTGCATGCCTGTACAGGAACCCTGCCGGCATTCTGTACCCTGTGTTCATGGCGGGTACCCTGTGGCTTTTAAGGTATACTGCGGCAAAGACGGGTCATTCGCCGGAAGATGCCCGCAGCAGAAGGATCAGGGCTTTCTATGAAGTCAGCATGCTGCTGATCTCTGTGCAGATGTGCACGACAGCCTCCGGCGTACTGCATGACCTCGATTTCCTGGCCTGTGTTCTCCTGGGAATCAGTTACGTCAACCGTATCTGGCAGACGGCTGAAAACAAAAGTCTTGCCGGGCGCCTCGGCGAGATCGCCCTCACCTTTGTTTACCCTCTGATCAGGCTCCCCGAGCCGGTCATGGACGCCCTCTCCTTCCGGCAGGAAAAAGGCAGGGACAAAAACGAAAACTCCTCTTCACAGGCAGTTGTAAGAGGACTCCTTATCGCCGCGCCGTTTCTGTTTGTCGTCATCCTGCTTCTTCGAAGCGCGGATCTTGTCTTCGGGAGACTGATCGATGGCATGCTGGATATCTTTTCACTGCCGGACTATTCCGAGTATATCATTGAGATCGTGCTGCAGACGATATTTACCTTTGTGTCCTTCTATACAATCTGCAAGGCACTGTCCGAGAAGGAGGCGGTGAGCGAAAAGGAGCATGTGCCGGGCGGAAATCCTGTCACAGGTATAACCGTGCTGACTCTTGTCGCAGCCGTGTACCTGATCTTCTGCGCAATCCAGCTGATCTACCTTTTCGGGCACGCCGAGCTCCCGGAGGGCGTTTCCTACGCACAGTACGCGCATGAAGGTTTTTACCAGCTGGTCTTTGTCTGCATCCTGAATCTGTCCCTGGTGAGCGTCACAAGATATGTCTTTAAGGATAACCGGATTCTGCGGCTCCTTCTTGTCATTATCTGCTGCTGCACCTATGTGATGATCGCCTCCTGCGCGACGCGGATGATCCTGTATGTAAATGTCTACCGGCTTACGTTCCTTCGCCTGTTTGTGCTCTGGTTCCTTGTTGTGCTGGCCCTGGTCCTGACCTGGCTCCTTATTGAAGCAGCGGGGAGAAAATTCCCGGTTTTCACCGCGAGCGCCGTCACTGTCACCGTGCTGTATCTTATCTTCGGCTTCTCACATCCCGATTACTGGATCGCACGCTACAATATGTCTCCCGCCCGCAGCGCATCCGCCGTTGAATACCGGGAAGAGACCGGGAGCGGTCCTGACCGCTATGACCGGTACCTTGACAAAGTATATCTTGCGACGAATCTTTCGGATGATGCTGTTCCCGCAATTGCCAAAGACCCGGAACTGATGCAGATGCGAATAGAACATCAGAACCAGTCTGATATTCCACAGGATAAAAACATGCTCCAGAAAGTGCGCACCTTCAATTTCTCGGAATATGCGGCACAGAAGTATTATGATCAGTACAGGTAATCCAGTCCTTCGGGCAATATGAGTTCCTTTAAAGATGTGCAGTCCGTAAACGAATTGCTCCCAATGCTCTTTAATTCTTTTGGCCAGACGATTTTTTCGAGATCTCTGTAAAGCTGAAATGCCCGGCCGCTGTATTATTCTCCATGCTGCTCCATCCAGTAGTCATATGCTTCATCCCAGCCGTCGTCGAAATCCTCGCCAAATTCCTCCGCCCAGTCATCGGCAAAATCATCGGCATTGTCATAATCTTCGGAGCCGTAGAAATCAGATGACCCGGAACCTTTGCCGCTGTACCAGTAGACCGGGGCCTGATTTCTTTTTTTCCGCTCTTTTTCTGCCTCCTTCTTTGCCTCCTCCCGCGCTGTCTTTTCTTTGTACTCCTCCAGTTCCCTCCTGCTGACGCCGAATGCCTCAGGGTAATCCGCGCCGGTGTATTCGGTATCTCCTGCATAGAAGATATGCTCCGCAGCGGAGTTTGCATACCGATATAAGTGATATTCCTTATCCGGTGACCGGAGGTCCAGGCCGTCGGCATACAGTCTTGGAATGTAGTCCTCTACATAGATCGTTTTTCCATTATATTTGGCTGATCCATAGCCACCAAAAAGCTCTGAATGTTTCAGGGCATCACGCCTTTTGTCATAATACGATTTCGCTGCATCCGCCCATTCTATTGCAAGCCGTATCTGTTCCTTGGCTGGCAATAAATCATAGTCCGGATTTACATAGATCAGTAAATCCGTAATCTCATTCCTGAGTTTTTTTCCTCCGGAATAGTACAGTATTTCCACGCCGGTAATGTAATAATCCTGCGACATGCATTCGGACAGATCTGGGGAGATCGTCTTTCTGAAATCAGTCAGGGCCGACATAACCTTCTGGTCATGCGCGGTTCTTTTCCCCCACACAATCATCAAAAGAACTGCAATAAAGATGATGCCCGCTGCCGGAAGATATTTTTTTATACCGGATGAGTTTTTCATTTTGAAGTCAGACATAGATACAATTGCTGGTATCCAGCATATACCTCATAATCTGTCACGCTCCTGTGACTTTTCTTCTGCTCTGCCTTCTGCCATAAAATCCTCAGAAAACATATCGATTGCGCGCATAAAGGAATCCACCTGTATCACCCCGGCTTCCGTGAACTGCAGCACGCGGTCGCAGATTGAAAGTGCCGCGGGGCGGTGGGGCACGATGACCACTGTTTTGTCCGTCAGGCTGCGGATACTCTGCAGCAATTGTTTTTCCGTCTGCTCGTCCAGCGCGCTGGTGGCTTCGTCCAAAAGCAGAATGGGATTTGCAAAGCGATAGGTATTCGTCATTTTTGTACCTCGATATATCACATTTTCTGCCGCAGCCCGGTATTCCTCCTGTGTCACGCTTTCTTCTCCCTGTCTTTTGCAGACTCCAGAACCCGGCTGACCTCTTCCGTGAATTTCTCCGGATAATCGCTGACCAGCATATGCGTGCTTTCGGAGAAACAGACTGCCCTGAAGGGCGATTTGACATGTTCCTTATACCAGTCTGCAAGCTCCGGGGAAAAGAGCGAACCGGGATCCGCATAAAAATATGTGACCGGAACCGTGATCTGTTCCACAACGGGGCGGTTGTCCTGCATTTTCATGGATGCCGCAAGGCTTCTCAGCGTAGGCTCGTCGCAGGCAGCCAGCTTCTGTTTCAGCGGCTTCCTTAAAAGAAATCCCGGGATCTTTTTCAGCCTCGGGATCGCCCCGATGGCAAATTCCTTATAAAGGGAACAGAAATCCTTCCCTGCATCCCGCTCCATATCCGCCTTCGTATATGCGCCCTTGTACAGGCCGAGCTTCCATTCATCGTCGTTCAGCTGCTTTGGCGTCATATCGCACAGGACGATCTGACTCAGACTCTCACACCCGTAAAGACGGACATAATTAAGAACAGCCCCTGCACCCATGGACCAGCCAAGAAGAGTGACATTGGAAAGGGAAAGTCCCTGTATGATTTCATTCAGGTCTTCCGCCAGCGTTTCCATGGTGACGCCCGGACGGTTTGCCTGCCTGCTCTGTCCGTGTCCGCGATGGTCATAGATAATGCACCTGGCCTGATGCTGCAGCATTTCCATCGGCTTCAGGTAAATATCATGGGAGCTTGTCCAGCCGTGCATCATGACCAGAGTCTGTTCTCCCTCTCCTCTGTCCTCATAATACAGTTTTTCCCCGCTCTTAAGTGTAAACCAGCTCATACATTTTCCCTCCGCTTCGTCAATCTTTACTGTCTAACTCTTTTCACAAGCCTTGCAGCCCTGCT
Source organism: uncultured Lachnospiraceae bacterium (assembly GCA_902796425.1). GTDB lineage: Bacteria > Bacillota > Clostridia > Lachnospirales > Lachnospiraceae > CAG-791. The sequence continues at coordinate 38,852 of CADBPC010000091.1, forward strand.
TCTGATACTTTTCAAAAACACCCGCGCTCCGATGGTATGTAGAACAAAAAGGAATAGAGGCGATACCCCGCCTCCCGGGTGCTGTGCTGCCTTCCTTGGCGCACATAATCGTCTCTTCGCCTGTACAGCACCACGTCGCCCTTTCTGCACCGCTCAGGGCCTTTTCTTTTCACTGTGAAAAGGTCCTTTCCCTGGCGCAGAAGCGGCATCATGCTGACCCCCACGTTGGTGTAGGTCAGCTCGCCCTCCCTTTTCAGGAACTCTTCAAAACTTATTTGGGGAATCTCCTCTTTGGTTATGTCTTTTTTCAGAAACATATCCGTTCTTACATATAGGACTTATACATAGGAAACAGTCTCTGACAGGTTCTTTCTGCAGTCATGGTTTTTAAGGGGACCCGCTCCCTCAGCCGCATATCCGAGATCCATGATCATCACTATCTCCTCATTTTCCGGAAGGCCAAGTTTCTCCGCCAGCTGCTGTGGATCAAAGAAGTTGATCCAGCAGCTGTCAATGCCCTCGTCTGCCGCCGCCAGAATCATATGGGTTGCAACAATTGATGCATCCTCCGCGCCGGAATCTCTCTTTCCTCCCGGATAGGTGAAGACGGAATTGCTGTCATACGCCACCACGAGGACTGTCGGAGCTCCGTAGCGGCACGGCGTGAGCTTATCGATCTTCGCAAGTCCTTCCTGCGACCGGACGACATATACATGCTGCTCCTGCTGGTTTTTTGCCGTCGGAGCAAGACGTCCCGCCTCGAGGATTGACTTCAGCTTTTCATCTTCTACCTGCCTGTCACTGAACTTCTTGCAGGAATACCTGCTGCGAATCACTTCTTTGAATTCCATTGTAAGTCTCCTTTCTTTGAGCAGATGTAAATATCATACCAGACCTTACGAAAAAAAGGAGGAGCAAAGCTCCTCCTTCCCAATACTGATTATGTGGCGTTAGTATCGGTATTATTCAGCAACCTTCAGCTCATCCCAGAAGATAACACTGTTGACGTTAACCTTCAGGCCTTCGAGCTTGTTGGTTGTGCACCAGAACACGAATCTGTCGTTCATGAAGATAGCTGCAGGATCTTCGATGTACAGAATTTCTTCTGCGCGCTTGTAGAGATCCATACGCTTTGCTTCATCCATTTCCTTTGCAGCGTCTGCAAGGAGCTGGTCAACCTCGGCATTGGAATACCAGCCGTAGTTGTTATTGTTGTTGCCGTCGGGAGATGTTGTCCAGACACGTCTCATCTCATCGGCATCACCGGCGCCGCCCCAGCCCATATAGAACAGAGCCCATTTGAAGTTATCGCCGGGGAAGGATCTGTTGCCCATGGAACCACGGAATGTAGCGGAGTCGACGGTATCAATCTCTGCTCTGATGCCAACCTCAGCCAGCATTGCCACGATCATCTCGCAGGCTTCCAGAGACTTGTTATAACCGGAGTCCATGATAATGATATCAAATCCATCAGCATAACCGGCCTCGGCAAGGAGTTCCTTTGCCTTTTCCTGATCCTGCTTGATAACACCAAGGTCATTGTAGCCGATAATCAGCGGGTGAACGGTGCATGTGCAGGCCTTCTCACCGATATCACTGTACAGTGTGTCAACGATCAGCTGACGGTCAATAGCAAGGCTGACAGCCTGACGGACTCTGGGATCAGCCATGTACTCGTTTGCGCAGTTGAACTGCAGGCCCTGTGTGCCGATGGAATCAAACTTCCAGACAACAAGATCAGGATTTGCTTCTACTGTTGCAAGATCAGAAGTACCGACAGAAGTCATATCGACAGCACCGGACTCAAGAGCCACCAGACGGGCGTTTGCATCCTTAATGATGTTGATATCGATGGTCTTTGTCGGAACGGGTCCGCGGAAGTAATCATCGAATCTTTCGAATACCATTTCCTGATCCATATCCCACTTGGCAAGCTTGTAGGGGCCTGTTCCGTCTGTGGTCTCAACGGAGGTTCCAAGATCAGCGCCGTACTTCTCGATGTAGTCGGCATTCAGGATCAGATGTGCACGATGGCAGAGGTTGGTCAGCATCGGTGCGATCGGTGTAGGTGTTGTCAGCTCGACAGTATAGTCGTCAACAACATTACAGCCGGTGATATAACCGGAAACTGTAGAAGAATAGCGCTGTTCGCCGCCAAGAAGTCTGTCATAACTTGCCTTGACGTCAGCAGCGGTCAGTTCCTTGCCGCTCTGGAATTTTACGCCATGTCTAAGGTGGAATGTCCATGTAAGGCTGTCCTCAGAAACTTCCCAGCTCTCGGCAAGGTCGCCTTCGATCTTGTTGTCGGCGCCCTTACGGACAAGCTGAGAATACACAGCACGGAGCATGACATCATTGGTATTATTGTTATGGCCATCCATAATATTCTGGTCATTGGCAGTACCGATGATGATCGTATCCTTATAGCTGACATCTTCAGCTGCCTCGGCTTCGACAGTTTCACCTGCAGCCTCAGCGACAGCCGGTGCGCTTTCTGTTCCGGATGCAGCAGGAGCAGCGGGTGCAACCGCACAGGCGCCGAGCACACCTACGGTCATTGCTGCTGTAAGCAATAGCACTAACAATTTCTTCATGTTCGGTTTCTCCCTTCTTTAGAGGTTTATATTATCCGCAGGATTATTTGCTACAAGGTGACACGCCACAAAATGCCCCTTTTCTGTTTCCTGCATAACAGGCTTAACCTTTGCGCACTGCTCTGTCGCATACGGACATCTGGTGTGGAAGCAGCATCCGGTCGGCGGATTCATCGGGCTTGGAACATCGCCCTGGATTTCTCCCGTCATGGAGCCGATCTCCGGATCCGGTACAGGGATTGCTTCCAGCAGTGCTTTTGTATATGGATGAAGCGGATTATCGAACAGTCTGTCCTTATCCGCCATCTCCACGATGTTTCCGAGATACATCACCACGACTCTGTCGCAGAGATGATGTACAACACTTAGGTTATGTGAGATAAAAATATACGTCAGGTCATGCTTGTCCTTGAGGCTCTGCATCAGGTTAAGTATCTGAGCCTGAATGGAGACGTCCAGGGCGGATACCGGTTCATCGCAGATGATCAGCTCCGGATCCAGGGCAAGAGCTCTTGCTATTCCGATTCTCTGCCTCTGTCCTCCTGAAAACTCATGAGGATATCTGGTAATCTGATCCTCGTTAAAACCGACCTCCTTCATGAGTTCAAGAACCTTCTGGTTCCGTTCAGCGACAGTTCCGACGCCCTGTACATCCAGAGGCTCCCTGATGCACTTACCTACAGTAAACCGGGGATCCAGCGAGGAATAGGGATCCTGAAAGATGATCTGGATCTTTTTAGCCTGCTCCTTACTTCTTCTCTTCTTTCCGGCGAATATCGATTTCCCTTCAAAAAGGACATCACCGGAATATGGCTCTACAAGCCCTACGATGCAGTGTCCCGTCGTTGATTTTCCGCATCCGGACTCGCCGACGATGCCCAGTGCTTCTTTTCTGTGCACTTCAAACGAAATCCCGTCGACAGCCTTGACGTATCTCTTCTTACCGGTAAATGAGCCGCCCTTTACGGGGTAGTATACTTTTAAATCCTTAACTTCCAGCAATGCATCGCTCATCGTCGACTCCTTACTCATATTTCCAGCAGCGGACCTTTCTTCCGTCCGGCATCGTCTTTAACGGGGGCATCTGGCTGCGGCATTTGTCGCAGGCTTCCTCGCACCTGAGTGAGAAGCGGCATCCGGCAGGATATTCCTTTGGACTGGGAATGGAGCCTTTGATGCTGTAAAGCTCATCTCGTTTGTCGTGAATAGAGGGTATGGACTTCAAAAGTCCCAGCGTATACGGATGCAGCGGATTCGCGAAAATCTGCTTTACGCCCGCATACTCAACCGCCTGTCCGGCATACATTACAAGAACATTCTGTGCGATCTGCGCGACGACGCCCATATCATGAGTAATCAGGATAATAGACATCTGGTTGCCTTCCTTCAGTTCCTGAAGAAGGTGGATAATCTGGGCCTGAATAGTAACATCAAGCGCAGTTGTGGGTTCGTCCGCGATCAGGATATTCGGGTTGCAGGCCAGCGCCATGGCGATCATGGCTCTCTGACGCATACCGCCGGAAAGCTGATGAGGATACTCGTCAATCACCTGCTCTGCAGAGGGAATCCTGACTCGTTTAAGCATCTCCAGTGCTCTGTCCCTTGCCTCTTTCTTGCTCATCTTCTGATGGAGACGCAGGATATCACAGATCTGCTTTCCTATTGTGAATACCGGGTTCAGCGAAGTAAGCGGCTCCTGGAAAATCATGGAGATCTCATTTCCCCTGATCTTCTGCATCTCTTTTTCAGTTTTTTTCAGAAGATCTTCACCCTGATATACTATTTCGCCGGACTCAATTTTGCCCGGAGGCGTCGGCACGATCTGCAGTATTGAGAGTGATGTCACACTTTTGCCGCAGCCGGATTCTCCGACGATCGCCAGGGTTTCCCCCTTCTCCAGTTCGAAGTCCAGGCCGTCTACTGCAGGAACAATGCCCTCTTCCGTATAGAAATATGTTTTAAGATCCTTTACCTGTAAGACTGACATGCTACCCTCCCTATGACGCGTTCTTCAATCTCGGATCCAGCGCATCGCGCAGTCCGTCACCGACCAAAGAAAAGCTCATAACGACCAGTGTAATGGTCAGCCCGGGGAATATTGCCTCCCATGGATTTGTACGCAAAACATCCTTCGCCTTGTTGAGCATTGCTCCCCATTCCGGGTTCGGTGCCTGTACGCCCAGACCCAGGAAGGAAAGAGAGGATGATGTCAGGATTGCCGTGCCCAGATTCAATGTAATATTGACAATGATCTGGGAGATGGCATTGGGGATGACATGCTTTCGGATAATGTTCCAGCTTGACTCCCCCATAACCTTTGCCGCGCCGACATACTGCGAATCGCGGAGCGTTATGACGACGCCCCTGACCATACGTGCAATGGAAGGAATCGCAAATACCGCGATTGCGATAATCGTGTTCTTTGTTCCGCTTCCGAGGATTGCCACGATAACCATGGCGAGAAGAAGTCCCGGGAAAGCCAGCAGCACGTCAATAACTCTGGAAATAACCGAATCCACCCAGCCGCCGAAGTAGCCTGCCGCAACGCCCAGTAGAATTCCGATGATGCCGCCGGACAGAACGCCCGTAAAGCTAATAAACAGAGAAATCCTTGAACCATACACGATTCTCGTAAGTGTGTCTCTTCCGAGATAGTCAGTGCCGAACAGATGCTGTGCGGACGGTCCCTGATGAAGCGCTGCAGAGTCGAACACATAGGGATCATATTTGCAGAGAAAAGGTCCGATGATCGCGATAACAAAAAAGCTCAGAAGAATAAAAAGAGCGACCACAGAGGCTTTCCGCTTAAAAAAACGTCTGATGATTGACTGATCTATCATATGTCACTCCTCTTATTTATACTTGACCCGGGGATCAACCAGACCGTAAATGATGTCAACTACCGTATTAACTACTACAAAGGAAAATGCCAGAACCAGTACCGTGCTCTGAATAGCCGGATAATCCCGCCTCGAGACACTGTCGACAAGAAAGCTTCCTATGCCGTTGATCGTAAATATGGTCTCCACCATGGTGGCGCCTGCCAAAAGTCCGCCGAAGCGAAGTCCGATCGCGGTAAGTACCGGGATCAGCGCGTTCTTGAAGGCATAAGACATAATGAGCTTTGTCCTGGGGACTCCGTATGCCTTGGCTGTCCTGATATAATCCTGTCCCATGACATCCAGCATCGAGGATCTCGTGGTCCTTGCGATCATACCGACTGCTCCGAGTCCCAGCGTCGTTATCGGCAAAACCGCTGCCTTCCAGGATCCGAGTCCCAGGCTCGGGAACACCTTCAGGTGGATGCAGAAATAAAGCATCAGGAGCATTGCGAGGAAGAACGAGGGCGTCGAAACAGCGATCATGGAAATGACCATTACCGCGTTGTCCCCGAATTTATTGTGGTGAACCGCCGCAATAACGCCGAATATAACGCCGATAATCGATCCGACCACGGTTCCCCAGACGGCCAGGGTGATCGTATAGGGATAACGGTTGGTCAGCTCCGTCATGATGGTTTTCTTCGTGACAAGCGATGTGCCGAGATCCCCCTTCATGATCCCCATGATCCAGTGAATATACTGGATCGGAAGCGGGTCATTGAGCCCATACTGATCCTTGAGCTGCATGATGTATTCCTGACTCGCGCCGCCGTCCTCAGACACTCCGTACAGAAGTGTAATCGGATCGCCGGGGATAATCCGAACCATCAAAAATACAACAATTGACACCAGAATCAGTGTCGGTATCAACTGCAATATTCTTTTTCCGATATATCGTAACATTTTGATCCTTTTACCTGTCGGGTGCAGCCTGTAAATCAATCGGCTGCCGGGCCGAACTGCTCTTTATCTTTCCACTGACTGAAAAACCGGACCGGCCATGAAGACCGATCCGGCAAATATCAAGATAAATCAGTCTTTTTCAGCAGCAATTACGCTCATTTCGAAGAAATAGCCTTCGGGTATCTTTGCCTCAACGCAGACCCTTGCAGGCGCCTTCCCCGGGACGATCCACTGGTTGTAAACTTCATTCAGTCCGGCGACCAGATTGATGTCCGAAATGTAGATGGTTACAGAGATCAGGTGCTCCTTATCCGTACCGTACTGCTCAAACAGTTCTTCATATCTGGCAAGAAGATTCTTTGCCTGTTCCTGGATCGTAGCACCCTTCTTCCCGTCCACATGTCCGCAGAAATAAAGAATTCCGTTACACTTTGCTACGCGGGAAAAGGTAGCTCCGCTCTCAAAATACTCAACCTTCATAAGGCACACCTACTTCGATTCCGAGCTTCTTGCAGATCGGGATGGACTTCGTGTAACCGAACGCTCCCTTATAGGCAACCGTCTGCAGCTTTTCAATAGCCTCTCTAGCCTTCTGCTCGTCGCCGTGAAGCGTCCAGTAGCAGTACAGACCGTACAGCATTCCGTTAAGCTCAAGCTCTACGCGATGATCTCTGGGAAGAACCACTTCCTTCATTCCCTCGATATCAATGAACTCTTCCGGCTTTACAATGCCCTTGTAAAGTCTTACGGAACGCGCATAGCCGTAATCCATGCGGGGCTCCTTGACTGTTGCGTCGATCTTGTTCAGGATCGCTTCCGCTTCGTCAAACTTGCCGAGCTGGACATTGGTCGTATAAATCCAGTGAACCAGCGGATAATGCTCTTCCGGAGCCGAATACTTCATGCACTGTGTGAAATCATAGACGGACTCTTCAAGATCATTGTGAAGGTTCTCTGCAGTTGCCCTGTAATACCAGTATGTCCAGTTGGAATAGTCGAGCTGGATGCAGGTTGTGAAGTCTGCCATTGCGCACCAGTAGCGGTCAGTAGCGGTATACTTTCTGCCGCGTCCAAAATAGTTCGGAGCATAGAACGGAGCGCATGCAATTCCGTGGGAATATGCCTCGATAGACTCATCGTAACGCTTCTTAAGGCCGAGGGCGGTCGCATACACATACCATGCTTCCGGATCTGTCTCGTCCTTTGCAAGAGCAGCCTCGCCTTCCTCAATCGTCGGCTGCATCATAAGGATGTGGCGCATCTTCTGGTTCTTCTCTTCGTTATAAACAAACTTCATTGCATCTGCCTCCATTTTCTTGTTTAGTTCCTCTACTAAATGTGCATCATTTGTATAAGGAATGATTTAACTAATAATACCAGATTTTAGTTTAGTGCGGTAACTCAATAACGTACAAAATTGCTGTCTGCGCAGAGCATACAATTTGTGCATATTTTACAATTGTCCTTTGCTAACAGGTCCTTTTTTATGTTTATTGATAGCATCAATGGTCACACAGGGGCTTCCCCTGTGACAAATTTGCGGATATCGGACGTCAGTTCCTTTACATTGCTTTCACCGATATAGATCATATGCCCGGAAGGATACCCCTTAAAGTACACACGGTCTTTCGGAAGGCCGGCATGTGTAAGGGTATGATAGACAAAACCTGTCTCCGTGCACAGGTCAAACCAGCCGTTTGCAAAGAATACGCGCATTCCGTGACGCCTTGTCATGGCGGTCCTGAGTTCCTCTGCCGTTGTCCCCTTCTCCTCTTTCTTGTCCCACTCTTTATTAAACGTTGCAGTACTTATATAGTTCCTGTTTAGTTTGACACCGAGTGAGGGAAGGAGATCCCCAGTCAGTGCAGCATAGAAATATGGATTATAGCGGTCAGCGGTCGCATCATCCCAGAGAGCCTTTTCAGCCTCATCCACTTCAGGCTCCAGCATCGGCCGGGTCACACGGCCGTCATATCTGGACACGGCCCTTCCTTCACTCTTTAATACTTCCTGGCGATAGGTCGCGTCATTAATCTTCAAACCATTTCGGATAAGATACTCTCTTGATACTCCTGCATAATAGGAAACTTTTTCGATGATTTCTTCCCGCTTATCCTCCGGCAGCGCCTCGCCCTTATACAGTGCCGGGAAATACACATCATCCGCAAATTCCTTTGCCTCAGCTACAAACTCCTCGACTGTCTGCTGTGTCGGGTGGTGATGGAACCAGTTAACCGCGGCATAGGTCGGGAATCCCAGCACGGATCTTTCCACGGGTATTCCTTCACCGAAATAATGCCCTACCGTAACCGTATTACCGATCATGACAATTCCGTCAAACGCGATGCCGTATGCGCGCTCGTTGCCGTACGAAGCAGCGATTCCGGCCGCTACCGCTGACCTGGTGCAGCCATAGCTTTCCCCGACAAGATACTTCGGAGACAGCATTCTGTCATAGCGCCTCAGCCAGGCTTCTATGAAGTTCAGCAGTGCTTCCGCATCCTGCTCAATTCCCAGAAAATGCTCCTTTTCCTTAGGATCGATCAGGACTCCGTACCCTGTTCCGACAGGGTCGACAAGTACAATATCCGCGACATCAAGAAGGCAGTCCGGATTATCGATGACCGTATAGGGACCGAAGGAAGACGGACGATCCGGCTCCCCGTAGGTTATTCTCCTTGCACCCAGAAAGCCCGCGTGCACATACATGGATGAGCTGCCGGGTCCTCCGTTATAGGCAAATATGACCGGCCGGGCCTTCGTATCTTCAACATCCTTCCTGAAATAGGAGTACGAGAAGATCGACGCAATCGGCTTTCCCTCATCGTTATAAAACACATTGTCTTCACTGACTGTGTGATAAGGTATCGTTACCCCGTTCAGCTGAATTTCATGATCTGATTCAAAGCGTGCCGGTACAAATTTCTCTGAATTGAAGTTTTCTGTTCTGTACATTTTGCAATCTCCTGTTTTTGCTATATTTTTCCTGCAGCATTCTGCCTGCTGCCGCCTTATTCAAATATAGTACATCCCGGCACCGCTTTCCATTACATAAACACAGTCCCCGGCGTTCAATGCCAGGGACTGCTCAACTTCACAATTAATAAAAGATCTCCGTAAGTGCTCTTCTCTGGCAGGATTGCTCGATCATCCTTATGTGCGAAAGCATCGCTTCGTCATTAAAGTATTTTGCATGACGCGGGCATTTTTTCACACATGCATGGCACTTGATGCAAATCCCCGGCACATTGGAAGGATCTGAGCTGTCTATCGATCCTAACGGGCAGACTTCTACGCAGATTCCGCAGTGATCACATAACGCCTTATCTGTAACCGGTTTTGCCTTAAGGAAATTAACAGGTTTTCCATCAAACCCTGTCGGTGTGTAATACTTTTCCGGTTTCAGCTCACCTTTAACTTCAACCGACTCAGGAATCTCCTTTGCCTCTCTAAGTTTTCTGCATGCCTGACTGGCAAGAAACCTCAGCAGCCTGTCATCCTCTTCATCCGGTCTGCCAAGTCCTATATCCACAAAGGAATGTTGGCAGGCAATCGCACCTGCGGCAAATGGAATAAATCCATTTTCGGACAATTCATACTTCAGTTCACTAAGTGAATTCTCGTATGCCCTGTTGCCGAAGGTAGTGATAATAACTGCCGGTGTGTTGTTTCCTTTGAACAGAGTCTTTACGAAAGGGAGAATCTTATTCGGAATGCGTCCGGCATAAGTCGGTACACCGAAAACCACGAGTTCCTTGTCTGTATATTCTCGGCGAGCGGAGCGTTCCTGCGGCAATGTGAAGTCATCACATACCACAGGAGCTCCGATTTCATGCGAAATATATTCAGCCGTTGTCCTGACAACCTTTTCCGTGTTTCCAGTAGCGCTGAAATACACAGCACTGATTGATTGGATTTTCATATCTATTTCAGGATTGCCCCGCTGATGACTATTCTCTGAACCTCGTTGGTTCCTTCACCTATCTCCATCAACTTGTTGTCCCTCAGAAGCCTCTCAACGTTGTATTCCTTACTGTATCCGTTGCCGCCAAGGATCTGGATTGCGTCGAGGCAGATCTGTGTAGCATGTGTCGACGCAAAAAGTTTCGCCTCTGCTGCCTGAAGCGAGCATCTGGCACCGGTTGATTTCAGCTCAGCAGCATCATAGAGCATCAGCTTCATGGCTTCTGTATACATTGCCATGTCTGCCAGCTTAAATGCGACAGCCTGGTGTTTACAGATCGGCTTGCCGAATGCCACCCGTCCAAGCGAATAATCTCTTGCAATCTGATAAGCATGCTCTGCAAGACCTGTGGAAATAGCAGTGCAGCTGATTCTGCCGCCGTCAAGTCCCTCCATCGCATAAACAAAGCCCATGCCTTCCTCACCCAGGAGAGCATCCTTCGGGATTTCCATATCATCGAAGGACAGGCCGTGAGTATCAGAGCTGCGCATGCCCATCTTATCTTCTTCCGCGTTTACGATCAGTCCGGGAGTTCCCTTCTCAACGATAAATGCAGAAATACCCTTTGCTCCCTTATCCGGATCTGTCTTTGCCATAATAACATAATAGTCAGCTATTCCGGAGTTTGTGATCCACGCCTTGCTTCCGTTCAGGATATACCCGTTCTCTGTCTTCTTTGCACGGGTTCTCATGCTTGCAGCATCCGATCCCGCTTCCGGTTCAGTCAGACAGAAAGAGCAGAGTTTTCCTTCAGCCAGACCCGTCAGATACTTTCTCTTCTGTTCCTCTGTCGCATGACGGCGGATCATATCCGTGGCAACCCAGCTGATTTCCATGGCCATCGCAAATCCGGCGTCACCCTTGGCAAGCTCATGAGTGATAATGGCACACTCAACATCAGATAAGCCTGCTCCGCCGTATTCCTCTGGAATCGGTGTTGCCTGAAGTCCTGTCTCAATGTATTTCTCATAGAGTTCCTGGCACCATCCGTCCCTGTCCATATCTCTCCCTCGGGGAGTAACTTCCTTTGCTGTGAACTCACGGGCGAGAGCCTGAATCTCCAACTGATCAGATGTAAATTTGTACGACATTCTAAATCCTCCTCGTTGATATTGTTAATGTAAGCTGCCATGCAGACAGGCAGCCGCCATTTAATTACTTTTTATGAAGGTCGTTGTATTCTTTTATACAGCGGGGTGTAATCATCTGATGGAACGGGCATATGGATGCCGGGTTCTGATACACCGCCTGTACAAATGCAATCAGATAATCTCTGAGCTGTCCCATTTTTACGATTTCATCGACCATACCCATCTTTGCCGCAAATTTCGGTCTGGACTTGTCGTGATATTCTTCGATGAGCTTGTTCATGTTTTTAATAATGTCATCAAGAGGCTTGCCTTCTTTATTTGCTGCAACCAGCTGTCTTACATACATGGCAGCAGCGGCTGTTTCCCCATGCATGACGTAATACTCGCAGGTTGCCACTCCGAGGCTGAACGGGTTGTTCTTTTCACACTGCGGTCCTCCGAGCACATAGTGAGCAGCTGCACTGCCTTTGCGCAGAGTAACCTCCATGTGAGGCACGCCGCTGTTCTGTACGGTGTAGATCAGCGACTGCCCGAGTCCTAAAAGTTCTGCCTTCTCGGCTTCATCTCCGACATCAATGCCGTTGCTGTCCTGAAGCCAGATGACGGGAATTCTGTCTCTTGCGCAGAGTGTTGCAAATTCACTCATTTTGATGAGGCCCTGCCTGTACAGCTTTCCTCCGATACCTACCGAGCCCTTCTGCCTGTATTCAGGGTAATTCATAAGAAGGCCCTGTCTGTTGATGACAACTCCTGTAAGGAATCCGTCAAGCCTTGCAAGTCCGCAGATAACCTCCGGGCCGTAATCCGCTTTATATTCACTGAATTCACTTCCATCGAATATGCGGGACATAACCTGGTATGAATCGTATATCCTGCGCGAATTGAGCGGCAGGATACTGTAGAGGTCTTCCGTCGGATACATCGGCTCACACGGAGGTGCTACACGGAAAAACTCTCTGCCGTACACCGGAGCAAGCTCCACATACCTGCGGACACTCTCGATAACGCCGGCGTCATCCTCATTTACTTCCCTGAAAAATCCCGTTTCATCGTGATGGATTTTTACTCCTCCGGGCGGAGGTGTCTTTCCACCACTCTGCGCATTTATCAGCGCCATAGCGCTTTCCTGGTCAACATAGCCTTTGGGATTCATTCCCGACAGAATTCCCGCTCCGCCTACAGCCATGTTGGCATTCTTGTGCGCGATGATTATGCATGGACTGATCGCATGATATCCACCTCCTGCAGGATTGGTTCCAAACACTCCTACAATGACAGGAATCCCCAGCTGCGCCAGTTCTGCATTGCGATAGAAGGATGCTCCGCCGCCTCTTCTTCCCGGGAAAAGGAGCTCCTGAACATCCAGTTCAACGCCGGAACAGTTCAGCAGATAGATCAGCGGTATCCTGAGGATTTTGGCCGCATCCGCTGCACGTGAAAGGTTCTCGGGCTGTCCCGGAACCCAGGCTCCTGCGCGCTTTTTATTGTCAGAGGCTACAATAACTGCCCACCTTCCATTTACGCAGCCAAGGCCCTTGATCACGCTGGTAGACCCGCTCTCATTGTCATAGGGATTATAAAGACTATTCAGAGGACGCCAGGTTCCTTCATCAACCAGCTTTAATATCCTCTGCATAGCGCTGAGCTGGCCACTTTTTGCAAGAGATTCGTCACTCCGGCCGTTCTTAATCGCTTCGAATGAGATCTTTTCGATTTCTTCCTCTATCTTCTTTATTTCCTGTTCATTATCGCCGCCGTCAGAATTCAGCTTCTGTCCGATCTTCGGCATACTCTGAAAATAGTTCGGCATGGAATATCCAAATGCTTCCATCTTCACATCACCCTGACTAATCTCAGAAGACTCCACGCTCTTTGTATTCTTTGACCTGCTCAACTGTAAGTCCCGCAAATTCTGTATAAATTCTTTCATTGTCTTCTCCCAGTGTGGGTGCCGGACGCGTTATATGCGGCATTGTATCCAGAAGCTTTACCGCGTCTCCGTTGACATGCATCTCGCCGATAACCGGATGATTTATGACAGGGAACATTTCTCTGTCCTCAACAATATGGGGATCCTTTGTGATCTGGCTGACATCATAGACAGGTCCCGCAGGAACACCTTTCTTAAGACACATATCAACAAGCTCCTGCGTTTCGTGGACTGATGTAAACTCTTCGATCAGAGGCTTTAATTCGTCCATGTTCGCCACGCGTTTGACATTGATGTCAAATCTGTCATCCGTAATTAATTCTGGTTTTCCGATAACTTCTGTGCAAAGTAATTCAAACAGGTGCTGATTGCCGCAAGCTATGACTACCATTCCGTCCTTTGACTTATAGGTGTCATAAGGAGCTGTCGCCGGATTCGTGTTGCCGTTTCGGGGCGGAATCTGGCCCGAATACCAGTACCTGGTAAACACATTTTCAAGGCTTACGAGAACCGCATCGACCAAAGACACATCAACCCTCTGTCCATGTCCGATGATGTTTCTGGCATGAACAGCTGCCAGAATGCCGATTGTCAGGTTAAGTCCGCCAAGGATATCCCCCATTGCGTTTCCGGCCTTTGTGGGTTCTCCGCCGCGGGGTCCCGTAACGCTCATCAGTCCGCCCATTGCCTGCCCCAGAATGTCATAGCCCGGTCTGTGCGAATACCTTCCATAACAGCCGTATCCGGAAACTGCAGCGTATATAATCTGATTGTTAATCTCCTTCAACGTGTCATAACCCAGTCCCAACTTATCCATCACACCGGGGCGGTAGTTCTCCACTACTACATCCGCCTTTTTTACCATTTCAAGAAAGACCCTTTTGCCATCCGGATCCTTCAGGTTCAGTGTGACTCCGTCCTTGCTTCTGTTGTGCATGGCAAAATACGCGCTTTCACCATTCACATACGGCCCATAGGTTCTGCTGTCATCTCCGCCCTTCGGATTCTCAATCTTGATTATCCTGGCACCCATATCGCCAAGCATAGATGTGCAGAAGGGTCCGGCAACCACACGTGTGAGATCAAGAATTACAAGATCTTCCAATGCACCATGGTTTGTCTCCATTTCTTTATGTCCTCCCATCCGCGATGCAAATATACTTTCCAGCACTAGGCAATTTTGTAAAAATTGCCTAAATGCTCGTATCTATCCTACAAAAAAAAGAACCTGCCGAATAATCAGCAAGTCCTTAGGATTCATAAGCTTTTACTTATATATTGTGCTGCTCCTTCATCAGTTCTGCGTTGCCTGGCAGAGATTTTTCACCGTTAATGCAGGCTCTCGCAGACATCCCATAAGCTTTTAGTTATGGATTGCACTGATTTGCATATTATCAATTCCAATAAGGTGAGATTATTATATTTTTAACGATCTTTTAGGGAAATGGCGGCTATCAATCAGCATTTTGCACATTGAGACGCGTATCAATATAAGCAAATGCATCAAAACGCATAAGTGCAGCTGCCAGTTCAAATCGTATTTTTGAAAGGAGATCATAATGACACCGCAAATAGTCACAACACTTATCATACTGGTTTGTATGTTTGCTCTGATGCTATGGAACAAAATCCCGCTTGCCGCAACGATGACACTTACAGGTATCGCACTCTGGCTGACAGGCATCGTAGAGCCGAATAAGCTGTATTCCAGTTTCGGCGGAAGCACAATTATTTTCCTTATAGGAATGTCAATTGAAGTATATGCCCTTCAGGAGACAGGTCTGGTTGACCTAGCCGCAGACAGAATATTCCGAGGCAAGGTGATCGAGAGCGAGCGAATCGCCGTATTCGTCACTTGCCTTTTCTCGGGAATCGTAACCGGTTTCATCTCGAACACCGCTCTTGTCATGCTGATGATCCCCGTTCTGGCAGGTGCATTCGTAAAGTCCAAGGGCAATCTTCATCCGAAGTACCTTCTCATGGGTGTCGCGATCGAAGCCACTGTCGGCGGCTCTCTTTCCCTGATCGGCGGTGCCCCTAACCTGGCTACGCAGGGTGCTCTGCAGGATGCCGGCGTCGAAACAATGGGTTTCTTCTCCGCTGCTCCTCTCTCAATCGTCCTTGTAGTTATTACCGCAATTTACTTCGCAACAATCGGCTACAATATTCTGAAGAAGTCCTGTGATTTTGACGATCCCCTGATTTCTGATGATAAAATTACAAAGGCCAGAAATTATGATGATGTTCCTGTGTGGAAGAAATATGTAGCGATCGGCGTTCTTGTCGGATCTATTCTTTGCTTCATCTTCGGTCACTGGGACAATCAGAACATCACCTTCATCGGCTGCGTCATTCTCTGGATCACCGGTACAATTCCTGTAGTTCCTTCACTGAAGCAAGTCGACTGGAATACAATGTGGGTATTGAACTTCTGTCTTGTCGTGGCAGGAGCAGTCAACTCCAGTGGAACCGGTAAGTGGGTCGCGAACGGAATCCTGAACATTCTCGGAGATAATGCAAACTACACAACAATTATCCTCTGTGTAGCAATCATTGGTGGTGTGCTGACACAGTTTATGTCCAATACAGCAACAAACGCAATGTTCACGCCCATCTGTATTGCACTGGCACAGGGTATCGGCGTAAGCCCTCTGGCAATCGCCATTCCCGCAATGGTAATGGTCAACAACGCAGTTACTACTCCGATCGGAAGCCCTTGCGTCACTGTTTCACTCGCCGGCGGCTACCGTCCCAAAGATTATCTGCTGTGCGGCCTGCCGCTTGTCATTATCCTGATACCGTTCACCGTTATTGCCGCTCTTCTGTTCTATGCATAATGGTTTGAACACATATTTTTGCTTACTCCAATTCCCTTAATAAACATGCCGTGCAGTTTATAACCGCGCGGCATGTTTGTTGTATCATATCCCTATTGTGACCAGGTATGTCCCCACCGGTTTCTCACCCAGCCAAGAAACGGAGTAAGCTTGTCAATACTGCTCTTCTTATAGGAAATAAACAGATCCCTTGAAAACTGAGGCTCCTCCAGCGGAACCAGTCTTCTGTTAGCTGGATTATAATCAAACTCCGCCTGGAGTGAAGTGAGAAAATATACAAAGTCAAAACTGCTCTGCAATTGTTTTATCGCCTCATAATTGATCTTCTTCATCGTCTTTAGCTGCAGCTTTTCCTTCTCGGCCAATTCATTTACTTCAGTGGTGAACTCTCCCTTTCTGCTGATCCGGACAATTTTCTCATTCACAAGATCCTTAAGCTTGAGCGAATTATTCTCCGATAATGGGTTTGACAAAGGTATTGAAACCAACAGCTTTGTCCTGTAGAAGAACATGCTCTCAATTGTCTCGTTGTCCGTCCATTGCTGCCTCGAAATGGCGATGTCGTAATTCCCTCTGAGCAGCGCTCCACCGATCTCAGAATCATCCAGAAGCTGAATAGATATATCTACCGTAGGATAATTCGAGACAAACGCCGGTATAACATATGAGGAAATATAATCTGACGTAAAACAGAGCCTGATGAGATTCTCGTCTTCTATCTGCTTCTCCCGAATAGAATTCAGGAGTGAATCCCATGCTGAAAGCGTTTCGCTGGCAAATGCGTAAACTGCTTTTCCTGCTTCATTTAAGTATGTATACCTGCCCGCATGGTCAAAAAGCGGTACTCCGACTTCCGTTTCGATTTTCTTAAGTGCCATACTGAGCGCAGGCTGAGAAATGAACAGTTTTTCAGCAGCCTTTGTAATGCTCTCGCACTCAGCAACCGTGCAGAGCTCCTTCATCTGTTGAAATGTCATAAAGCCTTCTCCCCATAATTTACAGTCCTCTCGTACCGTCTCAGTATATATCAGGAGATGATCGGCCGTCAAAATAGCCCTGATTAACAGGCTTCCGCACCTTTAGCCAAAGCCAATACCGCTCTTACTAAACTTCACACTGGCTGCCTGCAGAGAGATGATCTTATCATCATCAGCGCATATCCGAGAAGGTTCTGGCTTCTCCAGTCTGTTTCTTCGCTGCGGTTCGGATCATCCATAGGTAAACCAATTCCCCAGATTCTGTCTCTGACTACGCATTCAGCTAAACCGGTCGGCTGAGCTAATCACGCTCATATGGTATATCCAGCATATCCAGCAGTCCTATAAATGTATCCTGTCCGTCCAGACAGGTTTCTATAACTATCTTTTCCAGACTACGTCTGGAAAGCTTTTCACCTTTTCCGATCTTCGCGACAGTTCTGGTAGACAGGCCAAGCTACATTGACAACTCCGTCTTCCCGATTCCTCTATCTCTAAGGGCATTTTCAAGTCTTACATACAAAATCGTCAAACTGCCTCCCATCCATCTTTACTTTTTTTACCTTGAGCCGCTTAAAAGGTAAAGAATTTTGGGGTTGAGTTCAAAGAAAGTAAAGATAACGCATTTCCCACTTACATGGCTCAGTGGCTTTCTCTCTTGTGAACAGACAAAAGGTTTTAATCTTTTAAACACCCAATCGGAACGACATACACACCGTCTTCTCTGCGATATGCAAAATCACCCAGACCGGTGAGCACCATAAGGAATGCTGGATTTTTCATTTTTTCCGGATCAATCTTGTCGCGGAGTGATTTCAGGCTTCCGGCACCTTCCTCAATCAGCTTTTCCCCGCCCAGTTTGATTTCAATCAGGCCATAGGAACCATTACGAAGGTGCACGACTGCATCGCATTCCAAACCATTTTTATCCCGATAATGATACACTTTGCCGTTCAGAGCATCTGCAAACACACGCAGATCCCTTACACAGAGTGTTTCAAAAAGAAATCCCATGGTTTTCAGATCGCCGATCAGATCGTTAGGTCCCGCACCAATGGCAGCCACGGCAATAGATGGATCAACATAGTATCGAGTATCGGCACTGCGAATGGCGGTTTTTGAGCGGAGATTCGGATTCCAGGCCGGCATATCCTCCACTACAAATATCTTTTTCAGCGCAGAGATATAGCTTGCTACCGTTTCATCCTCGATCGTCGACCCGTCATTTGCCTTGATATCCTCGGCAATTACAGTATTGGCAACCTGCTGCCCCTGATTGCGTGCCAGAGACCTCATCAAACGCTTGACACGTTCTGGATTTTTGCTGACACCGTCAGCGCGGTTAATGTCAGAATGCACTACTGCATCATAGTAGTCCATCGCCTGATCCAAAGCAATTTCATTCCTCAGATTGACAGCCTGTGGCCAACCACCTCGGCAGATCAGAAAAGCCAGGCGATCCAGACTGACAGTTGCCGTTCCATCAATGGATTTTGGTGTGTTAAACAGTTCACGCAGACTGACCTCTCCTGTCGAATCCCCGGATTCGTACAGGCTCATTGGCCGCATAGTCATCCAGGTAAAGCGGCCGGTACCTGAATGCGTGATTTCCTTCGTGTCCGCCGGAACAGCCGAACCGGTCAGGACAAACTGTCCCAGCTCGTACCGATGATCCACCTCAAAGCGAACAGCGTCCCAGAGCTTTGGAGCGAGCAGCCACTCGTCACATATTCTATGCCAGTCCAACAAAAACCCGATACTTGGACAAAATAAAACCCGATATTTGGACGAAACAAAACCCGAAGGTTGGCCTGATCATAACCCGTAAATCGGAAATTCCAAAGTCAACATTCTGATATTCCAAAGTTTAGACCTTTTGAGTGCCGACTATAATATGTGACAATCGTATCGTAATCCGGAATTCCGAAGCACTTTCAACCTGCATGGTGCCGCCTTCCCGCTCCACAAGTGTCCGAAGAGAAAGCAGCCCGCCGGACTCATGGATCTCTGACAGTGCTGATCCGTCAAAAGGCATCTGCCCGCCGGAAGATCCGCCGCTTTGCAGGATGAAACAGAGATCACGAGCTGCCTTGCCGGATCCTTCCAGCCGGACCTCCACCGACAGCCAGTCGCTGTCCGTGTGTTTGACGGTATTGGTCGAGCATTCGTTGATGGCGGCGGCCAGGATCTCGCGTGCCGTACCTTCTTCCGGGACAGATCCCGTGATCTTCACCTTTACGCCGATCGCGCCAGCCATTTCCAGGGCATCCGCCAGAGGGTCCCTTGCGGTGTCATCCTCCTCGTATTCCCTGAGCAGGTATGTATTCGTGTCCTTTAATGCCTGCAGGAGCATTTCCTCATCGATGGAGGAAGGATCCTTCAGGTAATGCCGGCTCTCCAGGAGGATGTTCCCTACTTCGTTATGGACCGCCATCCGGGCCGTCAGAAGCTCCTGTGCGATGATGATGCGGTCCGCCTGCTTGTTGTAAATATCCAGCCGCATGTGGATATCCTTCAGCTTTTTGTTCTTCTCTTCCAGTTCCCGGGTGGCCGCCGCCTGCTCCGTGATGTCCGTCGCTGTCAGCCGGATGAACCGCTTGCCGTCTGCCTCTGCCTTGTCCAACGTCAGCTGCCACACCTGTTCTGTGTCCGGCAGGGTGACCTTTACGGCATCCCTGAAGACAGACAGATCCGTCAGCCTCTTTCCGGTCAGTTTCCTTGCAAGGTCATTTATCACAAGGTTGCCCAAGACCACAGTCCCGTCCTCTTTGGCAAAGGCAATGCCGACAGGCAGAAGATCCATTGTCTCCTTTACACTTTTGACCGTCGGATGCGCTCTCTGATACCGGCAAAAATCACCGATAACATACGCAAGGATGACCGCTGTCAGGACTTCATAAAGGAACAGCGCACTGACCGGCAGTGATGTGAAAGGTGTTCGGACTGCAGGCAATGGTATAGGCCGGTCCGTCCGATAGGGATTTGAATCGAGATCCCAGAGCGGCATCCACAAACAGACAAAGCTAAACATCAGATGCAGCAGCAAAAACAGCCTCCATCCGCGGCTTCTTCCGTCCCGGAAGGCACTGACGAGGAGCGTCATCTGCAGCGTCAGGAGGAGGTACAGGATGGCAAGGAGCGGCTGTCTGAGCGGGGAAAAAATAGCTTCGTGGATCGTCATGACGCTTCTTCCTCCTTCCCAATAAAGATATCCATGTACAATATATCCTCGCTTCTTCGTACATTTACCGGCAGCGTGATCCCTTCCATATCCGGCGCTGTATCCGCCGCTGCTGCAGCAAGCCGCAGCATACCGTCGTTTAAGGAGACCATCAGGGAGGATGTCCTGCAAATCAGCTGCTCCGCGATCTGTTCGAACGCGTCATATAACTGTACGATCCGGGCTGCAGGAAGAAGGCCATCCTCCTGTGAACGCACTGTCGTTCTTAAGCCTGCCATCGTCAGGTAATCTGCCGATTCCTGCATGGATATGGTCAGTTCCCGGATATCCAGACTGTCCTTTTCCGCTGCCAGAAGGAGAAGGTTCGTCTTCCGTTTTACATAGGCGTTGAAAACACAAACTCTGGCGATCTTATCCCGAAAGTCTTCCGTCCCGGGACAGGTACTGTCCAGCAGCTGACTGATCCTCTGCTGCGTGGGATAAAGCTTTTCCGCGATCTCATGGTAAATGCGGTGCCTGGACTGCAGATAGGCGTCTTTCTCCTTCTGCTCGGTCTCCGCCCGAATCAGCTCGTTTTCCTGTTCGATCGTCTCGTTAGCGTCCCTCAGCCTTCTCTGTGCCTTCCGGACCCCGCTTTCGTCTTCCGCCCAGAAGGCGTATCCTGCCTGGAGCTGTGTGCCGGACAGTTTCCGGTCACCGGCCAGTTCCAAGGGGCCTTTCAGGGCGGCTTTCAGCTCATCCTGCCCTGCGGACAGGGGAGGCTCTGTATGATAAACGGTCCGGAATGCCCTGTCCGTGATCAGGACCGGCATCCGGAGGATGCGGAAGAATCCTGAATAGTTCTCGTTATACGGGATCAGACGGTGCCGGATACAGATCTCCATGACCCCCAGCATACCGAAGGTGTGCGCCTCCGGCACATTAAAAGGATGGAATCTGCTATACCAGTCAAGATAAAGGAGGTCAAGCAGGACGATGCCAAACCACAGGGTGACCATGCAAAGCAGTTCCAGGATCGCTCTTTTCTGCAGGCGTCCGGCCTCGCGGAACAGGAGCATAAGACCTGCGACTGCTGCCAGGATCATCCAGATGTAAAGGAAATATAACACCGGTCCGTAGGAATAGGTTCCGGTCTCCATGTTAAAGCACGGAATGCCGGCCTTCGGAACATAAACAAGGAAGTGCAGATCGTTGGTCATGACCGCCAGGGCACACAGAAAGCCGGGGATCAGGAGCAGGGCCTCCCATGGTTTTTCGCCGGTTTGTCCGCTGCGCCGGATACGGATGCACGCCATGAGAAACAAAGCCGGGACCAGCATCTGCGGGATCCAATAGGCATACGTAACATAGCGAAGCACCGCCGGTTCCACCGTGAAACGGTACTTGAAGATTCGAAGCAGCATGTAAAACAGCAGCAGTAGAGCCGCAGCGTAAACATATGTCCTCGCAGGTGAAGGAAGGAGCCTTGTCCGTACGGACCCGGCCCAGTACAGCAGGAGGCCTGTCAGGATCACATAGTTAAGGCACGTCATCAGACTGGCAGGGCCGTATGAAAATACCCGGCTCAGTACATTCGCAGTTGCTGCCATTACAAGAAAGAGGACGAACAGCCATGTATTTCTATTCTGTTTTGTCATGGCACCGCCTCCTTCCGCGTTGATAACAAAATTATAGGTTCCTGCTCCGCCACCGGCAACAGCTGCAATGTAACAAAGCCCGCTGTGGCCCGGATCTTCCGATCCGGCCGGGGCGGGCTCTGCGTATGTCTTTCTGTTAAGGATGTCCGTTATAAGATCCGTGCTTAATACACCTGGATCTCATTCCTTCCGAACCTGCCGGAGAGGAAGAGGAACCCGGCGTAGCCTTCTTCGTTCATCAATGCCTTAATGTCTGTTCCTGCCGGAATCACGACTTCGTACATCCTGTCATTGTCCTGATAATCGATCACCAGCTTCACATCCGGGCGCTTTGTCAGCTCATTCCAGGCAATTGCACCAAGGCTGATCCATCTCTTTGTGGAGATTACAACTTCCGCGCCGGGCTGTGCGTTCCTGATCTTGTCTGCGGCATCCTCATTGAAAGCGGCATAACCGGAGATCGGGAGCACCTGTGCCACTGCGCCGCACTCCTTACACGTATAGATCATCTCACCGTCGTCTTCAGGTGTTGCTTTTCGGGTAACCTGCCAAATAAAAACATGTTCATGATAGTCTTGTGTGTTTTTCCAGACCGCCTTTATTGTCAGATTGCCTGTAACAGTAATTATGTCCCCGGGCTTACCCGCATCCCATCTGTCAAATACCTTATCCTGCGGAGCAGTGAAGCCATTCTCGGGAAGTGTCAGCTGCTTACCGCCGCCTACTGTGATATCCGGCATGTTGCCGCTGCCGCCGTTAGCATCGAATTTAACTGTACAAACGACAGGTGCGGGGGCCTGAGGTGTCGGAGGCGCGGCGATGTACTGGTTGGTCAGTGTAATGGTGTTGCCTTCCTTCACATTGCTGACCAGATTATAACCCTCGGGCACAATCTCCTCACAGGCAAACTCCACATCCGGTTTCCCACTGGGATACAGGAAGAAGGTTTTCCATTCCTGATCCTTATTAAGCGTAATCGCACTTCTCTCAATCCCGTCGGCCAGGATCTTCACATCAATGCTGTCAGGGCGCTTGCCTGCCGCATCATCGTTATCATCCCACACCTTCACGACTTCAACGACATAGAGGTAATTAATCCACTTGGCGTAAAGGGTGATGTCCCCGGTGACGGGGGTGTTAAAATCGTATGGCTCGGTTAGCCAGCTGTCCTTGTACCAGCCGCCGAATTCAAAGCCTTCTTTGGTGGGATCGGCAGGCTTTACGGCCTTTTCGCCGTCAGCCACTGTCTGGTCCAAAACGGCAGAGCCGCCGTCGGATTCGAACTTTACTGTATGTACCGGTGCGGGCGTTACGCCGTACTTGTTGGTCAATATTACTGTGTTGCCTTCCTTCACGCTGCTGACCAGTGTATAGCCTTCGGGAACGATCTCTTCGCAGGTGAGTTCCACATCGGGTTTGCCGCTTGACATCACAGAGATGGCTTTCCATTCCCCGGCCGCATTCAGCGAAAGCACCGTTTTCTCAGTTCCATCGGCAAAAATCTTCACATCTACGTGATCGGGCCGCTTTCCCGCCGCGTTGTCATCATCATCCCAGACCTTCACGACCTCAATGGCGGCGATATAGCTTTTCCATGACGCGTAAAGGGTAATGTCTCCCGTAACAGGAGCATCGAAATCATAAAGTGTTGTGCGCGTATCGTCGCTGTACCAGTCTCCGAATCCGAACCCCTCTCTGACAGGATCGGCAGGCCGCACAGCCTTCTCACCGTTATTCACGGTCTGGGGCGGGACGGTTGAGCCGCCGGCTGTATCGAATGTGACGATATGGGTGGTGGGGGTGAACGTTCGGATGACTGCGTGAACAACCTTTTCGTTCTCACTGTCAACAATGCATGTTTTATCTTCACTGACGCTGCCGCCGGAAGGCGTAACCACCGCAATGCCCTCGCCCAGGGTGATTGCGGATGATGCATATATCGCGTGTGCGGTAGAATCGCCGTAGGCCTCCACCTCGCCGCCGTTGATGGTTAGATTCTTGCAGGAGATGCCATAGTGCTCCGAGCCTGATGCTGTCACTTTTCCGCCGGTAACCGTAATATCGCCGGAAGAAATGCCATTTCCGCCGCCCGTGGCGGTCACCGTACCGCCGGAGAAGGTTACTGTTAAAACGTTAATTGCTTTTTCTGTAGAATTAATAGCAACAGTTCCTCCCTCAACTTTCAGATTACTGCCGCCATTATATCCACGGATACCGTTTTTGCCGGAAACCTTCAGCTCGCCGCCGGTGACGGTAAGCGTACTTTCATTCGAGTTCATTTCAATGCCTGAAATATCCCCACTGGCAGTCACGGTACCGCCGGTAATGGTGATATTGTATTTAACAAAAACACCCGAGCTAACGCCGGATATAGTAAAATCACCGTTCAGGCTTAAAGAACCGCTGCTGACAAATATTCCTGCATCCGATCCGCTGAGAGTTGCGCTGCCTTCCATTGTCAGATCAATACCCTGGGCATAGACCGACGCATAATTATACTCTCCGCTTACCGAAGGATTATTCAGCGTCAGCGTATTCGTATCCGGATCGAACTTTGCCTTCCCGCCGTCACCCAGGATATCGTCCTTATTGGCGCTGGTCACCTGTGTGGAACCGACCCAGACGGGGTAGGTTTCCGGCGCTGCCATGACGCTCATCGGCACAAGGCCAAACAGCATCACCGTCATCAGCATTATGCTCATGATCTTCATTCCGATCCGTTTCATGTTTCACCCCTCCCGTTTCTCATTGAATTGCTTTTACCCGGTCATCCTCATGGACGACCAGCCCGATCGTTTTTGCATTTACCGCCAGGTCGATCCTGTTCTTATATCCTGTCTTTTCCAGCATGTTCTGGATATGCCGCTTAACTGTGTGTTCTGAAATATGCAGCTTTTCAGCGATTTCTTCGTTTGTCCGATTAACCGTCAGCTCCCGCAGCACTTCCAGTTCTCTTTCTGTAAGGTCAAACTTTTCTATGCTGCCGAACTCCGGATTTGGCGAATCATCCGGATACACGGATTCACCTTTCATCGTCCTGTCCATAACTTCGGTCAATGAGATGTCCGGATACTCCTTGAACCAGAAGCTGTCGATTCCTGCCTGTTTTGCTTTATCGATCCATTCCGACTCCGCTGTGGATGTTGCCAGGATGATTTTCATCTTCGGATCATTGTTCTTGATGATCCCGGCGCAGGTCAGGCCGTCCAGTCCGTACTTCATCATGACATCCATGATCACCAGATCGATCGGATTATTCAGGCAGTAGTCGACTGCCTTTTCCGCGCTTGCAAGGGAAGCGGTCAGTTCATAGTTTTTTGACATACGAACCTGCATTTCAAAGAAGCTCCTTGCCACGTACTGGTCATCCACGACCAGGACTTTTACCTTTTCATTCAAATGGCATCGCCTCCTTCATTGCATGATAATAAGCATAGTAAGCCAAATGCAGACATATACTAAATTATAGGAAAATGGCTGTCAGATAAAAATGGTTCGGAAGGACCATTTTTGCAGAAACAGTCAGGGAAGTGAGTGAATAGATTTTCATGACATAAAAAACCGGAAACCCTTGACTGGATTTCCGGTGGAGCGATAGACAAGACTCGAAAGCGAATACCAGGAGCCTTAAAAGCCCTGAGAAGAAAGGAAGTACCGCTCATTGGCTTTTTATTTGGTGAACAGAAATCCCTTTGGTATCCGAAGCTATCATGCCTTCTTTGTCTGCATTAGTGACAATGTGATCTTCTTATATGCATTACTCTTGCTGTCATTCGGGTGAGGCTCTATTGCCACAACCGTTATATCTCCTTTATCTGGACCATACGACCAGAAAATGCGGCCGGCAGCAGGCGTATTATTCTGGAGATAAGAGCACCAGACCTTTGTTCCGTATCGCGCTGTCAGCACTTCGATCTCATGACTCTGCAGACCTGGATGCCTGGGATCGTTGGCCAGAAGAACCATTGCTTTGCCTATAAGGTTGTAAAGCTTATGCTCATTTTTTGAGGCCTTACCCGAGGATACTTTTTCTGTCAATGCATCCCAGAATTCCTCCATCTCAGGGATACCCATATGAATCTCAGACATATTTATTCCTCGAATGCAGACAGATCAACAGCCTTGGATACTCTGCCCTGTTTCAGATTTTCCATCGCCTGATCCATCATAGCGAGGCTCTTTTCCGAGATCTGAAAAGGCGGAACCAGTTCACGAGGTTCCAGAACGATTCTTCCGTCGTCAAATTCTTCTACATGGTAGTACTCATATAAAGCATTGCGCAGTGTAATACGTTTTTTAGAATCCATCTTTGCGTCATATGTTTTAACTGCAGTTGACATACAATCACCTCCGATTGATCATTGTGGGATTTCCCACTTGCAGAGTATCGCAGATTTCTTCACATGTCAACACTTTTCTCTTCATCCCCCTGTGGGCCAGAATAGTTGTCAGGTCCGGAATCGATAGACGAGCAGAAAACGCCCCACTGCTGATGTCAATGCAGACAGGACCTGAAGCTGTATGTTCACGGTGAACAAAGTGAACATATTATCAAGAAATAAAAAAAAGGAAATCCTTGACAGGATTTCCGGTAGAGCGATAGACGAGGCTCGAACTCGCGACCTCCACCTTGGCAAGGTGGCGTACTACCAACTGTACTACTATCGCATTTATTTCTGCGCTTTACTGTTTCCTCAGCGCAGAAATAAATATACTATAACCGTCTGATGTTGTCAAATCTTTTTGCGGTTTTCAGTGACAATCTTTTTAGTAAATCGTCTGATAACTCAGAAATTGCAGTTCGTCCGTCCGGGCTCTGCCAGATATCTGTCAGGCCTCCATCGTAATATCAAAGATTTCGAGCTCTTCACTCTCCTCGATGCAAAGTGTCAGCTCGATTCCTTCGGCGCCGGCAGCTTTGGATTCATCGCGCGCGGCGGCAGCAGCCTCCGGGCTGATCTCCCCGCAGAAGGTGCGGATATCACTGTCTGCTGAAATCTGCACGGTTCCGACCCTCTTCCCGTCCATCATGACCGAAACTCTTCCGCATCCTCCGGCCGTAATCTGTATCTTCGAATACGCGGGATCTCTTTGGATGTAACGGAAGACAGCCTCATTCCCTGCCTTCAGGTTCGTCAGCTTTTCCGGCCACGGCTCACCCTCTTTTGCAAGTCCGATATAGCACCCTCCCCTTACGGCGCAGGCTTCATATCCCTTAATGCACTCTCCGGGCGCAAACGGATCGCCGATTCCCTGTGAGGTCATTTTCACCTCCGGGATCGTACCGTCCGGGAGGACTGTTATTTTCTCGATGCACAGTCTCCTGAACAGTTTCGTCCCCCGGCTGCAGCGGTGGTAGAAGACATACCACTGCCCGTTAACGCACTCGATGGAGCCGTGGTTATTCCAGCTCTGGGGATCGCATCCCTCATTGTTGATGATGACGCCCCTGTAGGTAAAGGGCCCCAGCGGAGAGTCCGATGTGGCATAGGCCAGTGACGTCGGCCTTCCGTAAGCAATGCTGGCGTACACGAAATAATAGGTATCGCCGATTCTGCGCATTGAGGAGCCCTCATGGAAAAAGTGCTCCTCCTCGGTCACAAGGTTGTCACGGATATCTGCGCTGTCGAATGAAGCCATGTCCTCGTTCAGCTTTACGCCGTGGGAG
>CADBPC010000092.1 GCA_902796425.1 uncultured Lachnospiraceae bacterium
ATGGGTGAAAAGGAATTACAGGAACTGTTCAGACAGATAGAGGAGCAGTATAACAGGGTACAGACTCCTCTTACACAGAATATTGAGTTGAATGAAATCATGCTGCCAGTCACGCCGGAGTACCGCCTGCGGACAATTATATCTAAGCCTGCGGATCTGGAAGGCCCGTTTCCGACCATCGTGATCCGCAATTGCTATGTATTTGCAGAGCCTCTCAGCATGCATCAGGCCAGGGAACTGGCAAAGCGGGGATTTGCTGTCGTAGTACAGTGGACGCGCGGTATCAACGGCTCAGAGGGAATCTGGGAGCCGTATATCTACGAGCGCAGCGACGGCGCAGCTCTGATGAATTGGCTGCAGGAACAGGAATGGGTAAAGAACATTGGCCTTGTGGGCGCAAGCTATCTTGCGCTGGTTGGTTGGTCGATCGCCGATATCCTGCCGGATAAAGTTAAGACCATGTATCTGACGGTACTCGGAACTGAGTGGCATGAGTCTCTCTGGCAGGAAGGCGCGTTCCGTCAGGATGTCTATACATCCTGGCTGATGGAAAACGCGCGCGATGACGTGAAGACCGATTATATGACGAGTGCAAAATACCGCCCGCAGATCAACGTTGATACAGACCTTTGGAAAGCAAGGGTCCAGGTCTACAGAGATTTCATAACGCATCCCGCGCCCTCCGATCCGTACTGGACGCAGGGGCTGTGGGGGACACTGGAGCAGGTGCCTTCCAAAATGAACATTCCTGTCTTTATCGGTGAAGGATGGTATGACATTCACCTTGGAAATATGCTCCGCAGCTACGGGAAACTGGCTGATGCATCCAGACTTCACAGTGTGGTGCAGGTCAACCCCGGTAATCATCCACTGATACCCGTTATCCCCGGACAGAAGCATCAGGAACATGCCGCCATTTCGGAATATGAACAGCAGATCCGCTGGTTTACGGACATCCTTGTGAAGGGAGAGATACCCGAAGCATCTGTGAACTATTACGTGATCGGAAAGGATGAATGGCGCAGCTATCCGACCTGGCCCACTCCGGTGACAGGTTACAGGTATTATTTCCTTAACGGCGATGCGCTCTCGCAGCAGGCAGGCCCTGAAGGCGTAAGAGAGTACGACTATGATCCGGATGATCCGGTTGCCTCTTATGGATCGGGAACGCTTTTTTATACTGCGGAAGGCGTCGGCAGTCTTAAGCAGCCCGGGCCGAACTACCGGAAGGATGTTCTCAGCTATGTATCGGAACCGGTTTCGGAGGACCTGGATATCGTCGGTCAGATCAAAACAAAACTCTGGATTGAGAGCGACGCGGCTGACACCTGCTTTACGGCAAAGCTGATGGAAGTAAACGAGGACGGTGAGGCATATAATATCCGTGACGGCATCACGACACTGGGATTCCGGAACGGGGCAAAGACCAGACAGGAATATGAAGGAGGACCGCTGGAGATCACGATATCCTTCTGGGAGGTTGCCTTCAGTGTCCGGAAAGGATCAAGGCTTCGCCTGGATATCAGCTCCTCCAATTTCCCTGAATACTCTGTGCATCCCAATACACAGAAGGTGTGGTCGGAGGAGACGGATGTCAGGGTGGCGCATCAGAAGATTCTCTCCGGTAAGAAGTATCCGTCCTGTGTAATTCTTCCTCTGGATGAAAGAGCGTGACAGGAGACAGATTCCCCGGCAGTATGCAATAAGTAAGACTCTGTAGAAAGAGTCCAGAAAAGCTCAGCCGGATCCTTTGTATATCGGATCCGGCTGAGCTGTGTTAATGTATGTTTCGAATTATATCAGTCCATCTTCAGGTCGTGCAGGATGGCTGTCTGTCTGCCCTTTGAGGCCTCCGACCACTTCGGCGCGGCCGCGTAAATGTCCGCAAGCTCCTGCATGACGGCGGGAACGTCGATCCCCTGGGGGCATGCGTGAGAGCACTGGCCGCAGGCGATGCAGGCAGCAGGTCTCTTGTCTTCGTCGAGTCCGTCGATGCGCATCGAGATGGTCATGGCGGAGGCAAACATATAATTGTTATAGCACTCGATCAGGTACGGGATGTTCAGCTCCATGGGGCAGCCGTCGCAGCAGTAGCGGCAGCCGGTGCAGGGAACGCCCGTCTTCAGGCTCTCCGCTATCTCGTTCAGGGCGGCCTTTTCCTCAGCGCCAAGGGGCTGGTAGTTGTCAAAGGTCGCGAGATTATCCTTTACCTGTGAAATCTCATTCATGCCGGAGAGGATCATCTTGATTCCGGGCTTGTCCTGCAGGAAGCGGAACGCATAGGACGCGCTGCTGGCATCCGGATTGAGAGCGCGGAGCTTCTGCGTGTTTTCCTCAGAGAGAACCGCAAGCTTCCCGCCGCGGCACGGTTCCATGACCCATACGCCGAGCCCGTGGTCTGTGATGATGTCATATTTCTTCTGCGCATTCTGGAGCGTCCAGTCCAGATAATTGCACTGGATCTGCACAAACTCGAACACGCCCTCATGCTTTTTGAGAAACTCCTCAAGGAAGTCGGCGCCTCCGTGGTAGGAGAAGCCAAGGTGCCGGATTTTGCCCTCTTCGCGCAGTTTTATGAGATCGGGTAAAATATGATACTCCTCGCTCTCGTAGGTCTTCTGCGTCCACTCATTGATGTTGTGCATCAGGTAGAAGTCAAAATAGTCCGTGCGGCACTTGTCCAGGGAAATCTCAAAGAGCGCGCGGTTGTCGACCGGGCCGGGAAGAGAATGGCCGGGGAACTTGTCGGCGAGGTAATAGCTGCTGCGCGGATGTTTTTCAAGGGCAGCTGCCATCGCGATTTCGGACTTTCCTCCGAGGTACGGATAGGCCGTATCAAAATAGTTAACGCCTCCGCGGATCGCTTCGTCGAACATTTCGTTTACAAGCGCCTGATCAATTTCGCCCGATTCGGGATCCGTTTTAAAGCGCATGCAGCCGAATCCGAGCCGGGAAAGATTCATTCCGAGATACTCGTTGTAGATCATATAACCCTCCTTTTCAGTATCACTAAACCCTGTTCATATTGTAACAATAGTACGCAGAAACAGGAAGATTAGTTCGTGCCCGGGAGTTTCATAATGAAGCAGTATTTATTCTGAGGCAGCTGAGTCTTCCTGCTTTGTAAAGCTGATCCAGTCATCGCCCAGGTGTAGCATCAGATTCTCACCTTCTACGGTATACTCATACGGATCGCTTCCGTCTGCGGGAATCAGTTCCACAGATCCCCAGAGGATGTCGACGTCGTTTTCAAGATGCAGGACGCCGGTGTGATCCTTGCTTAGCACGACAGAGAGATCTCCGTCTTCGGGGTTCTCCGCCTGCCAGCTCCCGGGATAGTAGCTGAACATTTCCTGATCATAAAAATGGTCATAGGTAACGGAGTTAATCAGCTCTGAAACCGCATCACTTGCGGGGATATCGACGGAGTCGTCCCCGGTGGTTTCGCTGAGAACCTCAAACATCAGGACAGCGCCGTTATACTCGCCCGCAATCAATGTGTCAGTCAGACCGGAGGTTTCTTCCGATGCCGGGACAACGCGCCGGAAGCACCATTTGTCATCTGTTCCCGGAAAGAAGCCTTCGCTTCTTATAATGCTCTCGGGGTCATCCGTCATCGCCATGGTCAGGTTATACAGGAGTTCTTCCGGCTGCACACTGTCGACATAGGTGATCAGGACCGTGTTGACGCCCGCTGACTCATCCAGATAGTAAAAGCTGACGGATTCCTCGGACTCCATCATTTCAAATACGGCAGGGTCATATTTTACGGACCAGCCGTAGCCGCTTGTATACGTCTGCATCTCCCCGGACGCCTGCGCATTCTCTGCGGTTTCTGTATCGCTCTCGGCAGCGGACTGCTCCTGATTTGCAGCCAGAGATTGACCTGCCGGTGCCGCAGACATGCTGCAGGCGGACAAAAGAGCGGCACAAAGAATTCCTGTTACTGCTATTGCAGCTGATTTTTTCATAGTAGATCATTTCCTCCCGTTTTTTATTAATAAAATCGTATCACACCAGTACAAATTATACACCTCAATGTGCCGGTTAACCGGCGGCGCACAGCGGGGACTGAATTCCGATATTGTGTACCATACTGCAATATTGCCGGAGCGAATAACAATTGAGGCTTTCGAGGCTGTACGCATCAGATACAATGAGGTAACATGAAGTGATGTAATAACATCATCGGAAGCGGAGCGGCAGATTATGACACCTGAGCAGTTTATTTCCATTTTATCCGTTGCGGCAAAACTGAAAACGACGCCGAGGCACTGCTGGACTGAGCCGGGAAGGCAGGAGAGTGTTGCGGACCACACCTTCCGGCTGGCACTCATGGCAATGCTTCTTTCGGGGGAAGAGGCATTTGCCGGCACCGATATGAACAAGGTGATCCGTATGTGCCTGATCCACGACCTCGGAGAAGCCTTTACCGGCGATATTCCGGCGTTTTTAAAGGGCGGTTCGGACGAGAAAAAAGAGGAAGAGATTTTCGGCAGCTGGGTCGGCACCTTCCCGCAGCCGCAAAAAAGCGAGTGGGAAAAGCTTCTTGGCGAGATGGAAGCGCTTGAGACAAAGGAAGCCAGAACCTACAAGGCACTCGATAAGCTGGAGGCGCTGATCTCACACAATGAGTCGGATATCAAGACGTGGCTGCCGCTGGAATATGACCTTCAGATGACCTACGGGCAGGACAATATGAAATTTTCGGAATACTTTGTAAGGCTCCGGGAATATGTGGATGAATGGACAATAAGGAAAATCAAGGAGGCAGAGGATGAAAAAGGCACTGATCATGGCGCAGATGACCAAGGAGCAGAAAACCAGGCTGGAATGCAGTGATGAATATGCCTATGTGTATGACAGGAATCCGGATGACGAGCTTCTGCAGTCTGCAAATGTTATCATCGGACTTCCGAAACCGGGAAGGCTTAAGAACTGCGAAAACCTGGAGTATCTGCAGCTGACATCCTCGGGAGCGGACGCCTATGTAAAGCCTGGCGTCTTAAAGCCGGGAACGATCCTCTTAAGCTCCACGGGAGCCTATTCCCAGTCGGTTGCGGAGAGTGCGTTCGCCATGACGCTCTGCCTGATCAAAAAGCTGCATCTGTACAGGGATGACCAGAACCGGCATGTCTGGTCGGACCGCGGAAAGGTCACGTCGCTTCGCGGAGCGACCGTACTGATTGTCGGCCTCGGCGCCATCGGGCTGGTTTACGCCGGACTCGTTAAGGCCATGGGCGCCCGTGTGATCGGCGTGAAGAGAAGACCCTCCGAATGTCCCGAATGTGTGGACGAGCTGTATCTTGTTGAGAATCTTGAGAGCCTCCTGCCCCGCGCGGACGTAGTCTGCAGCATCCTTCCCGGGACGGAAGCGACTTACCATTTTTACAATAAAGAAAAGTTCTCGCTGATGAAAAATTCAGCGGTCTTCATCAACGTCGGAAGAGGCACATCCCAGGACGAGGAGGCCCTGAGGGACGCGCTTCTTAATGGCGAAATAGCGGCTGCCGGAGTCGACGTCTTCGAGAAGGAACCCCTTTCCGAAGGCAGCCCGCTGTGGGATATTGAAAACCTGCTGATCACACCGCATGCGACAGGAGGTGATCACATGGATGTGACGCTGGATCTCATCGCGCAGATCGCAGCCGACAATTTCAATGCCTATGTCTCCGGAAAACCGCTTAGGAACGTAGTTGATTTCGAGACGGGATACGTGAAATAACGCAAACAAAAGTAAATGTTATGAACAATACTGCACAGACATACAAAACGTCTCATCTGATCGGCCGCTTCTGGCCATATCTTAAAAAATACAGAAAGCTTCTAGTGCTGGATCTGTTTTTTGCCTCACTCACGACGCTCTGCGACATCGTGCTGCCGATGATCATGAGGAGGCTCACGAATTCCGCGCTTGGAACGGCTGCGCCCCTTACGGTTTCGGGGCTCCTTAAGCTGGCAGCGGTTTATATTGTCCTGCGCATCATTGACGCCGGGGCAAATTTCTACATGCAGTCGCAGGGGCATATCATGGGCGTCCATATCGAGACGGATATGAGAACCGATGCCTTCAGCCACCTGCAGCAGCTCAGCGATACCTTTTATGCAAACACAAAAATCGGACAGATCATGGGAAGGATTACAAATGACTTGTTCGATGTCACGGAGTTTGCACATCACTGCCCGGAGGAATTCTTCATTGCCGGGATCAAGATCCTGGCATCCTTTGTCATCCTGTGCGGTACCTCCGTCCCGCTGACCATCCTTGTATTCGCATGCCTCCCCCTGATGCTGGCGGTGAGCGTAAAGCTCAACCATAACCTCCGCACGGCACAGAAGGATCAGCGCTTCCAGATCGGCGAGCTCAATGCTGCGATTGAGGACAGCCTGCTCGGCCAGAAGGTTGTGAAGGCCTTTACCGGCGAAGAGCTTGAGGAGGCAAAATTCGGCGAGGGCAACGGAAAATTCCGGAAAATCAAGACAAAGTGGTACTACGCCATGGCGGCGTACGGCACCTCCACGAGACTGTTCGACGGGCTGATGTACACGGTTGTCATCCTGGCGGGCGGTCTCTTCCTGATCTATAACAAAATCAGCGCGGGCGATCTGGTTGCCTATATTCTCTATGTCTCAACCATGATTGCAACCATCCGCAGAATCGTCGAATTCGCGGAACAGTTCCAGCGCGGTATGACCGGCATCGAACGGTTCTTTGAAATCATGGACGCCCCGGTCGACATCCAGGATCCACCGGATGCTGTTGAACTTCAGCTTAAGGAGGGCAGGATCGACTTTGAGGATGTATCGTTCGAATATCCGGATGATCACAACAAGGTTCTGCGTCACCTTACACTTCATATCAATGCAGGAGAGAACGTAGCGCTTGTAGGGCCTTCCGGAGGCGGCAAGACAACCATCTGCAACCTGATTCCCCGCTTCTATGACGTGACGGGCGGATACATCCTGATCGACGGACAGGACATTCGCAAGGTGACGTTAAAGAGCCTTCGCCACAGTATCGGCATCGTGCAGCAGGATGTTTACCTGTTCAGCGGAACGGTGCGCGAGAATATCGCATACGGCAAGGCCGGTGCGACCGATGAGGAGATAAAGAAGGCAGCGGTCATGGCCGGCGCCGACGAATTCATCAGCAAGCTCCCGAACGGATATGATAGCTATATCGGAGAAAGAGGCGTAAAGCTCTCCGGCGGCCAGAAACAGAGAATTTCCATAGCCCGTGTTTTCCTCAAGGATCCCGGAATTCTCCTTCTCGATGAAGCAACCTCCGCGCTCGACAACGAGAGCGAGGTGCTCGTCGGCAGAAGCCTTGAGAAGCTGGCCCATGGAAGGACAACCCTTACCATCGCACACAGACTCACCACCATCCGGAATGCAGACAGGATCCTCGTCCTCGGAAAGAACAATATTGAGGAAGAAGGAACGCATGAGGAACTTCTGGCAAAAGGCGGGCTGTATTACAGGCTGTGGAATGGGATTACGGAGGAATAAATAATTTGTGCCTTGTTTTGTCCTCAGCACAGGGGATGCGCGCTCACGGGAGCTCCTCGTCAGCGCTGCGCCGCTTATCAGCCGCCGGCTGCGGAAA
This sequence comes from uncultured Lachnospiraceae bacterium, assembly GCA_902796425.1. Classification (GTDB taxonomy): domain Bacteria; phylum Bacillota; class Clostridia; order Lachnospirales; family Lachnospiraceae; genus CAG-791. Next base: position 7,607 of record CADBPC010000092.1, read on the forward strand.
CTTGCGCACTTTGCCCTGAGATTGTTTGATAAAGAAGTCATTCAGCAAAGTGCGCTTCGGACAGGTCCTTCGCCGGCGGCGCTATGCTCGCGCTTTCCTCGTCGCCTTTCCCATGTTCGCGCTGCATGTCCCTGTGCCAGAGGACAGAGCAGCCATTATGATTAATTCTTTCGCGGCAGCTGATAATTCCCCTGTCACTTCTATTTTCTGACCTGCTCTGGTTTAGCAGTGTAAGGAGCGTGTTTTTGTTGAAGCCCTCCCCAAACTGCGTTAAGATTTTTAAAAGAAGGTCGAATCCGCTCTTCCTGCAATTACTTGGGGGTGATTTTTCTAATTGCAAGAGAAAGACCTTACTGAAAAGACATTAGAACAATATAATGACGTATTTGCGGATATAGTGAACGGACTTCTGTTTAGCGGAAAACAGATTGTGAAAGAACAAAGTCTGACGGATGCACAGCCTTTTTCATTGTATAAGGCTGACGGTAGGATACGAGAACAGGATCGGGATGTAGCAAAATACTGGCTTGCAGAGAACGGTAAGAAAATCAATATCCGGATTGCGTTATTTGGCGCAGAAAATCAGACCAAATACGACCCGCATATGCCGCTGAGAGTGATCGGCTATGATGGCGCAGCATACAGAGCCCAAATCGGACAGAAGGAATTATATCCTGTCATCACACTGGTGCTGTACTTTGGAGACAGACCGTGGGGAAAGAACAGGACGCTGTATGATGTAGTTAAAGTTCCTGAGGAACTGAAACCATATGTGAAGGATTATGGAATTAACGTATTTGAGATATCACATTTACCCGAGGAGGCGATTAATAATTTTCACAGCGACTTCAGGATTGTAGTTGATTATTTTGTACATAAGAGGAGCAATCCGGACTACAGACCTCGAGACGCAGAGAAATTCAGGCATACAGATGAACTTCTGAAGCTTATGGCGGTTATGACAAAGGATCGACGGTATGAGGAAGTGCTTTACGAGGAAGGAGGAGCACCGCAGAATATGTGCGAATTACTGGACCGAGTGGAAGCAAAAGGCAGGGAAGAAGGAATTAGGGAAGGAATAGAAAAAGGAATAGAAAAAGGCGCAGATATGGCCCGGCTTGAAAGCATTCGTAGTGTTATGGAAGGCCTGAAGTATACCTCACAGCAGGCTATGGATCTGCTGAAGATTCCTGCTGCTGACCGGCAGAGGTATATAGAGAAATTGTAGGTAATATTTATATTAGAAATATTTATAGTAGGAATATTTATAATAGGAATATTTGATGTGTAAAGATAATATTCTGGAGAGCGGATTCATATGCGTGACGGTAATTGATCTTTCGGGTTACCGGTGATAGAATTATCGTCGAACTGAATAAATGATATTAGACAGGGGTGCCGGCCATCAGCCGGCTGAGATTGCGGCTTTGTCGCCGCGGACCCTTTGACCTGATTTGGATCATGCCAACGTAGGGAGTGATAGGATCATAGTTTATTATGTGACGGGCAGCCCTGCGGCTGCCCGTCATCTGCGTTATGCAATGAGCCATGCATATCTGTCTCTAAAAAGCGATTCGGGAGCTTGCTCACGAAAGCGCTTGCATAGAGACAGATATATACGGCGAATGCCGCGACAGTGAGAGGCCGAAGGTCTCGTAACTGTCGGCATGGCTCAAAGACAAAAAGGCAGCATACGGCGAATGCCGCGACAGTGAGAGACCGAAGGTCTCGTAACTGTCGGCATGGCTCAAGAAAAAGGAATTGGAGTATGAAGCTTAAAAAGGAAGATCTGCGGCTGTACGCGATTACGGACAGCCGGCTTTTGAAGGAGGGGCAGACGCTCCCGGAGGCTGTTGAAGAGGCGATTCTCGGCGGCGCGACGATGGTGCAGCTGAGGGAAAAGAATATCGAGAAAGATGAGCTGGCTGCACTGGCAAAGGGTGTGCAGGAGGTCTGCAGGGCGCACGGCGCTGTGTTTATTGTCAATGACGATCCGTATCTCGCAAAGAGTATCGGGGCGGACGGTGTGCATGTCGGGCAGGAGGATACCGACGCCGAAGAGGCGCGCAGGATTCTTGGACCGGATGCGATCGTCGGCGTCACTGCCAAGACGGTGGAGCAGGCGAAGAGGGCAGTCGCGGCCGGAGCGGATTATCTTGGGAGCGGCGCGGTGTTCGGAAGCGTAACGAAGACAGATGCCATGCCAATGACAAAGGAGCTCCTGGCTGATATAACGGCCGCTGCGGGAATTCCCGTTGTCGCGATCGGCGGAATTGACGCCGGCAACGCAGGACTTCTTAAGGGGACGGGGATCAGCGGGCTCGCTGTAGTTTCGGGTATATTTGCATCGGAGGATGTCAGGGGAGCCGCGGGAAAGCTCCGGGCCATCGCTGACGAAATCTGCGGCAATTAATACATACTGTCTGCGGGAGCCGTGAGGTGCGCGCAGGCAGGGCATAAAGGCAAGTGAATAAAGCGGCAGGTTGGGGGCACCACCTCAGGTCGCTATATAAAATTAGTGCTTAGTACAAAGAAGGAGGAAAAAAGATGTACACAGCATTAACAATCGCCGGAAGTGATTCCAGCGGAGGCGCCGGCATTCAGGCAGATATCAAGACGATGATGGCTCATCATGTTTACGCGATGAGCGCCATCACGGCCTTAACTGCGCAGAATACGACCGGTGTCAGTGGAATCATGGAGGTAACTCCGGCATTCTTAAAGGAGCAGATCGATTGTATTTTCACGGATATCCGCCCGGATGCAGTCAAAACAGGAATGGTATCATCCGGTGACCTGATCCGGACGATCGCTTCTTCCCTTAAGGAATACAAGGCGGACAATATTGTCGTGGATCCTGTCATGGTGGCAACCAGCGGGGCGCGTCTTATTGAGGAAAGCGCGGTCAGGACGCTGATGGAAGAGCTTCTTCCGATCGCGACAGTGATAACGCCGAATATACCGGAGGGTGAGGTCCTCGCTGAGCGGACGATCAAAAACAGTGACGAGATGATCGAAGCGGCAGAGATGATTTTCAAACGGTTCGGCTGTTCGGTGCTTTTAAAAGGCGGACACAGCGTAAGCGATGCCAATGATCTTCTTTATACCGCGGCAGGCGCACAGTGGTTTTCCGGAAAGCGGATCGACAATCCCAACACGCACGGGACAGGCTGTACGCTCTCGAGCGCCATCACTTCAAACCTTGCAAAAGGAATGGAGCTGTCCGAAGCGGTCAGGCAGGCAAAGAACTATATTTCGGGCGCACTTGCGGCCATGCTGGATCTCGGAAAAGGGAGCGGCCCCATGGACCATGCGTTTGCGGTAGAGGGAGTTTATCCTTATGCTCCCGGCATGGAGGCGCGGCATGAGTAATGTGAATCCGCGCACCTCTGTGCGCACCAACGCTCTGATATGGTTTGGCGCCGGCGTTTCGCTGGCCGAGATTCTGACCGGCACCTATTATGCCGGGATGGGGATGGGCAGGGGCTTCCTTGCGATTCTTGTCGGACACGTGATCGGCGCTGTCATGATGTACCTTGCGGGCATCATCGGCGGACGGGAGAGGCGAAGCGCAATGGAAACAGTGGCGCTGAGCTTCGGCGGCAAAGGCGCAGGTGTTTTCGCCCTGCTGAATGTCCTGCAGCTCGTCGGCTGGACAGCGATCATGATTTATGACGGCGCGCTCGCTGCAGGCGGGATCCTTCCGGTCGGCAGATGGTTCTGGGCGCTTATGATCGGCGGGCTTATCATCGTGTGGATCCTGGTCGGAATCACCAACCTGGGTAAGCTCAGCACCGTTTCGATGGCGGCGCTCCTTATCCTGTCGCTGGTTCTGTGCGTCGTTATTTTCGGCAAGGGAACGGGGAGCGATACAAGGCTTGAGGATGCCATGAGCTTTGGCGCGGCGGTGGAACTTGCGGTTGCAATGCCGCTGTCCTGGCTGCCGCTGATCAGCGATTACACAAGAGAGGCAAGGGAGCCGGACAAGGCCACACTTGCCAGTGTGGTCACCTATTCCATCGTCAGTATTTTCATGTATGTGATCGGAATGGGGGCGGCTTCGCTGACCGGGGAGAGTGATATTTCCGTAATCATGGTCAAGGCCGGTCTCGGGATTCTCGGGCTGATTATCATCGTGCTGTCTACGGTTACGACGACGTTCCTCGACGCGTACTCGGCGGGGGTTTCCCTTATGAGTATCACAAGGAAAATCTCCGAGAAGAAGGCGGCCGTTGCGGCTACCGCGATCGGCACCGTCTGTGCGGTCCTGTTTCCCATGGATGACATCACGGATTTCCTGTATCTGATCGGATCAGTATTCGCGCCGATGATCGCAGTGCAGATCGCGGACTATTTCGTCCTCAGAAAGAAGCCCTTTAAAGGCGACTGGAACGTGCCGAATTTCGTGATCTGGTGCATCGGGTTTGCTCTGTACCGCATCCTGATGAGTCTGGAGACGCCGGTCGGGACGACCCTGCCGTGCATGGTAATCGTGGTGATCCTTTCTGTTTTGACAAGCGCTGCCTTTAAGGGCTCAGACAACAGATCATAAGCCTGCACAGGCAGGCGGTGTTTTCGCTTTGCTCCTTTGGAAAACGCAGAAAGGAATGCTATTATGAAATATAATACGAAGAAACTGGTGACCGCCGCAGTCTTTGCGGGTATTGCAGTTGTGGGCTCCACGGTTTCCTTCCCTGTATTCGGAGCAAAGTGTTCGCCCGTCCAGCATATGGTCAATGTGCTGGGGGCGGTTCTTCTGGGACCCGGCTATGCGGTCCTTTCGGCTTTTGTCGCGAGTCTGATCCGCAACCTTACGGGACTCGGCTCACCCCTTGCCTTCCCGGGCAGTATGTGCGGCGCACTGCTGGCAGGCCTGCTCTATCAGAAGCTCAGGAAACTCCCGGCAGCGTATATCGGCGAGATCGTGGGTACAGGTCTGATCGGAGGCATGCTCTCCTGGCCGGTGGCAGCCTTTGTTATGGGAAATAAGAACGCCGCGCTCTTTACGTTTGTGGTTCCGTTCCTGATCAGCACGTGCGGCGGAACAATCATTGCAATTATCATTACACTCGCTCTGCACCGGACGGGATTTCTTGCGAAGGCGCAGCAGGAGCTGGGGAATTCTTAATGACAGACACTGGATTTGGCATAGAGCCGCAGGATGAGGAAACCCTGCGCAGAATATGCGGCAGTATCCGTGAGCGCGCGCCGCTCATACACTGCATAACGAATTATGTTACGGTCAACGACTGCGCAAATGCGCTGCTTGCCGTCGGTGCAAGGCCGGTAATGTCGCATGCTCCTCAGGAGGCTGCGGAAATAACCTCCGCTTCGGATGCGCTTGTGCTCAACCTGGGCGGCACGGAATATATGGATGCCATGTTCTTATCCGCGGCTGCGGCAAAGGAGAAGGGAATCCCTGTGGTCATCGATCCTGTCGGTATCGGCGGATCCTCCTGGAGGCGGGAAAAGCTGAAAGGCCTGATGGAAATCTGTACTCCCGCCGTCATCAGGGGAAACCGTGCGGAAATCGGAACGCTGGTCGGCACCGGCACAAAGGAAGCCGGGGTGGACTATACGGGTGACGGACATGAGATGAAGAGGCTGGCAGCCGCAGCGGGAGAGTATGCCCTTGAGCACGGGATGGTACTCGCCGCAACCGGGACGACCGACATCGTGACCGACGGCAGGACCCTTAAGCTGTCAGGGCTCGGCGATCCGGAGATGTCCAGGGTTACCGGAACGGGCTGTATGAGCAGTGCTTTGCTCGGTGCCTTTCTGGCAGCAGGAAGATCCCTCGGATATTCGGACGCGGTATCCTGCACCGCGCAGATCCACTACATGGGAATGGCAGGGAAGCGTGCCGGTCAGCGGACAAAGGAGTTGGGAGGAGGCACCGGGACCTACCGCGTGCAGCTCATCGACGCGCTGGACCGGCCGGGCTGGGACTGGCAATAAAAGAAAAATGACAAAATAAAGAACTCCCGATTAGGAAAAAAAACCCCTGGTCTGCCGGTTAAGGGCAAATCAGGGGATTTCTGTATCATGCGGTCTGTGGGACTTGAACCCATACGCCTTGCGGCACAGGAACCTAAATCCTGCGCGTCTGCCAATTCCGCCAAGACCGCGTAAGCACGACTCAACCATTTTACATCGCGGGGGGACATGCGTCAAACGTGCAGCGCAGCGATGCATGGCATGCTTTTGCACATGCTTTTGCAGCATCGCAGCGATTCGCCTGAAGCAGTGCAGCGATTCGCCTGAAGCAGCGCAGCGACTCGCGGCCGGAGTGTTCAGAACCTTCCGCCGTAGTAGGGGAGTCCGCCGCCTCCGCAGCAAAGGCCTCCTCCTCCGCACAGTAGATTCAGGAAGAGGTTTAACAGGCACATGCGAAGGCACCAGTTGCCGGTGTTCATGACCGGCCCGCCGTAGGTCGTCTGACGGTCGGTGTACCATCCTGCCGAGCCCTCAAGCTGGTTTACAAGCTGCTGGTACATCATGTTGCCCGGCTCCATGCTGAGTGCCTGGCGGGCGTGCTGGCGGGCGATGACATTGTTGCCGATCCCATTGTTGGCGATGGCGCTGTAGTAATACCACAGTGCACTGCGGCTGGTAATGGAAGAGAGGACATTGAGCGCCTCCCTGTAATGACGGCTGCTGATATAATTGGCTGCCGCGCGAAGGCGGATCGTGTCCTGATCCTCCGACTGATCCTGCGCCGCGTGTCCCTGGCCGCCCCCGAATCCGTAGGCTCCGCCGAAGCCTCCGAAGAAGTCGTTCCAGAAATCACCGTAGCTGCCGGAGCCGGAATAGCCGCTCCCGCCGTAACCGTAGCTGCCGCCCTGTGAGGAGCTGCCGCCGTAAGAACTGTTTCCGTAGGAACTGCCGGGCCCATAAGAGGAACCCGAGGAAGAAGAGCTGTACGGGTGCTGGCGCTCATACATGATCTGGTGGTAGGCCGACTGTACGAGCTTGAACATTTCCTCCGCCTGGTCCTTGTTCGGGTTATTGATATTTGCGTCGGGGTGATATTTGCGGCTTAAATTTCTGTATGCTTTTTTTATATCTTCGTCACTGGCATCTCTTGAGACGCCCAGCACTTTATAGGGATCGGACATTTACTTTTCCTTATCAGCCGGTTTGTGAAGCGTTTCCCAGCGTGTCCACACGCCGGAGTAGAGTATGTTGCGGAGAATCGTGATGTTGTCAAGGATGGGAAGAGTCTCAAAGCTCTCGCAGCACCGGGCGATCATCATGGTAAGAATCTCGTGGCAGTAATTTTCAAAATCACTGTCGCCGGAAGACATTGAGCCGCGGATCAGCAGAAGAGGATTGTAGCTGCCGCTCTTTTCGTCCTTTTCCATGTCCTCGTAGGCGTCCATGATATAGATAAACTTGCCGAGGAAGAAACCGACCTGCCTGAGGTCGCTTTCCCACTCATCTTCGTTGACGGCGAAAATCTCGGCCATGATATCGCCGAAATATCCGGCGACCTTATCGATATCCGCGTCCTTATTTTGCTCGCTCGTATGAAGGCGGTCAAGCCTGTCTTTGATCAGCGCGGCCTTTTTTCCATATGAAAGCGCGGCCTTGCCCTGGCTCTTTTCAATCAGCTTTCCAAGGGCCAGCTTGTGGAGCCGGCGTTCATCGTTCCAGTCATCCATGCATGAATAATAGGAAAGAATGAGATTGATGTCAGCCGCGTACTCTGTGTAGAAATTGGTTCTCGTCTCATGCTGCTCAAAGGGATGGGCGACGCATTTGGTCTGGCCGGTCTTACCTTCTGTCTCGTACAGACTCGACAGAAGCAGGATAAGGAAAGTCATATCGTAGCTCAGTGTCAGCTGGCCGAGAAAACCATATCTTTTTTTCAGTTCTCTGCAAAAGCCGCAGTAGTAGGAATGATAAAGATCATATTCCCTGTATTTCAGCTCCTGCTGATTGGGGACGACATATCCGAACATAATTCAGCACCCGGCCTTAACAGGCCTGTTTGAAGCAAGGTTTCTATTCTGATTGAGGTACGGAACGCTCAGCTCTTTTTGTGAAATTCAAAACGGCACTTCGGACAGCTGACCATGATGTGGCCTTTGCCCTTCGGTATCCTGATCTTCTGGCCGCAGCGGGGGCACCGGTAAATATGGAAGCCCTCGTTCTTTTTGCGGTTTTCCTGAAAATGCGAGATGTCATACCGGACGCTCTCAAACCACTGGCGGATGCTTCCGAAAAGCCCGGCGAAATCGATTGTCCCCTGAGGACCGGAAAAGCGCTCGAAAAATCCCTTCGAGGAGGCGCCGGGTCCGCGGTTGAAGCCGCCCCTCCCCGTGCGGCCCTTTCCCAGCTTTTCGGTAAAAGCGATGAACTTCTGGTTTTCCTGATAACGCCTGGAAATATTTCTGGAAAACATTCTGAAATAAAGAAGAAAGATCAGAATCCAGATCAGTGTATTGACTGCGCGTGAGCGGAGAAAGAGGTTCACAATGATCAGGACGAAGAAAACGCGGGACAGGAACATATTCAGCCTGTCCATTCCATAGCGCCCCTGCATGAAGCGGGCGAAACGATAGCGAAGATTGTTCAGTATATTATTCACATTCATACCCCCGGAGTATCTTTTCTGTTATTTCTTTATTATATGTCAACTGACTCCGTATAATCGATTGTATCCGAAAAATAACTGTTTGCAATGAATGACGGACAAAAATAATCTAAAAAAAACGTAAACAATGTTTTGCAGTCAGTCGGCTTGTGTGGTACTATAGGCATCAAAGTGGGAACAGGATTCGACAAGAAATTGACCGAATCGGTAAATTTCTGACAGATATCAGGCATGAATCTTCCCACGGGAATGGATGATAGCGGTCCGCTGTATGTGACAGACGGTATCGCAGAATATTGTTGCAGAGAATGAGACACGGTAAATTTAAGGCATCTATATCCGGAATATTGATTGTTGCTGCGATTGTCCTTGCTGCCATCGGAGTGGCGGCAACGGCAGTTTTTCTTGTCAGCGGCCCGACTCCGGCCGGAGCTGTTGATTCCCTACCGTCAATTTTCTTTGAGAGCAGACGAAAGGCGACCGCGGAGGAGGAGAAGCAGTACTGGTCCGATATCCCGATGATTGAAGCTGCCGAGGCACCGGCGGCGCCGGTACTGTCGGTTTCCAACGACAAGACTCTGAACCTTTCGGTCGTTGACCCGAACTATTACGTCTACATCATGCGGGGAGGACAGACGTCGGATCCGTATTACACATCCCTGGAGCTGACCTTTGCGGACGAGCACGGCAACACGCAGGTCAAGCCGCTGAAGATCAAAGGGAAGGAGACCCCCGGGAAGGCATCGGATGACACGGTGCCGGACCTGTTTGAAAAGTGCTGGAGCGTCAGGACAAGAGAGAGTGACGAGCCGGTAGTCATCGACGGCAATCTGTATAAGCGCAGCCTCGAGTATTCCGTCCGGCTGGACGGCGGCGGGGTTCGTTTTCGTGATGTTCTGGAGGACCTCGTACCGGGAGACAACATAACGGTCACGGCGAAGGTAAAGAGCGAAACGGCAGACGGACAGGGAGCGGAGGCGAGCGTCACGCTGAACAGCCTGTTCGCTTCTTCCCAGAGCGGAACGATCGAGGTAGCAAACGCAAGGCACCTCCAGAATCTTTCGACGCTTTATTCCGGTGTGACGGACAGCATGAAGGAAGTCTCCGTCATCTCGGATATCGACGGTGAGGGCAAAACTCTTCTTTCCATCGTTCCCCCTCAGTCTCTTGAAGCTGTCCACGGAAACCTTCATATCATATCCGGTTTCCGCGTCAGGGAGAACGGGCAAAACGTTGACCAAAACGGTTTATTTAATGAAAATACGGGAAATTCCGAGACTTATTCTGCCGACACATACGGAATCGGCCTTTTCGCTCATACCAACGGTGTGTTCTTCAACGACCTGTTCATTGAGGGCCTGATCGTACACACCCTGAACGGACAGAACGCCGGCAGCCTTGTCGGCGTGATGAACGGCGGCGCGGTTACGGGATGCGGAGTCTTCGTTCCTGACGAGCTTGCATACAGGACCGGATCCTCCCTGACACTTCTCCAGGCGTTCGAAGCGGGCCAGACCTCCGCTGAGCTGATTGGAGAAAGCAACGGCGAGACACAGGCTCTTCCCGCGGGCACCGGTTTTGTTAAGACCGGTAATGCAGCGGCGGGCGGCCTGATCGGTCTGACGAAGGGAGAGGTCACGGTCAGTGACTGCTTCGCGTCTGTTCCGGTAAATACGGTTGGCGGCATCGCCGGCGGTCTTGTCGGAAAGGTCGAGGACGGTGTCCTGACAATTGATAATTCTTATACCGGCGGTTATGTCGACCAAGTCAGCGAGGATGAGACCGATGAGGAAGGCATTGCCTATGCTTCCTATACGGGAGAGTACATCGGCGTATATTCCGATACCGGCGTAGCCGGCGGTCTTGTCGGCGTCAACGGCGCGGGCCTCGCAGTGAATATGAGCTACTCATCTGCTTCTGTCATGGGCACCACGGCCGGCGGCATCATCGGTGCCGATGACACGGGCGGACGTTTTTCACAGGTCTATACGGTCGGCAGGGTAATCGGTTTTTCGGGCAATTCGAACGAGCTTGGTTCCTTCGCGGGATGGATTTCGGAGGCCAGCACCTTTGACGAATGCGGCGTGCTCGACGGTGTGAACCGGAGCGCAAACGCGGAGAATGATCTTTACAGTCCGGAATCGGTTGTCTTCGGCAACCGCCAGGAGGACAATGACAGAGTAACGCTGTACAGCGCACAGGAGCTGCGGGAGCTTGCACAGACTGCTCCTTACAGCGATTACCGCGCGCCGCAGGAGCTCACCTATGCCTACAATGCGGTCTACGCCGGGACGGCGCAGATGGCAGGCGTTGACAGCCTCGGCGGGGCATCCGGCGTGTACGGCAGTGTTTACCCCTATCCTATGGTTACCATAACGGGCGCGGGCCTTCTTTTCGACCTTCAGGCAGCAAGGATTGCTTCTGTCAACGGCGTGGAGCAGACGAGCGCGGACGCCGCACAGTTTTCCAGCGGCTTCCTTACAACGGACGGAACGGTGCAGATCGGCTTTAACGGTGACGGAGCCGCATTCAGCGGCGGCATTCACTTCGGCGACTGGCCGAACCCGATGCCCCGCTCCAACTTCGGCATGGTCTATTATGAGCGTGTCGACGAGGGTCTGTACTGGCGCGGCTATGTAATAAGAAGCGATATGGATCCCGTCGATCCCGCAGGCTATATGGGAATTGATACCTATATCAGCCCCGAGGATTATGAGATTGCGGAAGAGAACGAAGAAGCAGAACCCGTGAATTTCGGCGCCATGTATCCGTTTATCAGGAGCCATGGAAGATATGTATCCGAGGACGGCTATCTTGTACTGATTCCTTCGGGCGTCAGCGCATCGGGAGTCACACTGTCCTTCGGCAGTGCCGCGAATGACAGTATGGCGGGAATCGGAGACGGCGCGGTACGCCTTCCGCTGACAGATTTCCTGCTGTATTCCGCGATGACCGATGAGATGGAGCTCTACGGCTACAGTGCATACGTACTGGATCCGCAGAAGATTGCCCGCGCGGCAGGAATTTCCATTTTTGAGCCCAATGCGGTGAAGGACGGCGCGGCTGTTTATATCAGCTATCGCGACAGGCTGTGCGGCAAGTTCAGCTTCCTTCCCTTCTTTGCGGATACGATCCAGATCCCTGCATATGACGGCGTCCTGCCCTCCACATCCATGAATGTGAGCGGCGGCAGCGCGGATTACGCGATCAGGAGCGCCAGACAGCTGCAGATGCTGATCGGCGCGGAGAACGCCGGCTGCGGCGTTATGACGGGCGTATCGGCCGCGGTTACCGGAGACCTTGCACTCACGACGCAGTATCTGGGAAATCTCGGCGACTGCCAGAGAGTTGTTGAACAGCAGCTGGATATCACATTTGACCGCTCACAGGTCGTCCTTACGCAGTGCTCGCCGGCTTCCGGCGGTGTCGGCGTGAGAACCGTGATCGAAGAGTCGGATGCGGTTTATACTTCGCCTACCATCCAGAATCTGAAGGGCGAGCTTCGAAGCGTCGCCTTCGACCTTGGCGGGACGATGGAGTATTACACGATCAGCCACCTCAGGGCACCGTTTGTCCATGAGCTGATCCTGGGCACAAAGGGCGATGATTACAAGTACAGGGGCGGCGGCGTCCTGCGCAGAATCCGGTTCTCGGATGTGGAGGCGCCCACACTGATCGAATCCAACAGCGGCACGATCGAAGAGGTTTCGCTTGAAAACTGCCATATGACAGGCAGCGGCGGATTTATCCTTGTCAACGAGGACCAGGGCATCATCAGAGGATGCAGCATCCGTAACGCACTGATCGAAGGCAACGGTTTTGTCGGTGAAAACAGCGGCGTCATCCGCGAGGCGGGGGGCGATCGGCCGAACGGAATTTATCATGCAGTGATCCGCGGGAACGGATTTACGGAAACGAACGGCGGCATGATCTTCGAATGCGAGATCGTCAATGCCAGAATCGGCAGATACGGCTTTGCGGAGAATAACACGGGAACGCTTGCAAACTGCGTGATCTATCCCGACAACGAGGCTTACGAGAAGTATACGGAATCCATTGCCGAGGGCAGCCGCTACTTTACACTGAATCCGGAAACGGTCGATATGAGTGTCCGCGAGGAGACCAGGGACACCGGCTACAATCTGGTAATCATAGGAAGAGACATCACCAACGACTCTGCATGGCTCGGTGACAGCGCCGGATTTGTCGGCAACAATTACAGCGAGGCAAGAGCGGTAGGCTGCAGCGTCACCGGCAAGGTGTACGGCGGCAACTGCGCGGCTGGCTTCTTCCACTATAACGACGGCGAGGTCGCAAAGTGCTACGCCAACACGATCGTAACCGTCCGTGAACCGTCCGGATGGGCATCCGGCTTCGGTACGACACACGATATGTCCATCGGCAACGGCTACTCGAGAGTCCGCATGTGCCATGCGCTCGGTGAGCTGAACGGAAGCCTTAATTCCGCAGGCTTTATCAGAACCATCGTTACCGGTGATGCGACAAAGCCGCTGGTTGAGACATCCTACACGGCTGTCTGGGGATATGATACGGCTTACGAGCCCGATACCTATTATCCCTTCTACGCTCAGGTCGTGTACCCGGGCGGGATACCGATTACCGGCCTTAACCAGGATTATTCGTTCCGTCTGTGCAAGTATCTGCAGATGGCACAGAACGTGGCCCAGCCGCAGGCATCCTTCCTCGGACTTACGAGCGTTGTTGCATCAGAGCTTTCGGCACTGGTCAACGATCCGTATAAGGAATACGGCTACGCCGCGAAGAAATCGCTGGTATGCGGGCAGTATACGACGGCCAGCAGCTATATTTACCCGATGGCCTGCAAATACATGCTGGACAGCGAGTGCGTGGCGAGAGAGACAGATACGGTAATGACCGCGTACGGCGATTTCGTATCACCGCTGATCGGCATCACGGCCGAAGAGATGATGGAGCTTGAAAGACAGGCTGCCGAGCAGGAGGCGAAGGCGAGAGCGGAAGAGGAATACAGGCGCCAGAAGGAATATGAGGCGCAGCAGATCCAGGACAGCCTGCCCGATCCGTACGGCGGCTGGGGCGGCCCGGATGCGGACGAGGTTCCCTCGCAGAACACGGAGGAACAGGCGGCGCCGGCAGGCAAGATTGCAGATACACCCGAAGAAGCGGTCCAGGCGCTTGAGGATGCCATTGAAAGAGGCGAAATCGTCACAGAGGATTCCCTCCAGACGCAGCCGGTGGATCCCACCTATTTCCGCGACAGTGACTTTGTAACGCTGCCGTAAGCAAATGTATTAAGACAGAATGAGCGGCCGAAGGCCGCAGGATAAATGAGTTAAAAAAGTACCTCCGGAGCTTCAAGCCGAAGTCCGGAGGTACTTTTTTGATTTTAGCAAAGCTCTGATGAACCTTTCGATATTGCAGACCGCACCGGGGAATTCTTACTCTTCATCCCCGGCGTCCGCGCCTCTGAATGTCCTGGGTAGAATCCGGATGCCGTTCACCTCGATATCATCCTGGACGGGGATCAGGAGAAATTCCCGCCCGTCGAGAATACGCGTTGTGATAAGAGCGGTCATGTCCGACTTTACGGTGATTTTGACGCTGGGGGATTTGATCTCCATGACGGACCGGCCGCCGATATTGTCCGCGGCGACGCTCCGGCCTTCTCCGATTGTGTTGTTGAATACCCGCTCAAAATTCTCTTCCACGGTATCGGGGGCGTCGGCACAGCTGTCCTTCAGGATGCGCCGCATCTGCTGCGCGCCCAGTTCAAGAGGGTCGGGACTGTCCTTTTCCTCTGAAATCATTTCGTTTACCGTTTCGGTCAAAAGCTTTACGGTGTCGAAATCGCAGTGTCTGCCGAGGGTCTGCTCTACCAGGTCGGTAAAGGAATCCTGCTGCATGGACTGCGTCTGGGGGATCTCCTCCGCGCCGACGATTTCATCGATCAGCTCAATGTGCCGCTCGTCCTCGTTTTTGGCATAGTAAAGGATCTGGTGAATGTCCGGCAGGCGGTCGTTGAAGGCGGGATATAAAAATCCGAGAACCGGGGCCTGGACGCTGAGATCGCTCTTTTTGCTGACAAAATGAAGCGTCTGGGCGTCGTAACAGAGGCCTTCGCTGATCTCGGTGACCGGGCATACGGCGCAGACCAGGAACTCATATACGTAGTCGGAGGCATCCTCCATTTCCGTGCCGTCCGAGGCTTTGGAAGGGATATCATAGGTGCCTCTTGCAAGAAGAATCAGATGCCTTCCGGCGCGGTCGAGCGTAGAGACAAGGCGCCCGAAGAATTCCGCCAGCTGTGCGCTGTCCTTATGGTCGGAGCGAAGGAGGCTGTAGAGCTTTGCCTGCCTCCCTCCAGCCTGCTCCTCCGAAAGGGGGAATTCCATTTCAAACAGATTCCTTCCGGGCTTTCCGGAAAGGACACGCTTAAGCAGGTCCAGATACCCCTCGGCTTCCTCCTCCGGCAGGGCGTGGAAGGTTTCTTTAAGCTCTGCAATCACTTCTCCGTCTTCCGACACAAAGCAGCCTGCGAGCTTGTCGATCCTGCATCCTGATTTTGTAAGCAGTTTTCTGATTTCGGCAATGGCTTTGCGATCCATAGTCTTCCTTTCTGTGCTGTAACAATGAACTGCGGACAATCATTATACCACGAAAGGCAGTACAATTCAGCGATGTCATAACGGAATTGAAAATACGACACGCACGTCACAAAATGACGGAAGCACAATATATAGCGCTGAGAAACAGAAAGTCAACAATATATTGAACGCTGCTGCGGAGCGCGCCTGTACTGCGATGCGTGCGGTCCGTTCCTGTCAAATAGAAAAAGCGACGAAAACACAACCTATTTTTAGTACACTTTACCATCTTTTCTTCCAAGATGTTGTGATGTATTATAGTAAGGCACCATATCTTGTGGCTGTTTTGACTGATTTAGTCTATATGTGGTGGTGTTTCCGCACCGATCCGACCGCAGGCTGGTACAGCGACAAATTATGAAAAAGAAAGTTAGTAATACCGTATTTTGAGTGATTCTTTCGAGGAGTGTGGAGAGATGGCTGTGGAAATTAAGATTCCCATTGCGGAACGGGTAGTGGTTAATACGAATGTTATCAAACGCAACGGACAGGAAGTCCAGTTTGATATCACAAAAATCATTAACGCGATCAAGAAGGCGAATGTCGAGGTCGGCGGGATCTATCAGATGAACGACTTCCAGATCAGCGCGATTGCGGATAATATTGCGAAGAAGGTGGCAGCCTCACCCCATGCCGTGAATGTAGAGGATATCCAGGACATGGTTGAGACGGGCATCATGGAGATGCGCGGCTATGAGGTTGCGCAGAAATATGTGCGTTACCGCTATAAGAGAGAGATCTCCCGCAAGACGAATACAACGGATGACGGAATTCTCTCCCTGATCAACCAGATGAACGAGGAAGTGAAGCAGGAGAACTCCAACAAGAATCCTGTGATCAACTCCACGCAGCGCGATTACATGGCCGGCGAGGTTTCCAAGGATCTGACAAAGAGAATCCTTCTTCCGGAGGATATCGTCAAGGCACATGAGGAAGGAATCATCCATTTCCACGACTCCGACTACTATGCGCAGAAGGAGCACAACTGTGACCTCATCAACCTTGAGGACATGCTCCAGAACGGCACCGTGATCAGCGAGACCATGATCGAGAAGCCGCACAGCTTCTACACTGCCTGCAACGTGACGACACAGATTGTCGCCCAGGTTGCGTCCAACCAGTACGGCGGACAGTCCTTTACGCTTGCGCATCTTGCTCCGTTCGTGGATGTCAGCCGCCGCAAGATCCGCAAATCGGTTGTCGAGGAAAGAGAAGCGACCGGCGAAGAGCTGAAGGAAGAAATCATCGACAAGATCGTCGAGCTTCGTCTTGAGGAAGAGATCCGTTCCGGCATCCAGACCATCCAGTACCAGCTTATCACACTGATGACCTGCAACGGCCAGGCGCCGTTCGTCACAATGTTCATGTATCTGGACGAAGTCCCAGAGGGACGCACAAGGGATGACCTCGCGCTCATTATTAAGGAGGTTCTCCTCCAGCGCATGCAGGGCGTCAAGAACGAGAAGGGCGTGTGGATTACACCTGCGTTCCCCAAGCTGATCTATGTCCTGGATGAAGACAATATTACAGAAGGAACACCGTACTACTCCCTGACAGAGCTGGCGGCGAAGTGCACCGCCAAGAGAATGGTTCCGGACTATATTTCCGCAAAGAAGATGAAGGAATATAAGAACGGCGACGTCTATCCGTGCATGGGATGCAGAAGCTTCCTGACACCGGATACCGTCGGTCTCGGAGAGCACGGCGCGCACAAGTATTACGGAAGATTCAACCAGGGCGTTGTAACCATCAACCTTGTCGACGTTGCCTGCTCTTCCTACGGCGATATGGACCAGTTCTGGCACATCCTCGACGAGCGCCTGGAGCTCTGCCACAGAGCTCTTCGCTGCAGACACGAAAGACTCCTCGGAACCGTCTCGGATGTCGCTCCGATCCTCTGGCAGTACGGCGCCCTTGCCCGCCTCAAGAAGGGAGAGAAGATAGACAAGCTTCTCTATAACAACTACAGCACGATCAGCCTCGGCTACGCGGGACTCTATGAGATGTGCGTGAGAATGCTGGGCAAGTCCCATACCACCGATGAAGGCCGCGAGTTCTCGCTGAAGGTCATGCAGAGACTCAACGACAAGTGTGCCGAGTGGCGCGCTGCGGAGAACATCAGCTATTCCGTCTACGGCACGCCGATGGAATCCACGACCTACAAGTTTGCCAAGTGCCTCCAGAAGCGCTTCGGCATGATCAAGGGCGTAACAGACAAGAACTATATTACCAACAGCTATCATGTGCATGTATCCGAGGAGATTGACGCGTTCAAGAAGCTCAGCTTCGAGGCTGACTTCCAGAAGCTTTCTCCGGGAGGCGCCATCAGCTACGTCGAAGTGCCCAACATGCAGAACAACATCCCGGCTGTCCTGGCGATCATGCGCTATATTTATGACAACATCATGTACGCGGAGCTCAACACGAAGAGCGATTACTGCGAGTGCTGCGGATATGACGGTGAGATTAAGATCATCGAGGACAAGAACGGCAAGCTGATTTGGGAATGCCCCAACTGCGGCAACCGTGACCAGAGCAGGATGAGCGTTGCCCGCCGTACCTGCGGCTATATCGGCACCCAGTTCTGGAACCAGGGCCGCACACAGGAAATCCGGGACCGCGTCCTTCATGTGAGTACAACCTGCTGAAGCCTGGTAAATGAACTACGGAAGAATCTTTTTCAATGATATAGCCAACGGGATCGGGTGCAGGACAGCGCTGTTCGTCAGCGGCTGTACGCACCACTGTAAAGAGTGCTTCAATGAGGAAACCTGGGACTTTTCGTACGGGGAGCCTTTTACCCGGGAGGTGGAAGATAAGATCATTCAATCGCTGGAACCGTCCTATATCGACGGCCTGACGATCCTGGGCGGCGAGCCGATGGAAAAGGCAAACCAGGCGGTAATCCGTCCGTTCCTTGAAAGGGTTAAAAAGGAGGCACCCGGAAAGACGATCTGGATTTATTCGGGATATGTCTGGGAGGAGCTGACAGATCCGGATAACACCCGCTGCCACAGTGCGGACACAGAGCCGATCCTTTCGATGCTCGACATTCTGGTTGACGGCGAGTTCGTTCTGGAGAAGAAGAATATCATGCTTCACTTCAGGGGGAGCGAGAACCAGAGAATTATCGATGTTCCGCAGACGCTCAGGAGCGGCAGCATCGTTTTAGCCGACAGATATTACGAAGAGAAAAGAGTCTGAACAGAACAGGCTGTGAATAGAATGAGCAGAATAAGAAAAGCCATACGGGTTGGAATTGTCCCGTATGGCTTTTGTAATACATGTAATACGTGAATAATCTGCAGAGCGCCGGCAGGCGCTTTTTCCGGCAGGCGCTTTTTCCGGCAGGATTCTTTTTATGCGGAAGCCTGGTTTCCGGTATAGAGCTGGTAGTATTTTCCCTTCTGGGCGATCAGCTGGTCGTGATTTCCGCGCTCTATGATCCGTCCCTGTTCGAGGACCATGATGCAGTCGGCGTTGCGGACGGTTGAAAGTCTGTGTGCGATAACGAAGGTCGTGCGCCCGCTCATGAGCTTGTCCATGCCGCTGGAGATCAGGGCCTCTGTCCTGGTATCGATGGAGGAGGTTGCCTCGTCGAGAATCAGTGCGGGAGGATCCGCTACGGCAGCTCTTGCAATGGCAAGGAGCTGGCGCTGGCCCTGGGAAAGGTTTGCGCCGTCCCCGCGAAGGAAGGTATCGTAGCCCTGCGGGAGTCTTCGGATAAAGCCGTCCGCGTTGGCGAGCTTTGCAGCCGCAATGCATTCTTCATCCGTTGCGTCCAGCCGTCCGTACCGGATATTTTCCATTACCGTTCCGGTGAACAGGTGCGTGTCCTGAAGAACCATGCCGAGAGACCTGCGAAGGTCGGGCTTTTTGATCTTGTTGATATTGATGTCGTCGTACCGGATCTTTCCGTCCTGGATATCATAGAAACGGTTGATCAGGTTGGTGATGGTCGTCTTGCCTGCGCCGGTCGAGCCGACGAAGGCGATTTTCTGGCCGGGCTCTGCGAACAGGCGGATATCATGGAGAACCATCTTGTCATCGGTATATCCGAAATCGACCCCGTCAAAGGTGACCTTGCCCTGCAGGCGCTGATAGGTGACGGTTCCGTCCGCCTGGTGCGGATGACGCCACGCCCATTCGCCGGTGCGCTCCGTCGTCTCCGAAAGAGTGCCGTCGGCTGCTTCCCTGACCTGGACCAGCTCGACATAGCCGTGATCCTGCTCCGGCTCTGTGTCGATGAGCTTAAAGACGCGGTCCGCGCCCGCAAGCGCCATGATAATAGAATTCATCTGCATGGAGACCTGTGTAATCGGCATCGAGAAATTCCGGTTCAGTGTGAGAAACGTGACGAGGGAGCCGAGTGTAAGGGATACGCTGCCGGAGAGGGCGATCGCCGCACCGATGACTGCGCAAAGGACATAGCTGATATTTCCCAGGTTCCCGTTTACGGGCATCATGATCGAAGCAAAGCGGTTTGCATTGTAGGCGCTGTCGCGCAGCTTTTCATTCCGCTCACGGAAGTCAGTGACTGCCTTGTCCTCATGGCAGAATACCTTGACGACCTTCTGCCCGCCGATCATCTCTTCAATGTAGCCGTTCAGGGCACCCAGGTCCTTCTGCTGCTGGATGAAATATTTGCCGGAGAGTGTGCCGAGCTTTGCGGAGGCAAGGAGGGTGATGATGACCATCACGACGCTGACGCCGGTCAGCTGAGGGCTCAGCATGATCATGCTGATAAAGGTTATCACGACCGTAATGGAGGAGTTTACCAGCTGGGGAATGCTCTGGCTGATCAGCTGCCGCAGGGTGTCCACGTCGTTCGTGTAGATGGACATGATGTCACCGTGGGAGTGCGTGTCAAAATAGCTGATGGGCAGCGATTCCATATGGGTAAACAGCTGCTTGCGGATGTTGAGCATTGTGCCCTGGCTGATATTGACCATCAGGCGCTGCTGCGTAAAGGATGCGACAATTCCGATGGCATAGATGCCTGCCAGGCGGACCAGAGCCGCCGCAAGGGGCGAGAACTGCGGGTCTGCCTGCGAGAGCATGGGGGTAATATAATCGTCGATCAGCGAGCGCATGAACAGCGTTCCGCGCAGATTCGTAAAGGCGGCGATCGCGATGCAAGCCAGCACGATCAGATAATGGAGCCAGTAGTTTTTAAACACGATGGCCAGGACCCGCTTAAGGAGCTGTCCGGGATTCTCAACCTTGGTTTTTATTCTTGCGCCTCTGGGCGGGGCGGGGGTTCTTTTTTGATCAGCCATGTCTGTCAATACCTTTCCGTTTTATTTCTGTGCCCGGATCTTTGCCGGCAGGGGAGGGTGCGGTTTACTGCGGGTGGTCGAAATCGCCGCCGCCCTTGACCTGGGTCTCATAGATTTCACGGTAAATTTCACTTGTCTTAAGAAGCTCTTCATGCGATCCGCACGCGGCAATTGTGCCGTTATCCAGCACGATGATGCGGTCCGCGTCCTCTACGCTGGAGATGCGCTGCGCAATGATAAGCTTTGTCGTGCCGGGTATTTCTTCACGGAAGGCCTTGCGGATCTTTGCGTCCGTGGCCGTATCGCAGGCGCTGGTGGAGTCGTCCAGAATCAGGATCTTCGGCTTTTTCATCAGTGCGCGGGCGATGCACAGGCGCTGCTTCTGTCCGCCGGAGACGTTGGTGCCGCCCTGGGTAATCATGGTGTTGTAGCCGTCCGGCATTCTTTCGATAAATTCATCGGCGCAGGCGAGGGCGCAGGCGCGTCTGCATTCTTCCTCGGAAGCATCGGGGCTGCCCCAGCGGAGGTTGTCGAGAATCGTGCCGGAAAACAGCGTGTTCTGCTGGAGTACGACTGAGACCGCGTCGCGAAGAACGGTGAGGTCGTAGTTTCGGACATCCACGCCGCCGACAAGGACAGCGCCGTTTGTCACGTCATACAGCCTGCTGATCAGGGCGATCATGGAGGATTTACCGGAGCCGGTTCCGCCGATGATGCCGATGGTCTCGCCGGCAGCGATATCGATGTTAATGTCGTGGAGCGTTTCTTCGTGTCTTTCCTTCGTCACATCCTCGATCGTGATGACCTCATGCCCGTCCTCATCGTAGGTGACGATTCTTCTCTTATAGGCAAAGTCCGCATCACGGAAGCTGACAGAGCCGTCCTTTACCTCCATCACAGGGTTTTCGGGATTGCGGATATCCGGCTCTTCCGTGATTACCTCTGCGATGCGCTGTCCGCTCGCGGTGCTCATGGTGATCATGACAAAGATCATGGAGAGCATCATCAGCGAGAAGAGGACATTCATTACATAGGAAAAGAGACTGGTCAGCTGGCCGGTTGTCAGGTACCCGTCCACGATAAAGTGGGCGCCCATCCAGGACAGCGCTATGATGCAGCCGTTGATGACAAGCGACATGATCGGCATCGTCAGTACAGTCAGCTTTTCGGCCTTTACGAACATCTCATAGAGGTCGGTCGCAGCCTTTACGAATTTGCTGTTTTCGAACTCCTCGCGGACGAACGCCTTGACGACACGGATCGCGGAGACGTTTTCCTGGACAGAGGCGTTCAGGTTGTCATATTTGCGGAAGGTGCGCCGGAAGGCAGCCGTCGTCCTTCCCATAAGGAAGATAATGATGCAGGCGAGGATCGCAATCGCGACAAGGAAGATCACGCTGACCCTCGGCTGGATGATAATGCACATAGCGAGGGAGATGATCAGGTTGAGCGGCGCGCGCACGGCGATACGCAGACACATCTGGAATGCGTTCTGGATGTTGCTGACGTCCGTCGTCATGCGCGTGACGAGGCCTGCGGTGCTGTACTTGTCAATATTCGAGAAAGAAAAGCGCTGGATATTGGTGTACATCTCATCGCGCAGATTCGCGGCAAAGCCGGAGGAGGCCCGGGACGCGAATGTGCCGGCGGCGACGCCGAAGAACAGGCTGATAAACGCCATCATCAGCATGATCATGCCGTATTTGATGACGTTCGGCATGCTGCCGCTGTTGATGCCCTTGTCGATCAGGGAGGCTGTGATGAAGGGAATCAGGATCTCCATCAGGACCTCGAGACCGGTCATCAGAGGCGTCAGGAACGCCGCTGTCTTGTACTGCTTTACCTGTTTTAACAGAATTTTGATCGAATTCAGCATATTTGTTTTCCGTAATTTCAGTTTTTGTCGACTGTCCGGAGAAGAAACCGATGCCTGCTCCGGGAATAACTATACTATTATACGACGGGCACTGCAGCGCATGCATCTGTAAATTGTTAAAAAAAGCATAAACAGCGCACACTTCACTTCCGGTCAGCAGGGCTTTCCGGAGGGCATCAATATTCGTCAAGGAAGCTGTGCCGCACGCCGCCTTTTTTGTATCCGAGCACCTGGTCCAGACTGACGTTTTCGGTCGCATGGAAAATATTGGTTTCGATTTCCGGTATAACAGGCTTTAACTGCGCAATAAGCTGCTTTGTAAGGACGCGGCGAGAACCGGAAGGAGGCGCCGCATGATCTGAGCCGCTTGCCTTTTCAAATCCGGCCGTAAAATCGCAGGAGGAACAGGTGTCGGTAAAGCGGCAGGCGCATTGGATAAAATGCAGACCGTTATAATCCCGCCAGTGCCTGATATCGTCCTCCCGCACAAAGTAAAGCGGCCGGATCAGTTCCATCCCTTCATAATTGGAAGAATGGAGCTTCGGCATCATGGCGTTGAACTGGCCGGAACTCAGCATTCCCATCAGAGCCGTTTCTATTACATCATCAAAATGATGTCCCAGGGCGATTTTATTGCAGCCCAGTTCCCCGGCCTTCCTGTACAGGTATCCTCTGCGCATCCTTGCGCAGAGATAGCAGGGAGAGGTGGGAATATTATAAACAGCCTCGAAAATATCGGTCTCAAAGATTGTGACAGGGATCCCCAGAAGCTTTGCGTTGCTCTCGATTATTTTCCGGTTGGCTTCGCTGTAGCCGGGATCCATTACCAGAAATTTAAGGTCAAAATGAAACTGACCGTGGATCTGCAGCTCCTGAAAGAGCTTGGCCATACACATGGAGTCCTTGCCGCCCGATATGCAGACGGCGATTCTGTCACCTTCCTGAATCATGTCATATTTCATGATTCCCCGGACGAAGGGGTTTAAGAGGCTTCCGTGGAATTTCTTCTGAATGCTGCGCTCGACCTTTTCCCGCACCCTGTCATTTTCTGCCTCCTTTCGGATCGAGTACAGAGCAAAGGCACCGTACCCGCCGGCGAGACTGACCGCGTCATATCCTCTTTCGCGAAGACGCAGTGCGAGGTCTTTACTGACCTGTCCGTATCTGCAGTAGAGAACCAGCTTTTTGCCGCCGGAAAGGGCAGGATTTGCGGACGGCTCCGCCTTTTCATCCGCTGCCGCGGCGTACAGGACGTCCGGCGGCGTAAGAACGCAGCCGGGGATAAAGCCGTGATCATAATCTTCCCTGTCTCTGAGGTCAACCGGTACATAGGAGCCTTCGGGGAGAAGAGAGAGCTGTTCGGGTGTTATTTCGATTTCTTCCGTGCTGTACTGTTCATTCTGCATGTTGAGTTCCCACTTTTTTAATTCCGAAATTGCTGCTGCCTTCCATCTGAAAGTTGATAAACTCCCCGTGGCAGCAGACTTCGCCGCTCTCATCCATGACATCTGCCTCCGACCAGATCAGGTGACTGCCATATTTGGTTACATGCGCATGGCACTCAAGAACCCTGCCCGATGCGGGGCGGGGATAGCTGACATTTCCCTGCACGGTGGAGCCGCCTTCGCCGAATGAAGCGGCTGCAAGGCTTGCGGCTGTGTCGGCCAGAGCATACAGCACGCCGCCGTGGACGATATTGTTGGTGTTAAGATGCCTTGGAAGGACATTCAGGCGCAGTACACATTTTCCGGGAGCCAGGTCAGTCAGCTCAATTCCGAGATCCCCGGTAAAACAGGTCTTTTCGATGATCCGCGCTGTTTCTGAATAATCACAGCGGCATTCGAAGCCGTTCTCCGGAATCTTTCCATGTATCTCCATTCAGCTCCTCCTCTTTCATATTCAGTGAGCATCGATTTAAGTGCGTTCTTGCATTATAACCGCATAAGAAAGTTGTTGCCAAGCAGGAAACTTGGTCTTATAATCGCTTTAGCGCTTTGACGCGTCTAAGCTTCGACGCGTCTAAGTGTAAAAGCAGGGAGAAAACTCCCTGTCCAAAAGCAATCATAGAAAAGAGGTCACTGCAATGTTCATCAAAATCCTTATGCTGGTCGTGTTTTTTGCGGTCATGGTGTATGTCGGCTTCTGGTCAGCCAGGAAGACAAAGAGTGTAAATGACTACGTTCTCGGAGGAAGGACGATCGGACCCTGGCTTACGGCGTTCGCGTTCGGCACATCCTATTTCTCCGCAGTCGTGTTCATCGGCTACGCAGGCCAGTTCGGATGGAAATACGGTCTATCCTCGACCTGGATCGGTCTTGGAAACGCGTTTATCGGGAGCCTTCTGGCGTGGCTTGTCCTTGGGCGCAGGACCCGTGTCATGACGCAGAAGATCGAGGCGAGGACCATGCCGGAATTCTTCGGAAAGCGGTTTGATTCAAGACAGCTCCAGATCGCGGGCTCTGTCATTGCGTTTATCTTCCTTGTCCCGTACACGGCATCGCTTTACAACGGCCTTTCCAGACTGTTCGGCATGGCGTTCACGATCGACTATAAGGTCAGTATCATCATCATGGCGCTTCTTACCGGCGTTTACGTGGTGGCCGGCGGCTACACGGCGACTGCGATGAACGACTTCATCCAGGGCATTATCATGCTGTTCGGCATCTGCGCGGTCATAGTTGCGGTACTGAACGGCCAGGGCGGCTTCCTGCAGGCGATAGGAAACCTTGCCGTTATCAGCGCGGATGATGTGGCGGCACCTGCATTAAAGGGCGCGCCCGGACTTCTGATCTCCTTCTTCGGACCGGACCCCTTAAACCTTCTGGGCGTCGTTATCCTGACATCCCTCGGCACCTGGGGACTTCCGCAGATGGTGCACAAGTTCTATACCATCAAGGATGAAAAGGCGATTTACACGGGAACCATTGTTTCGACCTTCTTTGCGATCGTCATTGCAGGCGGCTGCTATTTCCTCGGCGGCTTCGGACGTCTCTTTGATTCGCCGGCGATCTACAGCGAGAACGGCGCAATCCAGTACGATTCCATCGTTCCCCAGATGCTGTCCACACTCCCGGATATCCTGATCGGTATCGTGGTTGTCCTGGTTCTTTCCGCCTCGATGTCGACGCTCTCATCCCTCGTTCTGACCTCCAGCTCGACGCTCACAATCGACGTCCTGAAGGAAACGGTCATGAAGGACATGGATGAGAAGAAGCAGCTCCTTATCATGCGTGTGCTGATCGCGGTCTTTATCGTCGTATCGGTCGTTCTCGCGCTCAATCCCCCGACCTTCATCGCACAGCTCATGGGTATTTCCTGGGGCGCGCTGGCGGGAGCCTTCCTTGCTCCGTTCCTGTACGGACTTTACTGGAAGAAAACAACGAGGGAAGCGGTCTGGGCGAGCTATATCTGCGGCGTCGGTCTCACGGTCGCCAATATGTTCCTGAAGTTCATCAAGTCCCCGATCAACGCGGGAGCCGTCACCATGATCGCCGGGCTTGTGATCGTACCGATTGTCAGCCTCCTTACCCCGAAGCTCAAGGAGAGCTTTGTCGATGAGATCTTCAGCTGCTATGACGAGAAGGTCGAGGTCAAAAAGTCCCATTCCCTCGAGCAATAATTCTTTGCCTTTCAGGTTGCGATTTGTCCGCAATGAACGTATAATACACTTTACGGCATAAAAGCGTTAATGTGCGAAAGTCTCCGCCGGAAGCGGATGGGGGAAAACAAGATGCGCTGCCGCAATACTATAGTTAAGGAAACAGGAAAGGGAGCAGCATGCCCATCACAGAGTATCTTGAAAGAAACCGGAAATTGTTTGGCGATGAAGTGGCCCTGGTCGAGGTAAACCCCGAGCAGAAGGAGCCGCCGCGCGTAACCTGGAAGGAGTATTCCTTGATCCAGCCTACGCAGAGCCAGTCCTACCGCAGGGAAATCACCTGGCGCGTATTTGACGAGAAGGCGAACCGCTTTGCGAACCTTCTTCTCTCTCGCGGCGTGGGGAAGGGCAAGAAGGTTGCCATCCTGATGATGAACTGCCTGGAATGGCTGCCCATTTATTTTGGAATCCTTAAGACCGGCGCCGTGGCGGTTCCGTTTAATTTCCGCTACGCGTCCGATGAAATCCTTTACTGCGCAGATCTTGCCCAGGTCGATGTCATGGTGTTCGGGCCGGAGTTCATCGGCCGTATCGAGGCGATTGAGGACAAGCTCAGCAGTCACAGGCTCCTGATCTATGTCGGCGGAGAGAACTGCCCGACGTTCGCGGAGAGCTACCGCGACCTGGTCGCCGACTGCTCCAGCGCGTCGCCCCATATCGAAATCAGCGACGATGAAGACGGCGCCATCTATTTCAGCTCGGGCACGACCGGCTTCCCGAAGGCGATCCTTCACAAGCACAGAAGCCTGATGCACGCGGCGACAGTGGAACAGAAGCACCATTCCACCTCCAGGGACGACTGTTTCCTCTGCATCCCCCCGCTGTACCACACCGGGGCGAAGATGCACTGGTTCGGAAGCCTTGTATCCGGCTCGAAGGCAGTTCTTCTGCGCGGAACAAAGCCGGAATACATCTTCGAGACGGTATCCAGAGAGCACTGCACGATTGTCTGGCTCCTCGTGCCGTGGGCGCAGGATATCCTGGACGCGCTCGATTCGGGGGCTCTTAAAATCAGCGATTACAAGCTCGATCAGTGGAGACTGATGCACATCGGCGCGCAGCCGGTGCCGCCTTCCATGATCAGGCACTGGCTCGAGTATTTCCCGAACCATCAGTACGATACAAACTACGGACTTTCCGAATCCATCGGCCCCGGCTGCGTGCATCTGGGCGTTGAGAATGTCCACAAGGTCGGCGCGATCGGCGTTCCCGGCTACGGCTGGGAGACGAAGATCGTCGATGAAGCGGGAGAGCCTGTCAGACAGGGAGAGGCAGGAGAACTCTGCGTTAAAGGCGCAGGCGTCATGACCTGCTACTACCGCAACCCGGAGGCGACCGCCGAGGTCATGATGCCGGACGGATGGCTTCGCACAGGGGATGTCGCGATGCAGGATGAGGACGGCTTTATTTTCCTGGTCGACCGCAAAAAGGACGTCATCGTATCGGGCGGCGAGAACCTGTATCCCGTACAGATCGAGGATTTCCTGAGAACCAACGATAAGATCCACGATGTCGCGGTCATCGGACTCCCGGACCAGAGGCTCGGCGAAATCGCCGGCGCAGTCATTTCCTTAAAAGAAGGCATGGAGGCAACGGAGGAAGAAATCAGGGAATTCTGCAAGGGACTTCCGAGATACAAGAGACCGCAGAAAATCATTTTTGCGGATGTCCCGAGAAACGCGACGGGAAAGATCGAGAAACCGAAGCTTCGCAGGATGTACGGCGAGGAATACCTTGTCGCATATGAAAATAGGAAGTAATATAGATAACAGGTCGGTTTCCGGCCTGTTTTCCTATATAGGAGGGGATACGAATTGAAAGAACTGATGTTAGGCAACAAGGCGGTAGCCCGCGGCCTGTATGAGGCGGGATGCGCTGTGGTTTCCAGTTATCCGGGGACGCCCAGCACGGAGATCACGGAGGAAGCCGTAAAATACGATGAAATCTACTGTGAGTGGGCGCCGAACGAAAAGGTTGCCCTTGAGGTCGCCTTCGGGGCGAGCCTTGCGGGCAAAAGAGCCTCCTGCGCGATGAAGCATGTTGGCCTGAACGTCGCCGCGGATCCGCTGTTTTCCATATCTTATATCGGCGTGGACACGGGACTTGTCATCTGCGTCGCGGATGACCCCGGCATGCACTCCTCCCAGAACGAGCAGGATTCAAGGCACTATGCCGTCGCGGCAAAGCTCCCCATGCTCGAGCCCGCCGACTCGGCCGAGGCGCTTGCCTTCACAAAGACGGCATTCGACCTTTCGGAGCAGTACCACACACCGGTATTCATGCGCATGGTGATGAGAATCTGCCATTCCCAGAGCATCGTGGAGACCGCCCCCCGCGTTGAGCGCGAGGTGCGCGAATACGTCAAGGACCAGAGCCGCGTCATGCTGCCCGCGCAGGCCAAAAAGGCGCATGTCCGCGTGGAGCAGAGAACGCTTGACCTCACTGCCTTTGCGGAAACATCAGAGCTTAACCGGATCGAAGACGGCGAGGATCGCAGCGTCGGCTTTATCACCTCCGGAACAAGCTATCAGTATGTCAAGGAAGTCTTCGGGGACCGGCATCCGGTCTTAAAGCTCGGCATGGTAAATCCGATGCCGGTGCAGAAGATCCTGGATTTTGCAAAGAGCGTAGACAAGGTCGTTGTCGTGGAAGAACTCGATCCCATTATCGAGAATCACTGCCGCGTCATCGGCGTCACCAATATTGAAGGAAAATCCATTTTCCCCATGGTTGATGAATTCTCACAGGAGACTGTTGCGAAGTGCATGAACCTGGAGGGGAAACCGTTCGAAGCGCTCGAGGACGCCATTCCTCCGAGGCCGCCCGTCATGTGCGCCGGCTGCCCTCACCGCGGCCTGTTCTACACGCTCAAGAAGAACAAGTGCAATGTGTACGGCGATATCGGCTGCTATACCCTCGGCTCCTTTGCGCCTCTTAACGCGATGGACCTCAATGTCTGCATGGGCGCGTCCCTTTCCGGCATGCACGGCTTCAACAAGGCGAGAGGACATGAGTACGAGCACAAAATGGTCGGCGTGATCGGTGATTCCACCTTCATGCACTCCGGAATGACAGGCCTTGCGGATATTGTCTATAACAACAGCGCGTCCACAACGATCATTCTCGACAATTCCATCACGGGCATGACAGGTCACCAGCAGAATCCTACCACGGGCTACAACATCAAGGGCGATCCCGCGGCAAAGGTTGACCTGGAGGCGCTGTGCAAAGCGATGGGAATAAGGCGCGTCCGTGTATGCGACCCTTATGACCTGGCGGATACCGACAGGGCAGTGAAGGAAGAGCTGGCGGCGGATGAGCCCTCTGTCATCATCAGCAGACGTCCCTGCGCACTGCTGAAGGGAGTAAAACATAACCCTCCGCTGAAGGTGGATACCGACAAGTGCGTCGGCTGCAGGAGCTGCATGCAGATCGGGTGCCCCGCCATTGCGATTGATAAGGCTGACGGGAAGGCACGGATTGACGCCACGCTCTGCGTGGGGTGCGGTGTCTGCACACAGATGTGCCATTTCGGGGCGCTTACGGGAAGTGCCTCCGGCCAGGCCTGAGTTACCAGGGGGTGGAATCAGATGGAGACTAAGAATATTATGATCGTCGGCGTCGGCGGACAGGGATCGCTCCTTGCGAGTAAGCTCCTTGGACAGCTCCTTTTAAGCAGGGGGTATGACGTCAAGGTTTCGGAAGTGCACGGCATGAGCCAGAGAGGCGGCTCCGTCGTCACCTATGTCCGCTACGGGGACAAGGTTTATTCGCCGATTATTTCAAAGGGCGAAGCGGATTACATCGTATCGTTCGAGCTTCTGGAGGCCGCAAGATGGCTTCCCTGGCTGAAAGAGGGCGGCGTCATCGTGACGAATACGCAGAAGATGGATCCCATGCCCGTCATCACGGGAGCGGCACAGTATCCGGAGAATCTCGTGGAAAAAATGAAGGAAAAGGGCGCCACTGTCTATGCGCTTGACTGCCTCACGCTCGCAGAGCAGGCGGGGTCCTCCCGCGCGGTCAATATCGTCCTCATGGGACGGCTGTCCGCACTGTTCGACGCGTCCGTGGAGGAATGGATGCAGGCCCTGGAAGCCTGCGTACCCGCAAAGTTCCTTGAACTCAACAAGAAGGCCTTTGAGCTGGGACGCGGCGCAGAAGCATAAGACCGGCGGGCGGGCGCTCACTGGCACAGCAGGCGGCTTATAAGTATTTGTATTGGGGGAAAACATGAAAGCTGATAATTATGTATTTACCGGCAAAGGGAAGGTAAAGCTCCGCGAGCTGCCGACCGACAGCTCGAAGGACGGGGTCGAACGGGAGAAAATATTAGAGAAGTTCCAGAAAAACCTGGTGAAGCTGGACGAGCTCCAGAACTGCTTCTATGCGGACGGAAAGGAAGGAATCATCGTTGTCCTGCAGGCGCTTGACGCAGCAGGAAAGGATTCCCTGATCCGCCGCGCGCTAGCGGGGGTCAATCCGCAGGGCGTAAAGGTCGCCTGCTTTAAAAAGCCGACGGAAGAGGAGCTTTCGCACGACTACCTGTGGAGAGTGAACCAGGTCCTTCCGAGGCGCGGAGAGATCGCCATTTTCAACCGCAGCTACTATGAGGATATCATCACTGCCCATGTGCTGGGGCTCAAGGACACCTATGATATGGCGCCCCGCATCACCGGAAAGTCGGAGAAGAAATTCATCGAAAGAAGAATTGAGCAGGTCGTAAATTATGAGCGCTACCTTTATGAGAACAGCTACCGCGTCGTAAAGGTCTTCCTCAACGTTTCCAAAGAGGAGCAGAAAAAGCGCTTCCTTGAGAGAATCGACAGACCGGACAAGAACTGGAAATTCAACGTGAACGACCTGGATACCAGGGAACAGTTCGATGAATATCTGGACTGCTTCGAGGAGGTCATCGCAAGGACCGCAACCAAGGAGAGCCCCTGGTACGCGATTCCCGCCGACGACAAGTGGTACACAAGATATCTGTTCACGGAAATCCTGATCGATACAATCCGCAGGACAAAGCCGGTCTATCCGGATCTTCCCGATGACCAGAAGGCAAGACTTGACGAATGCAAGGCAAGGCTTCTTGCCGAGTCCGGAGACGGTCAGGAATCATCCGAAGACGCCGGGTAAACATGAATTTCCTTACGCCGCTGTTTTTTCTGTTTTTCATAATCACACTGGCAGCTTACAGGCTGATCGGACAACGATACAGATATGTTGTCCTTTTTGCCGCGAGCTGCTTTTTCTATGCGTGGGGGCAGCCAAAGCTCCTTCTCCTCCTTCTGCTGGTCACCGTCTGGACCTATGCAGGAGGTCTCCTGATTTCGCTTGTCGGCGGAAACGGAAAGGGGGATCTTCGGGGCAGCCGAAGGCTCTATACTGTTTTCTTTGCGGGAAATATACTCCTCCTGGCCGCCTTCAAATTCGCGAATCTCCGGTTTAACGCGATCATGCCGGTGGGCATGTCATTCTATGTGTTCCAGTCCTCGACCTATCTTACGGACGTCTACAGAAAGGGCATGGCGCCGGAGAAGAATTTCATCCGCTACGGCGCGTTTGTGACCTTCTTCCCGACGCTCCTTTCGGGACCGATCCAGAAGTCAAGAGAATTCCTTCCGATGCTGCGAAGAGACGCGGACGCGTCAGGCAGTGCCGGCGGTATGAAAGAGACCGTTTCAGGCGGCAGGGCGGGAGATAACCTGGCGATCAGGGGCCTTGCCCTGTTTCTCTGGGGGATGTTTGTAAAGCTCTTTGTCGCAAACCGCCTTTCCGGCGCAGCGGATTATATTTTCAACTATATCCCGTACTATACCGGAATCTATTACCTTGCTGCCGCGGTGTGCTTTGCCCTTCAGCTGTACTCGGACTTTGCCGCCTACTCTGACATGGCCGCGGGGTGCGCTGCGATGCTGGGCTTTCCGCTTCGGCGCAATTTTGACAATCCGTTTATGTCCGTTACGCTGGCTGAGCTCTGGAACCGGTGGCATGTCAGCCTGAACGAGTGGTTTATCGAGAACATATATATCCCTCTCGGCGGCAGCAGGAAGGGGAAGGCGCGCAAATACCTGAATGAGATGATCGTCTTTTTCTGCAGCGGACTCTGGCACGGCCAGGGACTGCACTTTGCGCTCTGGGGCGTGTACAACGGCGCCCTGATGATCCTGGGGCAGATCACAGCAGGCCTTCGGAAAAGACTGTGGGATTTCCTGCATATCCGGACTGACGCGGCGCCCATCCTGTGGCTTCGAAGACTGATCGTATTCCTCCTGTTTTCCATGACGTTTATCTTCTTCCGCGCGGATACCGTCGCGGGAGGTATTCAGATGACAAAGGGCATCCTGCAGATAAGGCCGGGGGACCTCGTCGGCTTTTATCCGCAGCAGATGTTCGGAAAATCCAACGCGCAGTTTATCGCCGCGGGACTTCTGACCCTCCTGTTCCTTGCGGTCCAGTATTTAAGAAGTAAGGAAGCAGCCGCCGCAAGACCGGACCTTCCGCAGGGCGGGTACTTCTTTGCCCTGCCAGAGAAAGTCCAGCGCGTGCTCCTTGCCGCAGTCCTGGCAGCGTGCATCTTCGCACTGTGCAAGGAAACCGCCGTCCTGAATACAAAATTCGTGTACTACAATTTTTGATGGACATAGTTAACACCGAATGAAAAGCTTTGTGAAATATACTGTCAGGGTCATCCTCATGGCTCTGGCGGCAGTATGTATATTGTTTATTCTTATCGTTACTGCAGGCGGGGGAGCTTTCAGCCACACTTACCAGAGCGTGATCCAGGATAAATATGACTTCTTAAGAAGAACGGAAAGTCCCCGGATTATCATCGTCGGGGGAAGCAGTGCCGCCTACGGTATTGATGAGAGACTCCTTGAACAGGAGACGGGAAAGACGGTTGTCAATCTGGGGCTATACGGCGGCCTGGGAAACCTTTTCCAGACGCAGCTCCTGAAGGGAAATATCGGAAGCGGCGACATCATCGTTCTCGCATATGAGTACAACTGGATTGACAGCGACTCCTTCGAGGCGCTGATCAGTGACATGGTCATGTCCGGAATTGACGGCAGGATCGATATGTATCGTTACATTCCCCTTCGCAACTGGCCTCAGGTGATCGGTTACCTTCCGGACTATCTTATCAAAAAAATCCAATACAGAAAGGAACCGGGAGAGGACGTGCATCACACCCTGTTTGACGCAGAGGGGAGACTGACGCAGAAGAGGGACGAATGGATCGCAGGAGACTATTTTTCGAATGAGGCCGTACAGAATCCTGTGGACCTTTCAGATAAAGAAATCAGCAAAGAGAGCGCGGATTACCTTCGCAGACTCGCGGCGTACGCGGACAGGGAAGGAGCACTCATCTGCATGGCAGCGCCGCCCCTGCTGGACCTCGCTGCAGAGAGCGATGCCGCGAGCTTCGATGCGTTCGCTCAAAGAGCGCAGGAGACGACCGGAATCCCCTACATCAGCACGCCCTCCGAATACATCTATCCCATAGACCTTATGTACGATACCGTCTACCACTGCAATGACAGAGGGGCAAAACAGCGCACGCTGCAGCTTGCCGAGGACCTGAAGAAGCTGGATTAAATGTCCCTGAGACAAATGTTCCTGAGACAAATGTCCCTGAGACACAGGGGATGCGCGCTCACGGGGGCTCCTCGTCAGCGCTGCGCCGCTTATTTGCCGCCGGCTCCGGAAAACTTGCTCACTTTGCCCTGATGTCTGTCTGATACACTAGGTTCCGGGCAAAGTGAGCTTCGGACAATTCCTCCGCCAGCGGCGCTATGCTCGCGCTTTCCTCGTCGCCGGCCCGAATGATTCGCGCTGCATTCCCCTGTGCTTCAGGGAATACCTATATTGCTCTACTGGTCAGTTGCCACCTGCGTCTTATGTATACCTGCGGCTGGCTTTACATATGATATCAGAGGCACCTGCCATACATGCTGCGGCTGCTGGCGGACGTATATTGCCCGCGAATACAGATGCATGCAGAGCGAACATTTCGTATGTCGACGAAAGAGGCGCGAGCATAGCGGAGCCGGCAAAGGCCTGTTTGAACGCACTTTGCCAACAGCCCGCAGGGCGAAAACGCAAAGTGCGTGAGTTGCCGCCGCCGGCGACGTATAGGCGGCGCAGCGCCTCCGAGGAGACAGCGTGTGAGCGCGCATGCACTGTACGCGGGCATAGATACTGCAACCGGCCGGTCTGTTTTTGGCGATGCCTGTGGTTCGTGTTATAATTATGGATTATGAATAGCAGAGTTTACGTGTGTCACACGTTTT
Organism: uncultured Lachnospiraceae bacterium; assembly: GCA_902796425.1. Lineage (GTDB taxonomy): Bacteria > Bacillota > Clostridia > Lachnospirales > Lachnospiraceae > CAG-791. The sequence goes on from CADBPC010000092.1 coordinate 41,960, forward strand.
ATCATGTATATGTGTCCTGTCTTAAGGAGCTTGTCAGGAGGCAGGACGGCGATACATCGAAAGCCGCGCTGGTCCTCTCAAAGATGTCCAATGATTTCGGAAATCTGAAGGAGAGGGCAGAAAAGTGCGGCCTTTTTTCTGAGGTGATCGAATTCGACGAGAAGAATTATACCTTCTTCCCGGAGCTGGTCGAGCTGAAAAAGGACAGGGGCGGGATTGTCCGCAACATGCTGCAGCGCATCAGGTTCTGCAAGAGAACGGGGGAGCTGCTGGAGCCCTACGTGCCGGTGGATTTTGCAAAATACAGGGATATCTATGTGTTCTGCGATTCGGATCCCATAGGTTATTATCTTGCGTGGAAGAAGATCCGGTATCATGCGGTGGAGGACGGTCTTGACTGTCTGCGCTACCGGGATACGGCAAGAGAGGACAATAAGGGGAGCTTTGCCGTCAAGGCGCTGTTTTCCCGACTCGGGCTGATTTTCATCCAGAACGGCTACAGCAGGTACTGCATTGATATGGAGGTAAACGACAAATCGGTGCTGGACAATGTGCTGCCGAATATGGTCGAGGTCAGCAGGGAAGGGCTTGTAAACCGCCTTACGGAGAGTGACAGGGAGCTTCTTGTAAAGCTGTTTATTGAAAATAAGGAAGAGCTGATGCGGGCGCTTGAAACCGCGGGGAAATCGGGGCTTCCTGCGGTGCTGATCCTGACGGAGCCTCTCTGCGAGAGTCTTGAGACGAGGAGAAAGCTTTTTGAGGATATGATCCGGGAGTATGCGGCGGGGGCATGCGTTGTCATAAAGCCGCACCCGAGGGACAAACTGGATTACAGGGAAGCCTTCCCGGAGCACGTCGTCCTGGATTCTCATTTCCCGATGGAGATCCTCAACCTTGTCGGGGCTCAGTTCGAGAGAGTGGTCACTGTCTATACGGTGCCTTCCTCCATACACTGCGCAAAGGAGAAAGTTTATCTTGGAAACGAGTTTATGGACCGGTATGAGGATCCCGCGCTGCACGCGAAGGTAAAAAACGCCGTGCACAGCGTCACGAAGCAGCAGGCGGGCTGAGTAAAAAAACGTGCAGGCCCGCAAAACGGGCGGGCCGGCAGCAGACAGTCAGGCGAATAGTAACAGACAGGATTTGAAATGATAGATTCTCTTAAAAAGATCAACCGGCTGCTCGACAGACAGCAGAAGACGAGGATGGCTTTCCTCGTTCTTGTCATGCTGGCCGGAGCGGTTCTGGAGGCGCTTGGCGTCGCCATGATTTTCCCGGTTCTGACAGCGCTTCTGAACCCGCAGGGCATCGCCGAAAACCAGTACCATATGGGAGATCTCTACAACCTTCTCCACATGCAGAGTGTAAAGCAGTTCGCGGTCGTCATGATGATCGGGATTGTTATTATTTTCCTTGTAAAGAACATTTATCTGTATTTCGAGCAGGTAGTTCTCCTGAAATTCATCTATACCAATCAGTTCGCGACCAGCAACCGAATGATGATCAATTTCATGAAGAGGCCGTACGAGTATTATCTGAACGCGAATACATCGATCATTCAGAGAAATATCACATCGGACATCAACAATGTGTACGCCCTGATTCTGAACATCCTGCAGCTGACCAGCGAGGGGATTGTCTTTGTGATCCTGGTCGCGGTGCTTCTGATTTCCGACCCGGTCATGACGCTCATGGTGGCGGCGCTCCTTGTCGCGGTGCTTCTTGTTATCAAGAAGTTCGTAAAGCCCGTCCTGATCAAGGCGGGCAAGGACAACCAGGACTATTATTCCGGGCTGTTCCGCTGGATCGCGGAATCGGTGGACGCGGTCAAGGAGATCAAGATCGCAAACCGTGAAAACTATTTTATCAATGAGTACGCAAAGTGCGGCGCGGGCTATGTGGGAGCGGTGCAGAAGTATACGCTGCTTTCTTCCACGCCCCGTCTTGCGATCGAGTGGATATTCATTACGAGCATGGTACTGTATATGCTCTTTACCATGCTTGCCAGCAGCGATATCACCTCCATCGTTCCTGCGATCGGTGTGTTCGCCCTGGCTGCGACGCGCCTTCTGCCTTCCGCCAACAGAATTAACAATTACCTCACGAATATCGCCTATTTCCAGCCCTTCCTAAACAATGTCAGCGAGAACCTGCAGGAAGAGATTCACGACGCCAACATTTCGTACAGGGTCGAGGATTACGACCCGGGGCTGAAGGTGGAAAAACTCCCCGTGACAAAGCAGATCGAGCTCAAAGACCTGAGCTACCGCTATCCGAATTCGGAGGTCTACATCTTCAAGGATGCCAATGTCGTCTTCCCGGTGGGCAAATCCATCGGTATCGTCGGCGCCTCCGGCGGCGGCAAAACAACGCTGGTGGACATTATGCTCGGACTCCTGCGGCAGGAGAGCGGCGTGGTGCTTGCGGACGGCGTCGATGTGAGAGAAAACTACCCGGGCTGGCTTAAGAATATCGGCTACATTCCGCAGTCGATTTACATGCTGGATACCAATATAAGGAAGAATGTCGCTTTCGGCGTGCCCGATGAAGATATCGACGATGAGAAGGTCTGGCGCGCGCTGAAGGAGGCGCAGCTGGACGAGCATGTAAGGAGTCTCCCCGAGGGGCTTGATACGATGATCGGACAGCACGGCATCCGTTTCTCGGGCGGCCAGAGGCAGAGAATCGGCATTGCGAGAGCCTTGTTCGAGGATCCGGAGGTGCTGGTGCTCGACGAGGCCACGAGCGCTCTGGATAACGAGACGGAGGCGGCGATCATGGACAGCATCAACCGCCTGCACGGGAAAAAGACGCTGATCATCATCGCGCACCGTCTGGAAACCATTGAAAAGTGCGATATCGTCTATCGCGTGCAGGACCGGGGCGTCGTAAGGGAGAGGTAGAAGTTCAATGAGTACAGGGCATAAACGGAAGGCAAACTTTGAGTTCCTGCGACTCTATGCGATCCTCACGATCATGGTGCTGCACTACCAGAGCTCTGCAGGCGCGCTCGTGCAGGCAGGAGAAAAAGCGGGAGCGATCCAGTATATCGGACAGCTCCTTGAGAGCTTCTGCATTCCGACTCTTGCAACCTTCGTACTGATCACAGGCTATTTTAATAAAGATAAAAAGCTGGAGGCTAAAAAACTCCTCGGCGTTCTTGCACAGGTCTGGTTCTATTCTGTCGGAGTCCATCTTGTTCTCCGTCTTACAGGCGCCGCCGGGCCGGTCTCCTCTGTGTGGGACCTTGCGATGTATTTCCTGCCTGTCATGTCCGTCCATTACTGGTACGTGACGGCTTTTGTCGTTATGGAAATCCTGGCGCCCGTCATTAACACAGCTGCCGCGCATATGAAAAAGGAAGAGATGAGGACGGTCCTGATCGGCCTGTTTGTCTACATCTCACTGATTAAAAGCGTTGTCCCGATCCATCTTACGGCGGACGGAGAGGGATACGAGTTCGGTTTCTTTATCCTGGTATATCTGATCGCAGTCTATATGCGGCAGTACGGGGAAGATTTTCACATCGACAGCGCAAAGAAGGGCTTTGCCGTCTATGCGCTCTGCTGCGCCGTGATCTACGCGGTTACACTCGCAGTGCACGCCGTCAACCTGAAGACAGGTTCCTTTTCTTATTTTATCTCCGTCCCGATTCATCTGAATTTCGTGTTTACCCTGGCGGCCTCCGTGGCCCTGTTCAGGGCGTTTTCCTACATCAATATCAAAGAGGGCAGGGCTGCGGATATGGCGCGGCTTCTGGGACCTCTTACCTTCGGTGTCTATCTGATCCACTGCCATGTGGATGTGATGCCGAAATGGGTATCCTGGTTCGCTTCCCTGATCGGAGGCCTTCCGGAGAACCCCATTCTGTTTTTCCTCTGGATGGCGGTCGTGATCCTGATTGTGTTTGCAGTCGGGGCTTGCGTCGATCTTTTGAGGAAGCGGCTTTTCAATCTTGTAGCAACTGTTGTAGATGGGAATAAAAAATAATGGGAGGCTTGATGTGTTAAAACCGGCACTGATGTTCAAGGACAGGGCAGTCCTGCAAAGAGACAAGAGGATTGCTGTGTGGGGGCTTGCGGATCCCGGAAGCGAGGTTTCCGTGAGCGTGCAGGGGAGCACTGCTGCGGCGAAGGCGGACGCGGACGGAAAGTGGACGGCATATGTCGGGCCGCTTTCTGTATCCGAAAAGGAGGAGCTTGTAATCTCATCGGGAGAGGAGAGCATAACCTGCAGGGATATTATGGTCGGCGACGTGTGGTTTGCAGGCGGGCAGTCCAATATGGAATTTCACATGCGGTATGACGCCGACGTGGCGGCGGAAAAAGAAGTCTGTGCAAATCCGATGATCCGCTTTTTTGACTATCCGGAGGTCAGCTTCGCCGGTCAGATCGACATGGCGGATTATGGGAAAAACTACGGCTTCTGGAGAGAGTGCGACGCCGAAAACTTGGAGCGCTTTTCTGCCACGGCCTATTACTGCGTAAAGGAGCTTCAGGCAAAATATCAGATTCCGATGGGAATCCTTGCCTGCAACTGGGGCGGAACGCCGGCAATGGCGTGGATCCCGGAAGAGGTCGCAGCACAAAACGGCGACAGGCACAGGATAGAGGCGTATCACAAAGGGCTGGAAGCACTGGATCTTGAGGCATACGATCAGCAGTTTTTGAACAATCCCGGGTCCTTCCGCACGGATCAGCTCGCGGATCCCATCAGCGACCTGATGATGTTCGGCTGCAGCCAGGAAGAGTTTTTAAAGAAGATCGGCGAAATGATGGCGGCTGCGGGAATCGATCCCTCCACCGTCAATATGGAGGATGCGATGCTGCCGATGGGACCGCGGCACGAATGGCGGCCCGCGGGACTCTACGAGTCCATGCTCCTCCCCTGCGTCCCGTACGGGATTAAGGGATTTCTCTGGTATCAGGGGTGCTCTGATTCGGATACGCCGGAGGACGCCGGGGCATATGAGACCGTTTTTCCCGCGCTGATCCGCCACTGGAGAGCGCTGTGGCAGGAGGACCTTCCCTTCCTCTTTGTGCAGCTGGCCCCGCTGAATCACTGGATGCAGACGGACGGTGAGTTTTACCCCATTACGCGCGCTGCGCAGCAGCATACGGCGGACACAGTCCCCGGGACTGCGATGGCAGTCATCACCGACGTCGGCATGGAATGGGACATTCATCCGAAAAAGAAGCAGCCGGTCGGGCACAGACTCTCGCTCCTTGCACAGCACTATGTCTACGGCGATATGAACGTCCTGTGCGAAGCGCCTACACTGACAGCGGTCACGGCGGGAGAAGGGGAGGCGGTCCTTACCTTCGATAACGCGGGAGACGGACTTTATCTTACAGACCAGGTGCCTTACGGGCAGTTCGTCGGGAAGGAGTGCGCGGGAGGCCTGCAGATCTTCCAGGACGGCACAGCTGTCGATCTTTCAGAGGCAAAGGCGGCCGCGGCCGGCGATAAGCTGACGATCACATGCCCCGGCATTCATGATGGAAAAAAGACAAAAGCAGTGATGGCCGGCACCAAATGGTATCTTGTAAACCTCTATAACAGCGCCGGCATACCGGCAAGACCTGCATCTGCAGGAGAAGAATAAGAATCGAAGCGGCTTTGCCGTAAGATGTGCGCATCGCGCAGGATGGGCGACAGAGGCTGCCCATCCGATCCGCAGCCAGGGAAAGGAGGGCAGAATGATCCGGCTTCAGAGTAACAGGCTTAAGGTAGAGATTTCAGAGCCGATGGAGGGGAGCAACCGCGGGTTCCGCTTTGACCACGCGGGCTTTGTTTCCGAGGTGGAGCTGGACGGACTGGCCAGGTTCTGCGCCAGTGAGCCCAAGAACCTCAGGCACCCATCGACCCTCGGAAGAGGCCTCTGCAATGAGTACAAATTCGATGTCAGCGGGGAAGTGGGCGTGGGAGAGTGGTTCCCGAAGTTCGGAGTCGGACTCTTCCGGAAATGGCAGGATAAAAACTACCATTTCGACGATACCTATCCGGTGACGCAGCTGTTCCCGATTCATGTCAGCAGCAATGAGAGCGAGGCGGTCTTTGTCACGGAGCCGGTTCTGTGCCTCGGATATGCGCTGAAGGCCGTAAAGACCATTAGGGTTGCGGATAACCGCCTTCTTATGGAAATCGAGGCGACCAACGCCGGTGACAGACCGATCCTGCAGATGGCGGAGTACTGCCACAATTTCATCAGCATCGACGGTATGGCGCTCGGCTCCGACTATCAGCTGGATCTCCCCCAGTGCCCGGATTTCGGGGAGGAAAGGCTGTTTAACAGCCTCCAGAGAAAAGGAAGCTTCAGGGGCAGGGGCCGCGGCGTCACGTTCTGCGAATTTACGGCGGTCGACACGGACCTGCCGGTAGACATCGATACGGTGGACAGGTCGGAGCCGTTCACATGGACGCTGCGGCATCTCGGGGCAAGGGCCCAGGTCTTCTGTGAGCATGGATTTGCCCCCGGAGAGGTCAGCATATGGGCGGTTGATCACATGGTCTGTCCGGAGATCTCGAATGTCGTTGATCTTGCTCCGGGAGAGACAAAGAGGTGGTCTTATCAGTGGACCTTTGAGCAGATGTGAGAGGAGGCGCTCCTGTGAAGAAAGACCTGTATATCGGCAGTTATACAAAGGATACGGACCGGGGAATCTACCTGGTGGAAGCCGACACCGAAACGGGAGAGCTTGCCCTTAAGGAGGCCTTCGGCGGCGCGGTAAATCCCTCATGGGTTCTTTTAAGCAAAGACAACAGGACTCTCTACTGCGTGGAAGAACTGACGCCGGGCGGCAGGGCGGCATGCTTTGATACCGGGAACGGGCTCTCTTTCCAAAGCAGGCTCTCTACAGAGGGAGACGATCCCTGCCATCTGAGTTTTGATCCCGCCGGGCAGTACCTTTTCGCCGCAAACTATACCAGCGGATCCCTTGCAGTGTTCCGCCTTGCGAAGGACGGCGCCCTTCTTGAGATGACGGACTTTATCCGCCATGAGGGGCATGGGACGGATCCCGACCGGCAGGCGTCGGCCCACATCCACTTCACGAAATTTGTCGGCGGGAAGCTGTTTTGCTGTGACCTCGGAGAGGACACGGTGTACTGCTATGATTTCGATCCCGCGTGCGGGAAGCTGACACAAAACGCACTTACCTTCCGGGTTCCGGACGGCTATGGCCCGAGGCACCTGACTGCGGCGGACTCCCATCCGGATATGATTTATGTCCTTTGCGAGATGGCGGCAAAGCTTCTGGCCTTCCGCCTTACGGACGGCGAATACAGGCTGGTCAGAGAGCTGGATACCATTCCCGCAGGTGTGGACCGGAGCCTTCTCAAAGTCGGATCGAAGGGGTCCTTCGGAGCTGCCATCCGCTTCACAGAGGATGGAAAATATATCCTGACATCCACCCGCGGATACAACAGCATTGCGGCATTTAAGGTACAGGAGGACGGCCTTCCCAGGCTGACGGACATGGCCCCTTCCCTCGGCTGCACGCCCAGAGACTTCAACATGCTGGGGAATTTTGTGATCTGTGCCAATCAGGATGAGAACCTTGTGACGGTTCTTTCATTTGACGCTGAAAGCGGCACCCTGACAGGGACCGGGCAGAGTCTTGAGATACCGAGTCCGACCTGCATCTGCATCAGCGGGTAGATTTTTGCTTCAGAAATTAAAAGGGCGGCATTGCGACGGCTTTGAGGCAGCAGGCGCCCTGTATATGGACATTGAAAGAAAGAGAACCTGTCCCAGCAGATGCCGGAGCAGGTTCTCTTTACAAGTATCAGTTAAATCGGTTTATTGTTAAGTCAGTGTGTTCAGCAAGTCAGGCCGGTGATCAGACAAGACCCTGAGCCAGCATTGCGGTTGCAACCTTCTCGAAGCCTGCGATGTTTGCGCCGACAACGAAGTCGCCCTCGTGGCCGTAGCGCTTTGCAGCGTCGGAGACCTTCTCGTAGATGCCGACCATGATATCCTTGAGCTTGCTGTCGACTTCTTCAAAGGTCCAGGAAAGTCTCTCGGAGTTCTGGCTCATCTCAAGTGCGGAAACCGCAACGCCGCCGGCGTTCGCTGCCTTTGCGGGCATGTAGAGAATGCCTGCAGCCTGGTAGGTATCGATCGCGTCGGAATCGGAAGGCATATTCGCGCCTTCAGCTACGCACCAGCAGCCGTTCGCGATGAGCTTCTTTGCCGCTTCGCCGTTAATTTCATTCTGTGTTGCGCAGGGAAGAGCGATGTCGCATTTTACGCCCCACGGCTTCTCACCTTCATAATAGGTAGCTGTCGGAACCTTCTCCGCATACTCCTTGATTCTGCCGCGGCGGCCGTTCTTGATCTCAAATACGACGTCGAGCTTGATGCCGTCCGGATCATAGACATAGCCGTTGGAGTCAGAGCAGGTAACCGGCTTTGCACCGAGCTGAATCAGCTTCTGGATAGCGTACTGGGCAACGTTTCCGGAACCGGAGACGACGACCGTCTTGCCTGCCAGCTCCTTGCCTGCGCCCTTTACCATCTCGTTGGTGATGTAGACAAGACCGTAGCCGGTAGCCTCGGTTCTTGCAAGAGATCCGCCGAAGGTAAGGCCCTTGCCGGTCAGGACGCCTTCATACAGGTTTGTGATTCTCTTGTACTGGCCGTACAGGTAAGCAACCTCGCGTCCGCCTACGCCGATATCGCCTGCGGGGACGTCGACATCCTTGCCGATGTACTTGAAGAGCTCAGTCATGAAGCTCTGGCAGAAACGCATGACCTCTGCCTCGGACTTGCCGTGAGGGTCAAAATCGGAACCGCCCTTGCCGCCGCCGATCGGAAGACCGG
>CADBPC010000093.1 GCA_902796425.1 uncultured Lachnospiraceae bacterium
CCGGCGCCGGCGTTCCACGCCTTGCCGATCTCCTCGCCGATCGCATAATAGCCGTTTCTCATCTGGTCAAACGCGAACGCGTTCAGTTTTCCCGCATCGATCATGCCCTTCTCATCCAGCACCTTCTCGTCCGCAAGGATCCCTACAATCTCGCCGAGAACGCGAAGCCCGTAGGGCTGGTCCTGGAACTCAACGACCCTGCACTCGAGCGTCAGCGGATACTCCTCGATAACAGGAGCGTCAACCTTTTCACTCTTTACCGCATGAAGCCCGGTTCTCTCAAACTTATCCGGCATCTTATTGGAAGAGGCAATTCCCAGAAAGTCGGATTCCTTCAGAGTGTCCGTCCCCGGAACCGCCAGCGTGAACGCGCCCCTTGCGCGCAGATTCGCCACCGTCTTATGATCCGCTTCAAGATTCAGGGCAACCATCTTCGTGTCGCAGATCCCGCCCCACGCCATCATCATGACATCGACTGTATCATCCTCGTTGTATGTGCCGATCATGTATGTCGGCATAGGGAACAGATACGGCTGTACTTTAAATTCCTTCTTCATCCTTATGTCACTCCTCTCTTCTTCCTGTTGCTGAATCATAGGGTCTGATCCCCGTGACTCCACCTACAACTATAATCAAACCTTCCGCCGTGCGCAAGGCGCATCACCTGTCCGCAAGGCACATCACCTGTCCGCATCCCGGCCCGATATCTCATCCGACAGCTCTGACAGGTGCTTTACTGTCGTGAACCGGTCCTCCGCGTATTTTTCCATAACGGAATTGCAGTAGTCCGTGACAGAGCGTGAAAGCACTGCATTCATAAAGGCAAAGGCCATGCACGGACTGCTGCTGCGGATCACCGCCGCGGCGTCCCTGAGCGTTAAAATCTGCAGGTCCCTGAAAAGGGGCTCCGGAAGTACCACGAGGTGATAGTTCTTCTCTTTCAGCGCCAGTTCCCTTACTGCAGCGAGGTGTTCTCTGTATTCATCGGGCGTATAGAAAACAGGCAGGTCGATCAGTTCCTCACTGAGGTTCAGCCTTACGCCGCCGGCAAGAATCTCTTCGCGCTCCGGAAGGCACAGGATCTCATGAATACCGTCCTTTTCGAGCTTTTCTTTGTATATCTCAAGATGCCTTCTGTGAACGGCCAGGATCTCCAGCATCTTTCCGGCAAGAGCCTCTGCTCTTGCCAGCATTCTCTCAAGAAGCTCCTCCGGAATTGTTAATAACGACAGCCCGGAAAGGATAGATATCCACCTGTCGGGCGCGTTTTCCTCACAGATGCTGCGGAAAGCCTCCGCCTGTGAGGCATTGAAGGTTTTCAAAAACGGCGAGGATTTGGAGAGCATGGCGGTAAACTCCTCCTCCAGGGCATCAAGATTTCTTTTCTCCGTAATATAGTCATACCAGCGGTTGTCCTCAGCCTTCGAGGGAAAGAATCCTAAGATGCAGGCGCTCCCCGGGCGGAGGAAAATCGTGTGATGGAAGCGGGCGTTCCTGACCGTGCGGAAAAGGTACGGCTCGATCAGTCCCGACATATAGAGCGGAAACCAGCCGCTGATGGCGTCGTTCATCTCCGGCCCGATCCGGTCGACATTATGGATAATCCGGATCCGCACTCCCCGGCGCACGCAGGCAACCATGAGGGACGCCCACATGGCAAAATACGCCCTGTCGCCGCTCATCCAGTCCATCGGCTCGTCCGAGTAGAGCATGAGCTCCCCGCCCTCCGAGGCGGCATCCGAAAGGAAGCGGATGACCGCAGCCCGAAGGCCTTCGGTTCCCCAGTACTGATCCTCGATCTTTAACGGCGGAAGCGCCGGAGGATCAAAGGCAAGCCCGTGTCCCGGCGTGAAGGCATCGATGGAATTCAGGATCGTCAGCGCCATGTCCGGAGTGTTCTCCTCTTCCGCAGCAAAGAGCCATTCCATGATGAGCTCCGGTGAGATCTCATTCTCCTCAACGCCGCACAGCTTTGCAAAATCACCGGACCGGCCTGTCTTTTCCGCGCGGGCTGCGAGCACCTCCGAGAGGTGCTCCCGGATCTGGAGATTGCTCCCGGGATAATAGTCCCCGCTCCGGTAGCGGCTGACCAGGGACGCGTCCACGTTGAGCGCCGCCGCCAGCTTTCCGTTGGATAAATCCAGCAGCGTCATCGCCTTATCCAGGCGTCCGCCGAAGGTGTGGCGCTGCTTTTCCCTGGTGCGCCTGCTCCTTGGCTCCGCGGCATCCGGCATTTCATAGTCCTGTTCCTCAAAGAGCCACCCCGCTATGGCGGGAATAAGCGTCTTTGCCTGCGTATCCTTTGCACCGCAGAGCCTCGCCAGGACGTCCAGCATATTTTCATAATCCGCATAGCTGTACACGGCATCCGCAAGCCGCAGGATCGAGCGGCTTCCCGCAGCCGGCGTGCTCAGGCCGCATTTAAGACGTGAAATGTTCGAGGGCGAACAGCCTGCATGGCGGGCTATTTCCGTGTTGCTGCACTGCAGCAGCGTAAAAAGAGCATTGATTCTCTCGGACAGCATGGCGTTCTCCTTCTTTCGGCAAATTCACGTTATTTATCAATGAGTCTTTTTGTGAGTTTCCTTTATTATATCAGGGGTCTGCTAGAATTTGAATTAGAGGAAATAATCAGGCGCTGCAGGATATGCATTGCCGGATAAGGAGGAACGCTATGAGTGGAGAAAACAAAACTGCCGCAAAAATTTTCAATTACTGCCCCAACTGCGGGACAAAAACAGGGCGCGGTGTACAGATCTGCCCGGGCTGCGCTAAGACGATAGGAGACTCGCAGTATGACGGCATCCCGCGGATCGGGGCAGCAGGGTTCGGCTACTCCGAGATTACAGAACATGAGAGCTTTGCCGCATATAATAAGTCCAAAAAGAAAATCGTGACAATTGCTATTCCCCTTATTGTTCTGGTTCTTACGATAATATTGTCCGTTATTTTCGGCCCCGCCGTGGGAATTGTCACCGGCCTGTTCCTGCTGATTCTGATGGTTATTATCGCACTGGTTCAGCTGCGCAATAAGCCCAGCTGGGAAGGAACCGTGGTAAAGAAAGAGCACGTCCACATCAAACGGGAGGGCGCCGACAGGAATACTTATACCGTCAAATTCAATTGCGCAGACGGGAAAAACCGCAAACAGGTCTGGCACTCCCACTCATTCATCTACGATTATCTGCAGGAAGGAGACCGGGTCCGGTATCTTGGCAGCATCAGCGGAGACAATGCCTTTGAGAAATATGATAAGTCTCAGGACGAATCAATCCCCTGCGCCTGCTGCGGACTGGCGATGGATCCGCGCTATACCTACTGCACCATATGCGGGGCACTGCTTTTAAAGGGGAAGGCGGCGCAGTAACAATCGGAAACCGGTTATTTGAGGCGGCTTATGCTGCTCTGTGAATACATCACAATGAGGAGCATTTACAAGCAGGAGGAAAACCAACCATGAAGAAACATTTATGCATTGCAGCAGTGATTATTCTTGTGCTGTGCAGCAACCTGACAGCGTTCGCCGCGGTAAAGACAATGCCCGACGGGACGCAGTTTGACGCCGCTTTCTATGCGGCGACCTATCCGGATGTTGTCGCTGTATTCGGGACAGATGAGAAATTGCTGTATCAGCATTATCTGCAGTATGGAAAAGCAGAAGGAAGAATCCCTCACGCGCCGTCAGCTGCAGCACCTGCTGTACCGGCGGCAGGCGGCAGGATCGATAACATCACGGAGATCGGTCACTCCCTCTGGATCCCGGACGCCTATGTCTCGGAGCCCCTTTCCCAGACTGACAGGCAGCAGCATTACGTCCGCTACTACACTGCCGGCGGTACAGCGATTGCGGTACAGTATATCAATCTCAAGGTTCCGGATTACCAGACACTCCATGCGCTTCTTATCCAGGCCGGTATAAAAGACATCCGCGTGATGGATATTAACGGGACACCCATGTATGCGTATGAAATACCGGAGCAGGGCACAGGCAGCTTTGATACGCTGTACAACGGCGGTATTGTGGAAATCACCTTCTACCCGACAAATAACCCCGCAATGGCGGATATCGCTGCCGCGGTTATGGCATCCTACCATTGACAAAGCAGCGGGCCGCAGCGGCAGCATCAGAGTATTTCCGTAATGCATGAAACAGAAATCAGCCGGATCCGATAAACTTCGGATCCGGCTGATGTTTTATTTTGGCTTTATATCTTTGATCTTCTGATCCTGGATCGTTTCTCAGATCTTAGATCGTTTTTAGATCTTAGATCGTTTTTAGATCTTAGATCGTTTTTAGATCTTATTGTCAGAGCCGAGAACCTCGACGATCTTGTGAGCAACGATAGCCTTGACGTTTGCGCGGCCATCGGCCAGATACTGACGGGGA
>CADBPC010000094.1 GCA_902796425.1 uncultured Lachnospiraceae bacterium
GGAGGAAAAAAGTATGTCTGATAAATATGTTGATGGTGATGGCAGCCTGATATTGACGTATGATGTATCTGTGTCATGCCGGGGAAAAAGAGTATATCATCTCGGGAGCGGATCGAGCGCTGTTTTCAAGTTTTATAATATCGTCGAAGCGGGAATTTCCGATGCGGTCAAAATCGAATATATGTGGGGATACAACGTTCTTGTAACGCTCCGCGGGGATACGCTGATAGAACTTGTAAAAAAGCATTACGGGAATGATGCACAGGACGTGGAAAAGTATATCGATCCTTCTGAGGAGTATGTGATCGACTGCTATGACATGTCGTAGACAGGTTTGGTTGAGTCATGGGGCTGAGACACGGGGGCAGTCCCCGTGTCTCACTCACGACCCGGTCTGGCCTGAGGAAATGATATATGAACAAAGCCGGAACACAGACAATAGAAACGAAGAGGCTGATCCTGCGCAGGTTCAGAATAGAAGATGCGGACGATATGTATAACAGCTGGGCGTCCGATCCTGAAGTGACCAGATATCTGACGTGGCCCGCACATTCAAGTGTCGGGGTCACAAAAATGCTGCTCTCGGACTGGGTTTCCAGGTATGAAAACGGTGCGTTCTTCAACTGGGCCATGGAGTACAAAGAGACAGGCAGGGTGATCGGCAATATCTCTGTAGTTTCTCTGATCGAGGAAATCGAGGCGGCGGAAATCGGCTACTGCATGGGCAGAGCATACTGGGGGCAGGGCTTAATGCCCGAAGCCCTGGAGGCGGTGATCGGTTACCTCTTTGATGTTGTGGGCATGAACCGCATTTGGGCGGGCCATGATGTGAACAATCCGAAATCCGGCAGGGTGATGGATAAGGCAGGAATGCGGCAGGAAGGCATTCTTCGCGCCGGCGGAAGGAATAATCTCGGAATCTGCGATGTGGCCGTTCATGCCATTCTCCGGGCGGACAGAAAGACGGATGCCGAACTGAGTATCGAGCTGCAGGACTATGAGTGGCCGTATGAGTACTCAGACCATGACAGGGTAATAGCCAGGGCTGTTGTCTTTGACGATGACGGATATTTCTATTTTGTCCGCGCCGAGCGGGATGACGATTTCGGCAAAGAAGTATTGATAGAGACCTCCGGCGGCGGGGTCGAATCGGGCGAAGAACCGGAGTCGGCAATCATTCGCGAGCTCAGAGAGGAACTGGGCGCAGAGACCGAAATTGTCTGCAAAATAGGAGTCGTCAGCGACTATTACAACCTGATACACCGCCACAACCTGAACAACTATTTCCTCTGCAGGGTAAAGTCATTCGGTGATAAGCACCTTACAAAGGACGAGATAGAACAGTTTCACCTGTCCACGCGGAAGGTGACATATGAAGAAGCCGCCGCGGAATATGAGAAGCACAGAGACTCCGGGCTCGGCAGACTGATCGCGAACAGAGAGACGCCGATACTCAGAAGAGCGCGGGAAATACTGAAGGAGCAGGCATAACCACCTGCCAAATTGAGTCATGAAAGGGCAGGCATAACCGCCTGCCAGCAGAACAAAGAAAGGGGAAAACAAATGCTGAAGGTATACGGAAGCGCGATGTGCCCGGACTGCAGGGCATGCAAGGCAAATTTTGAGGCAAACAAGATTGAGTTTGAGTTCATCGACATCAATGAGAATCTTCACAATCTTGCCGACTTCCTAAAGCTCAGGGACAGCCAGCCCGTGTTCGAGAAATGGAAGAAGGTCGGAGATATCGGAATTCCCGGGATCGTGGACGAAGACGGCAATGCCTTTACGGACTGGGAAGGGTATCTGACCGAAAAAGGCCTTCCGATCACATATCAGGACGCAGGGCCTTCCTGCAGCATTACGGGCAAGGGCTGCTGAAAAGCCAGCGCCGGGAACAGATGAAACAAGCATTTTTCTTTGATCTTTACGGGACACTGATCGACATACATACGGATGAGAAACAGCCTGCCCTCTGGAAATTTGCGGCAGACTATTTTACTGTGCACGGAGCGCCGTACAGGCCAAAAGAGCTGCGGGATGCATATCTTGCGGCTCTTTCGGCAGATATTGAGCGGGTCCGGAGACAGTGGAAGGAGCGCGGCGTCTGCGTGCAGTGGCCGGAACCGGATATCGGAAACGTCTTCCGGGGGCTGTACAAGGCGAAGGGAGCGTGGCCGGGGGCTGGAGGTGATGCAGCTCCGGGCAATGGTCCTGATACGGCTCTTAGCAATGGTCCTGATGCAGCTCCGGGCAATGGCCCTGATACGGCTCCTGGTACAGATCCCGATACGGTCCACTGCGCAGGCCCCGGCGATTCGCTGATCCGGGAGACAGCCTGGGCCTTCCGCCGGAAGGCGACCTGTCACCTTCGGCTGTATGCCGGGGTGAAGGAACTTCTGAAGGATCTAAGGCGTGCAGGCCGTCAGGTCTATGTCCTTTCCAATGCACAAAGCCTGTACACCCTGCCGGAATTGAGGCTCCTCGGTATAGATGACCTCTTTGACGGAATCTATATCTCCTCCGACTGCGGGGCAAAGAAGCCCGACCCGGTATTTTACAGGAGACCTCTTGAAGACCTCGGGCTGGACGCGAAGGACTGCCTTATGATCGGTAACGATTATCAGTGCGACATCCTGGGCGCCGCAGGCGTCGGGATGGACGGCTATTACATCCTGTCCGGCCTCTCCCCGAAAGAACAGAGGGAGACATTTGATGAGGACATTAAAGACGCCGCAATGTTCCAGAGAGGAATGGATCTGGACAGAGTCAGACGCAAATGCCTGTCAGAGGCAATTGCATCCGACTCTGCTGAGGGTGCTCCGCAGCGGAATGTCAAAGACAACCGGGGAACTGCTGCAGCTTTGTAGAAAGGCAGGCCGAATATGAAGAAAAGACACAGTATTACGAAAATCATATCATTGTCCCTGATTCTGCTGGCAGCCCTGGCGGTGGTTATCTTAACTGCCTGCTCTTCTCCTGATCCTGTACCGGGGTCGCCGATGGACGGAGAGGGATCAATCATGAGTTACAAACAGATCTCCCAGGAAGAAGCCATGCAAATGATGGAAAAGGACGACGGCCACATCATCGTCGATGTCCGACGGCAGGACGAATATGCCGCCGGCCACATCCCGGGAGCCGTCTGCATCCCGAATGAAAGCATCGGCACAGAAAAGCCGGAGGAGCTCCCGGACCTTAACCAGGTAATTCTCGTCTACTGCAGGAGCGGGAGGCGGAGCAAACAGGCCTCGGAAAAGCTTATACATATAGGCTACAGCAATGTGTACGAGTTTGGAGGCATCAACACCTGGACCGGCGAAATCGTGACGGGAGAGCCGGATGCCGGTTCCGGGCAGCAGGCACAGACAGAAGGGGACCGGGCAGAAGAAACGCAGGAAGAAGAAACGCAGGAAGAAGAAACGCAGGCAGAAGAATTCCTGACAGAAAAGGCTCAGGCAGAAGGATCCCTGGCAGAAAAGGCTCAGGAAGAAGAAAACCAGCCAGAAGAACTACAGGAAAAGGAGCAGCAGGCAATGAAACTACGAATCGGAGAGACAGAGGTTCCGGTGACATGGGAAGAGAATGAGTCCGTGTACGCGCTCGCGGCGCTCGCTGCGGCAAAGCCGCTGACAATTCAAATGTCCATGTACGGAGGTTTCGAGCAGGTAGGACCAATCGGTCAGAGTATTGTCAGAAATGACAGTCAGACAACGACTAACGCCGGTGACATCGTTCTTTATTCGGGTGACCAGATCGTTGTTTTCTACGGATCCAACTCATGGGCTTACACCCGTCTCGGCCATGTAGAGCTGTCACAGGAGGAGATGGAAAACCTCCTTGGAAACGGTGATGTTACACTGACACTGACCGGAGAACAATGACCCGGACACGATGATGTTATGCATGGTTTCACTATTACGGAGTAACAGGACATGAGCAAAAAGAACAGACAGCAGGCAATCGAAGAGCTGACACTGGCACTTCTGTACCTGACAAGATTTGACGACAAATACAGACCGCATGTGCAGGTTTCCTGGAAGGGGTATGATTTCGATTCGCTTGAAAAGCTGGAAGAAAAGAATCTTCTTGTGCAGTCCCGAAACAGCCGGGGATATGGCAAGAATGTGTATTTGACAGATGAAGGAATCCGGAACGCGCAGGAGCTCCTTAAAGAGTACAACCTCTGTGATACAGAAATCTATGAACGCTTTGAATTTCGTGAGATCCGGCCAGAGGAAACAGATCAAGCAGTCATGATCGAGAAGACATGTTTTCCGCCCAAGGAAGCCTGCAGCAGGGAGCAGATGGAGGCGCGGGTAAAGCTGGCGCCGGATCTGTTCCTCGTTGCTGTCGACAGAGAGACTGGGAAAATCGCAGGATTCCTGAACGGAATCGCAACGACGGAAGACAAGTTCCGCGATGAGTTTTTCATGGATGCTTCCCTGCACGATCCGAAAGGGAAAACCGTGATGCTCTGCGGGCTTGACGTGCTTCCCGCGTATAGGAAACAGGGACTTTCGAGGGAGCTTATGCATCTGTACTGCAGGAGGGAAGAAGTAAGAGGCCGCAGAAGACTGGTCCTGACCTGCCATGCATCGAAGGTGAAAATGTACCGGAAGCTCGGCTTCATCGACCGCGGCGATTCGAATTCCGCATGGGGAGGCGAGAAATGGCATGAGATGGACTGTTTCCTGAATCCGGAAGGACATATATGCGAATCTTGAAATGATCCAAAACGAAAAACGAGAGCCAGAGGGTTTGATATTCAGCAGGGGACGAAACTCGTCAAAACAGAAAATGAGCCCCACCGCGGCGGCCTGTCTGTACTTCAGGAAGAGTAATTTGTGGGACGAAATTGCTCATAAGTGCAAAAGTGACCAAAGATTCTGCTTGTCTATGTCGGGCCCTGATAGAAATCCGCGCCGCAGCAGGGGACGAAACCC
>CADBPC010000095.1 GCA_902796425.1 uncultured Lachnospiraceae bacterium
GGCAGAACAGCCCTATGAGATCGTACAGACTATTGCACTGGGGAAAATGGACTACGACAATTTCTGCACGGACATGAAAGCGGATCGACAATTCATCGAGGACTATTCTGAGCTGTGCGGCACAGGACCCATATGGAAATGCTTGTTCGTCCATCAGCGAGACAAATCTGACGGTATCCTTGTCGTACCGACAGATGGCTGCTATGTGAAGTTCGCTGCGTATATAACTGAATAAAATCTTGTGATAGGCAGCGCGATCTGCTATAATGAACAAGACGAGCCAGAGCCGGGGCAACCCGTTCTTTGAGAGCCAGAGCCGGGGTGTTAACCTTTTGAGAGCCAGAGCCGGGACGAAGACCTTTTGTGAGCCAGCGCTCGTCTTTTTTACTACTGGGCCCACGTTTGGAAGGAAGTGCTCACCGTGGTTATTGATAAAAAGCAAATGACGGAAGAAGACATTAAGCTGCAGTTCATTACTCCCGCCATTACTTGCAAGTGGAATATCCACAAAATCACGATGGAAACGCAGATCACAGACGGCAAGATCAATCTGCGGGGCAACCTTGTGTCCCGTGACAAGCCGAAGAAGGCAGATTATATTCTGTATTTGAGCTCCAACAATCCGATTGCTATTGTTGAAGCGAAAGACAACAATCACAGCGTTTCTTTCGGCCTTCAGCAAGCGATGACTTATGCACAGATGTTGGATCTTCCGTTTGCTTTCAGCTCAAATGGTGATGGATTCTATGAGCACGACTTTCTCACAGGTTTGGAACGCGAATTCGGCATGGATGAGTTTCCTACAGAGGAAGAGTTAATCACACGGTACAAAGCTGAACTCAACGGCGGCGCGGGGATCACGCCGGAGGAGCAAGCGATTCTGGACCAGCCGTATTACAGCAGCCAGACCACCTATCCCCCACGCTATTATCAGCGCATTGCTGTCAACCGCACCGTTGACGCCATTGCACAGGGGAAAAAGCGGCTGTTGTTGGTGATGGCCACCGGAACGGGCAAGACATATACTGCGTTCCAAATCGTTTACCGTTTACTTCAAAGCGGCATGAAGCACAAGATCCTTTATCTTGTGGATCGCAATTTCCTTGCAGACACCTCGATCCAGCAGGATTTTGCTCCATTGGAAAAGGTCATCCATAAGATCAACTATGCAAAAGACGACGCAAAAACCATTTCGGCTTATCAAGTCTATTTCTCCCTGTATCAGCAGCTCGTGGCCGGAGGGGAAAAAGAGAATGACGAGGATGAAGACATCCTCTACAAGCTGAAAGAGCTCTTTCGGCCGGACTTCTTTGATCTCATCATCGTGGACGAGTGTCATCGTGGCTCCGCGAAGGCAGAGAGCCGCTGGCGCGGGATTCTGGAGTATTTCAGCTCCGCGACGCAGATTGGTATGACGGCCACGCCGAAGGAAACGAAATATATCTCCAACATCAGTTACTTCGGCGATCCGATTTATACTTACAGTCTGAAGGAAGGCATTGACGACGGCTTTCTTGCCCCTTTCAAAGTCATCAACATTACCACAGACATCAGTGAGGGCTGGCGTCCAAAGAAAGGTCAGCTCGACAAATACGGCAATCCGATAGAAGACCGAATCTACACAAACCGAGATTTCGATTATAATATCGTGATTGAAGACCGCATCCAGCAGGTGGCTGCGGAGATCACAAAGTATCTGAAAGCAACCAACCGCATGGCAAAAACCATCGTGTTCTGTGCCACGGAGGACGCTGCCGAACGTATGCGTGTTGCCCTGGTCAATCATAATGCCGACATGGTAAAGAAGAACCCGGATTATGTGGTTCGGATCACTGGCGGCGACGTATACGGGAAGAGCAAGCTCGATTACTTCCTGTCCGTTTCATCGGAGTATCCTGTCATAGCAACGACCTCAAAGTTGCTTTCCACCGGCGCAGACTGTAAAATGACAAAGCTGATCGTCCTGGATGAAATGATTGGCTCTATGACGGAGTTCAAGCAGATCATCGGACGCGGAACAAGACTCCGCTATGATGATGGCAAGACGCACTTCGTCGTCATGGATTTTCGGAATGTGACACGCTTGTTTGCCGACCCGGAATGGGATGGTCCTATTGAAATTGACCCGGATTACCCGCCAAAGCCGAAACCCGGCCCGGAAAATCCAGATGATCCTCCGGTTCCGCCCGGACCTCCGGTTCCTCCGATGCCGCCGAAAGTGAAGCCCATCGTGGATAAAAAGGGCTGCCGCGTTGAGATCATCTACAAGACGGTCTCCATCTACGACACCAACGGGAAACTGCTGCGCCAGGAGAGCATCACGGACTACACGAAAGAGAATGTCCGGGGCGAGTATGCCACACTGGACGCCTTTATCCGCGAGTGGCGCGCCGATCCGAAGAAGGAGAAAATCCGCGACATGCTTCGGGAACGCGGCATTGATCTGGAGCTGATGAAGGCCGATCAGGGAATGAGCGATGTGGATGATTTCGATTTCATCTGCCACGTAGCCTATGACAAGAAGCCTCTCACGCGCAAGGAGCGGGCAAACAACGTGAAAAAGCGTGATTTCCTGAGCAAGTACAGCGGCGTCGCGCGCGAGATTCTCGAAGCGCTTCTGGACAAGTACATGAACGTCGGCATCTATGACATTGGGAAGGCTGAGATTCTGAAGCTCGACCCGTTCCTGAAATACGGGAAACCGTCGAAGATATCCTCTTACTTTGGAGGAAAAGCCGGTTATCTGAAAGCTGTTCAGGAACTGGAAGACGCACTATATTGGGATGAGGTAGGTTAAATGAAAGCCATCAGCTCTTGGCATGTCGGAGTCTCTGCCGAAGCATATGCCGCAGCCATCTTCGCCAGATACGGCTATGACGTGTCGGTTCAGTATGGCGCGAACCAGCCGGAATATGATCTGATCGCCACGTCCGGAGACCTGATGCTGAAAATCTCCGTGAAAGGGAGCCAGGACGGGAGCTGGGGGCTTACTCAGGGCTATAAGAAAGGCTGCGACTATCACACCGCTACGGCGAAATGGCTGGCGGCACATCACAAGAAAACGATATTCTGCCTTGTTCAGTTCAAAGACACCGCGCCGAACGAAATGCCGCGAATCTATCTGGCCTCACCTGCGGAAATCGCAGAGCGTCTGAACGCTTCTGCGGGCGGGCGCGGCGAAACCATCCTGTATGAGAACCATACATGGGGGCCGAGAGCAGCCGGCCGCGGCACCACGGATCGGATACCCGACGAATGGATGATCAGTGCCGAGAGACTGGCGTATATGTTCAGCACATACGGGCAGTAAAGAGAGGAAGTAAAAGCATGAGCAACTTATCCGGTTTCGTAAAGCGGTTGCGCGACATCATGCGCAATGACGCCGGTATCAACGGCGACGCCCAGCGCATTGAGCAGATCGCGTGGATGCTGTTTCTCAAAGTCTACGACGCCAAGGAGCAGGATTGGGAGTGGGCGGACGAAAACTATGTCTCCATCATTCCGGAGAATTGCCGCTGGGCGAGTTGGGCACATGACGAGACCGGGAAGGGCATGACTGGCGACGCGCTGCTGGACTTTGTGAACAACACGCTGTTCCCCACGCTGAAAAAGCTGCCCGTGGACGCGACCACACCTATTAAAAAGGCCATCGTTCAGACGACCTTCTCGGACTCCAACAACTACATGAAAGACGGCGTGCTGCTGCGTCAGGTCATCAACGTGATCGACGATCTGGATCTCAGTGACTACGAGGAGAGCCATGCCTTCGGGGAAATCTACGAGAGCATCCTGAAAGAGCTGCAAAGCGCGGGTTCGGCAGGCGAATTCTATACGCCGCGTGCCGTCACCGATTTTATGGCAAAAATGATTCAGCCCCAAATCGGCGAGA
>CADBPC010000096.1 GCA_902796425.1 uncultured Lachnospiraceae bacterium
GGAGTGAAAGGTCGAAATCCAGATGCTCTCGGAGCCGAAGCCGATCAGTTTGTCGACGCGCTCCCTCATCTCGCCCGCCGCCTTGTTTGTAAAGGTGATGGCGAGGATATTCCAGGGACTGACGTTCATCTCATCCATCAGATAGGAGATGCGGTGTGTGATAACTCTTGTCTTTCCGCTCCCCGCGCCAGCAAGGATCAGTACCGGTCCCTCTGTGCAGAAGCAAGCCTCCTGCTGCTGCCTGTTCAGCGAATCATATATACTCATCTATTATTCCTGCCGGCCTTTTTTGTTTTCATCAAAATACCGGTCTATCATTCTTTCAATAAAGAGCTTGCGGATGTAAATATCCGCGCTCATCCTGCATAAGAGATCAAAGCACTGCAGAAGATCCCTGTCGTCACTGTCCGCCTCCGGGAAGGAGTGCCTTGCCTCTTCAAACTGCGCCGCCGCACTGCTGACCACCGCCTGCATGCTCTTTCCCAGATTCCCGTAGATCTCCTCATAGATCTCACGCAGGGAATATTTTGCCTCTTTTGCCGCCTTATCGGAGCCTTTTGCGGCCTTTCCTCTCTGGCTGCCCTTCCCGGCATCGGACGCGCCGCAAAGGTCCTTTAAGGGATCGAGAACGGTGCGGATGTCCCCGATGGACAGGAAGCTCTTCATGTAATAAATAAAGAGAAGAAGAACCATCTGGTCCATTCCGTACTTTTTTCGCACCGGCGGGATCATCAGGCCGCTCTTGGCATAGTTATTGATCATGGTCTTGGTGAGGATCTTGTCATTTTCCGGATCGCGCGCAGAAGGAGAAAGTCGCCTGTCCATAAAGGTCGTGACCTGATCCATATACAGCTCTATGTCCGGAATCTCATCCGTGCTGACATAGTCAAAGCTTTCCACCAGTTCATAAAACGCCTTTTCCAGCGTATCAATGTCGTATTCCATGTTCTGATCCTCGGCGGGACGGGCTTATACGGCCCGTTTCACCGCAGCAGCTTCGCTCTTAAGCTGCGCCGCATTCTGCAGCGCAAGTTCGGTAATTTTATCGCTTCCGAGGAGTCTTGCCACCTCTTTCGTGCTCTCCTCCTCCGTAAGCCGGCGCACATGGGTCACTGTCCTGTCCTTTACGGTTTCCTTCGCAATCAGGTAATGGCAGTCCTCCATTGCGGCGATCTGCGCAAGGTGCGTGATGCACAGGATCTGGTGGTCTTTCGCGAGGCTCCCCAGCTTTTCAGAGACCTTCCACGCCGTCTGGCCGCTGATTCCGCTGTCAATCTCATCAAAGATAAAGGTATTGATCTCGTCCTTTCCGGCAAAGACCGTCTTGAGCCCCAGCATTATGCGGGAGAGTTCGCCGCCGCTTGCGATTTCATCGAGAGGCCGCATGGCTTCGCCCGGATTCATGGAAATATAGAACGTAACCCTGTCGTATCCGTCCGGACCCATGAACTCCTCCCCGGAGCGGATGTCCGTCTCAAAGCGCACCTGGTTGAAGTTCAGGTCCTTTAAGGAAGCGGCAAGATTCTTCGTGAAGACTGCGGACGCTTTCCTGCGCACATCGGACAGTCCTTTGCACAGCTCCAGGAACTCCTTTTCCTTTGCGGAAAGCTCCTGTGAAAGACGCTTTCTTGCAGCCTCATAATCCATGAGGTCCTCAAGGCGTCTTTCACGTCTGCCCTTCTCATCAAGGATTTTCTCTATGGAGGCGCCGTACTTATCCTTCAGATGGTTGATCAGGTTAAGTCTCTCCTCGATCTCATGAAACTCATCCGGATCGAAGGAAAGATCTCCCATATAATCCGAGAGCGCTCTTGAAAAGTCGCTGAGCAGGCTGTCGATTTCCGAAAGCTGTTCCGTGATCTCATCAAGGCTCCGGTCGATCCCCTCCACCGAAGAGAGCTCCCGCAGCGCCCTCTCGATCTGGGACGCGGCGTCGCTCTCGCCGTCGAACACAAGGTTTCCGGCGATGCCTGCCGCCTCGGAAAGTCTCCGGAAGCCAGCGAGCTTCCTGTACCGGCTCTCCAGCTCTTCGTCCTCTCCCTGTTTCAGAGAGGCTTCTTCGATCTCACGGATCTCATAGCTGATAAGATCGATTTCCCTCGCCCTTGCAGACTCGTCGAGGTCACTGTTTTCATACTCGGACCGAAGGTGTCTGAGCTCCTGCCAGCAGGATGAGATCTTCTCCTTAAGCCCCGCGGCGCCGCTCCCCGCAAAGTCATCGAGCACTTTGAGCTGTGCCTGTCTCTTTAACAGCTTCTGGTTTTCCCGCTGCCCGTAGACATCGATCATAAGCTGGGAAATCTCCCGGAGCTGTTTTAATGTAACGGTTTCTCCTTCTACCGTGCACTGACTTCTTCCGGGGTAAATCCGCCGTTTGATCAGCACCGTATCCTCCTCGGATATTTCTACCCCCATCTCACCAAGGGCCTGTCTTTGTCTTTCATTGTCCGGCCGGAAGGTCAGCTCGACCAGGGCGTACTCGGCGCCGGTACGGATGACCGCAGCGTCCGCCTTCGCGCCCAGCGCAAGGTTGACAGAGCCGATAATAATCGACTTGCCCGCACCCGTCTCGCCGGTAAGAATATTCAGTCCGTCAGAAAAGCTGACCTCCTCTTCTTCTATGAGGGCCAGATTTTTTACATGTAAGCTAAGCAGCATTTTATAATATTCACCCTTTTCCACACGCGGGGCCGGAGCCCTTCGTCTAGACCAGTTCCCGCAGCTTTCCCTTCAGCGCGGTGGTGTCCTCAACGGTCCTGACCGCAACCATGATGGTATCGTCACCGGCAATACAGCCGACCACCTCCGGGAAATGCAGGGAGTCCAGCGCAGCGGCAACCGCCATCGCCATTCCGGAGACCGTCCTGATCACAAGGATATTCTGGGCCTGGTCCATGGAAACAAAGCCGTCCCTCAGAACGCGGACGAACTTCTCACTCAGCTTGTCGGAGTTCGGGGCAATCGCGACATATTTCTGCTTTTCCCCGTGGCCCCTTGTCTTTGCCAGCTTCAGTTCCTTGATGTCACGCGAAACCGTTGCCTGCGTCACATTAAAGCCGCTGTCCGCAAGAGCCGCCGCCAGATCCTCCTGTGTTTCGATATCTCTGCTCGCGATGATCTCCAGGATTTTTTCCAGTCTCTTCTGTTTAATCTGCATTATCGTTCTATCCCCTCTGTTTTAATCCGTCATTTTTTTGTGGAGCGTCTCCAGAAAGCTCCTCTTGCCAAGGCGGATCAGCTTTGCCACCTTGTCCGAACTCCGGATATTCACAATATCCCCTGCGCAAAGCGGAATCTCCCTTTCTCCGTCAATCGCAGCCTCCGCGACCGGTTCTCCTCCCCTGAAATCCCCGCCGATGCGGACAGATATCACATCCTCCGCCGAAAGGACAATCGGCCTTGAATTCAATGTGTGCGGGCAGATCGGTGTCAGAAGAATCATCCTTGCGGAGGGTTCGACAATCGGCCCTCCCGCCGAAAGGTTGTAAGCCGTCGACCCGGTGGGCGTCGATACGATAACGCCGTCCGCTTTAAAGGAATACAGCGGCTCACCGCCCACAAAGATGTCATAGCTCATGATCCTCAAAGGACCCTTTCTGGAAAAAACGACATCGTTCAGGGCAGGCATGTCCGAGCCGTAATCCGCTCCGCCTCCCTCCTTGTGCGCTTCCAGGAGCATTCTTTCTTCCACTTCATATTCGCCCTTAAAAACGCGCTGCAGGGCGCTCTTCCATTCTCTCTTGTCAATCTCCGCAAGGTAGCCCAGCGTTCCGAGGTTGATGCCGAGAATCGGAATTCCCCTGCTGGTAGAGAGCGCGGACGCCCGCAGGACCGTGCCGTCGCCGCCGAGTACAAGAACGCACTCCGTATCTTCCCGGATCTCATCCGTGCTGACACTGACGCCGTTTTCCGCAGCGAATTTCAGGACCTCGGCGGCAAATTCACCCCCCGGATCCTTTATGCTGTTCGTTATAAGGTGCATCCTGTGTATGGTATCCATATTTACCAGCCTTACTCAATGATCCAGGGCGGCATGGGATGCCTCCACTGTTTTCTTTGCAAGCGCGGAAAGCTCCTGCCCCGGGGCTTCCTGCTGCTGCGCCGCAGGATCTTCCGGCGCCTTATTCGCGGCATTTTTGCGGATATGCATCAGGTACTCGATATTGCCCTCCGGTCCGCGGATCGGTGAATAATCCAGTCCCAGTATCTCAAAACCGCACTGCGCCGCTGTTTCAAAGCAGCTTTCGATGACCTCCAGATGTACCGCGGGGTCTCTGACAACTCCTTTTTTGCCCACCTTCTCTCTTCCGGCCTCGAACTGAGGCTTGATAAGGCACACCATCTGTGCGCCGTCCTCGAGAATCTCATAAGCCGCGGGCAGGATCCGTGACAGTGAAATAAAGGATACGTCGACGGATGCAAAGGACGGTGTCCGATCCAGATCCTCCGGCTTCAGATAGCGGAAATTGGTTTTCTCCATACAGCAGACGCGCTCGTCGTTTCTGAGCTTCCAGTCAAGCTGTCCGTAGCCGACATCAATCGAGTATACATAGGATGCGCCGTTCTGAAGCATGCAGTCCGTAAAGCCGCCCGTCGAGGCGCCGATATCCATGCAGATTTTTCCTGTCAGGTCGATGGGAAATACCTGCAGCGCTTTCTCGAGCTTCAGCCCTCCCCTGCTGACATAGCGGAGCGTTTCCCCTCTCACCTCGATGGTGATTTTCTCCGGGTCAAAGCTTGCTCCGGGCTTATCCTCTTTATTTCCGTTCACGTAGACAATGCCCGCCATCAGCATCGTCTTTGCTCTTTCTCTGGAGGGCGCGTACCCTCC
Organism: uncultured Lachnospiraceae bacterium; assembly: GCA_902796425.1. Taxonomy (GTDB): domain Bacteria; phylum Bacillota; class Clostridia; order Lachnospirales; family Lachnospiraceae; genus CAG-791. The sequence continues at coordinate 4,832 of CADBPC010000096.1, forward strand.
TTCCACGAGCAGTATGTCAATTCTCTGTTTCATATGTGCCGCCTGTGCTGCCGAGCGCTTCAAGGATCCGGCTGTATACGCCTTCCGTGTCGATCCCGAGCTCCTTTTTAAGCCGGTCGCAGCTTCCGTGCTCGATAAACCTGTCCGGAATTCCTATCCGCAGGACATCCTTTGCCGCATGGTTTTCCAGAACCCACGCCTCCACGTGCTCGCCAAAGCCGCCGCTCAGGATATTTTCCTCCATGGTTACAAGGAGGCGGTGCTCCGGCAGCATCTCGCGCAGCAGCTCTTCATCGAACGGCTTTGCAAAGCGCGCATTGACAACGCTGCAGCTGATACCCTTTTCTTCAAGAAGCGCGGAAACATTCCACGCTGTTTCAACCATCGAGCCCAGCGCAAAAAGAAGAACGTCGCTTCCCTTTTTGAGGACCTCCGCTTTGCCGACTTCGACCGGCGTCCGCATTTCCTCGACTCCGTCCCAGGCATAGCCTCTGGGATAGCGGATAGCGACGGGGTGCTGATAAGCGATGGCAAATTTCAGCAGGTCGGATATCTCCCATTTGTTCTTCGGCGCAGCGACCACAAGGTTCGGGATCGACATCAGATAGGACAGATCCTGTATTCCCTGGTGCGTAACGCCGTCCTGGCCGACAAGCCCCGCCCGGTCGATCGCAAAGACGACCGGAAGGTCCTGCATGCAGACGTCATGGGAAATCTCATCGTACGCGCGCTGAAGGAACGTGGAGTAAACAGCAACAACCGGCTTCATGCCGCCGACCGCAAGTCCCGCGGCAAAGGTCACTGCGTGCTCCTCCGCGATTCCGACGTCGAAGAAACGGTCCGGGTAAATATTGCGGAAGCGCTTCAGTCCCGTTCCGTCCGCCATCGCTGCCGTGATCGCGACGACGCGGCTGTCGCGCTCCGCCATCTTGATCATGACCGTGGAGAAAACGTCGGTGTAGCTGACCGCGCTGGAATTCTTGGGAAGGCCGGTTTCAATCTCAAAGGGCGCGATCCCGTGGAATCTCGCGGGGTGCTTCTGTGCCGGCGTATAGCCCTCTCCCTTATTCGTGAGGACATGCACCACGACCGCCTTGCGGATCCGCTTCGCGTCCTGGATCGCCTTCTTTACCTGCACGGCGTCATTGCCGTTGACAGGGCCAAGGTAGGTAATCCCCAGCTCTTCAAAGAGCATTCCGGGCAGGAACACCGATTTAACCGCATTTTTGGCGCGGCGGATTCTGGTGACGGCTCCCGGATTCTTTTCATTTAACGAGTTGAACACCTTATCCCTGAGATCCAGATATTTGCTGGACGAACGGATGCCGTTCAGATAGGTGTGCATGCCTCCGATATTCTCGGAGATGGAACGATTGTTGTCGTTTAAGACAATGATAAAGTTCGTATTCAGCTGGGAGGCGTTGTTAAGGCCCTCATAGGCAAGGCCGCCGGTCAGCGCGCCGTCGCCGATAACCGATACGATGGTCCTCTTTTCTCCCAGGAGGTCTCTTGCCTTTACAAGGCCGAGTCCCGCCGAAATTGAGGTCGAAGCATGGCCCGTATCGAATGCGTCGCACGGGCTCTCCGAGCGCTTGGGAAAACCTGCCATTCCCCCGTAGGACCGAAGGGTATCAAACCCGTCCTTCCTGCCCGTGAGAAGCTTGTGTGTATAGGACTGGTGGCCGACATCCCAGATGATCCTGTCATTCGGGAGATTCAGCGCCAGGTGAAGTCCCATGGTCAGTTCCACCGCGCCGAGATTGCTGGCAAGATGTCCTCCGGTCACACTGACCTTTTCGACAAGAAAATCCCGGATCTCCTGCGCCAGAAGAGGATACTTCTCCTGCGGGATCTTTTTTATGTCTCCGCACTTATTTATGCTGTCAAGAAGCTCACCCATGTCAATCTCCTCTGACGAGTTACTTGTTTCTTCCTGTCATACTCTGAAGGAGCATGGGAAGGAATCTGTCCTTCAGCGGGAGCTTTTCAAGAAGAACAAGCGCCTCATCGGTCAGTTCCCGCACCTTTTCGCCCGCTCCTTCCAGTCCGTGAAGCGAGACATAGGTTATTTTCCCTTCCTCCGCATCCTTGCCGATCGATTTGCCGAGGTCCTGCTGCGTTCCCGTGACATCAAGGATGTCATCCCTGATCTGGAACGCGAGCCCGACATTGCCCGCGATCACGGCGAGAGAATCGATGTCCTCCTGCGGGGCGCCGCCCAGTATCGCGCCGATCGTAAACCCGGATTCGATCATCGCCGCCGTCTTGTGGCTGTGAATGTAAAGAAGCTCCTCTTCATCTGTCTGCTGCGGGTGGAGCTGCGTCTGGATATCCGCGCACTGACCGCCCACCATGCCGTAGATTCCGGCATTGCGCGCCAGTACGTAAAGCGCCCGCGAAACACGGGAAAACGAAACGGCGGGATCCGCGCACTCTTCGCACGCCTTCAGAACGCCGAGCGCGGTCTCAAAGGCATAGTTCAAAAGCCCGTCTCCCGCGATCACGGCCATTCCTTCGCCGTACACATTCCAGGTGGTCTTCCTGCCACGCCTGTATTCGTCATTGTCCATGGCGGGAAGGTCATCGTGAACCAGCGAATAGGTGTGGATCATCTCCAGTGCGGCCATAAAAGGCTCGTAGAGAGAAGGGTTCGCCCCGTACATGATCGCGGTCTCACGGATAAGAAGAGGGCGGAGCCTCTTTCCTCCCGCAAGAACCGAATAATTCATTGCCTCAATTACACGCCGGGCATAGCCCTCTTCCTCAGGAAGAAAGCGGCAGACAATCTCGTCCGTCTTCTTCGTGCGTATGTCCAGTTCCTCATTAAACCAGTCCGTATTAACCATCTCTTTCTCCCGCAGATCCAGTCTGTCCGCCGTAATCTCAGCCGGTGCCGTCATCGAAGCGTCATCCGGCGTCTTCGTCAAAGCATCATCCGGTGCCGCCTTCAAAGCATCATCCGGTGCTTCCTCAAAGCTCTGATCGAAAGCCTTATTCGAAATCTTCGAGTTGTCCTTCGGCGTTCATCTTTTGGACCTGCTTTTCCACGCGGTCGATCTTCTCATTGCAGTATTTGAGAAGCTTCATTCCCTCTTCATATCCGGCAAAGGATTCCTCCAGCGTAATGCCGTCCTCTTCCATCCTGCCGAGAATCTCCTGGAGTCTTGCGAACGCATCCTCAATTGTCATTTCGGTGCTCTCGCCCAGCTCCTTATCCCTGTTCATTTCCTGTGCTTCCATATAGGACCAGATCCTCCACTTTTTCGACCCGGACATCCATTCTGCCATCCCTGACACGGATCGCAAGAAGGTCGTTGTTTTTCACTTTTTTCACACTGGTAACTGCCCTGCCGTCCGCATCGCTGATAAATCCATAGCCTCCGGAGAGCTTTAATACGGGCGAATGCTGCTCGAGCTTTGCCGCCGCAATCGCAAGGCGGTGGCGGTAAAGCTCCGTCTTGTTCAGCATTATCTTTGTCAGGTCCTCCGCGTCTATCAGCCGCATATGCCAGTCGCGGAGCGTCCTGTCCATTGCTGCCTGCAGCTTTTCGGAAAGCCTGTCCGCATGGAGTCTTCTCTCCCGGACCTGCTGGGCCGGAGAAAGAAGGCGGAGTTCTCTGTAATATCTGCCGGCCGTCTCGCGGCAGGAAGTGAGCTTTTTGTTCATCCTCCTGTCCAGGGCATCCCGCATTCCCAAAAGGTCATCTTCAAATCGCTGAAGCTCAAAGACCGCAAGCTCTGCCGCAGCCGACGGCGTCGGTGCGCGAAGGTCCGCGACGTAGTCCGTTATCACGGTATCTGTCTCATGGCCCACAGCGGATATGATGGGCGTGGTACATTCAAAGACCGCCTGCGCCACCGCCTCCTCGTTAAAGGCCCACAGATCTTCAAGTGAGCCGCCTCCCCGGCCGATGATAATGACATCGATGCCGCTGAGCGAGAGTTCCTCATCCCGCTCCCTGTCTTCCGGCAGAACACCGAGATATTTACCATCCCGGTCAAAGCGCATATGATCCAGCGCCCAGATACCGCTGATAATGCTGCGAGGTGCTTCGTCTCCCTGGACAATTGCCGGAAAAAGAATTATCTGCACTCCCGGATTGCGCCTTGTCGCGATATTAATGATATCCCGGACAGCAGCGCCGGTCGGAGCCGTCACAACGCCAAGTCTTTTGACATAGCGGGGAATGGGTTGCTTGTACTGCTCGTCGAACATTCCCATTTCTTCGAGCTTTTTCTTGAGCATCTCATATTTCTCATTGAGGAGCCCGATCCCGTCCCTGATGATCTGGTCCGCGTACAGCTGATAGCTCCCACCCCGCTCATAGACATCGACACTGCCCGATACTATGACCTGGTCGCCTTCTTTCATGGGAAAAGAAAGGCCTCTACGACGGCCTGCAAACATGATGCAGGACAGCGTCCCGGAGGCGTCCTTCAATGTGAAATAGATATGTCCGGATGTGTGATATTTACAGTTGCTGACCTCTCCGCAGACCATGATCCTGCGAAGAAGGAAGTCCTGCGAGAACATCCGTCTGATGTAGGCATTTACCTGGCCTACCGAGTAAATGTTTCCTGCCATCACGCAAACTTAGCCAACACACCGTTTACAAAAGAGCCTGCATTTTCGTCCCCGAACTTCTTGGCAAGCTCAACCGCTTCAGAAATCGCTACCCCCGCGGGCACCTCGTCGTCAAACTCAATCTCGTACACCGCTAGACGCAGGATTGCGAGTTCAACCCGTCCGACTCTCTCGATTGTCCATCCGCGCATCTTCCCGGTCAGTCTCTCGTCCAGCTCGGGCATGTGTGCGACGATGTCACGAAGCTTTGCCGTGATGTAGTCCCTGTCCTTCTGGGTCACGATCAGGTCGCCGCTGTCAAAGAACAGGTCTTCCTGTTCGGGCATCTCATCGATGCTGTTAAATTCCACGCGGAACAGAAGCTTGAATATCTGTTCGCGAAGGCTGCTTCTTTTCATTGTGCCTCTTCCTCGTCGGGAGCCATCTTGATGCCGGCTACCCGTACATTGATGTCTGTTACTACCAGACCAGTCATATTCTCGATTGCAGACTTGACCCTTGCCTGGATCTTGCTGCTCGTGGAAGGGATGTTATATCCGTAGGCAAGAACAATCGCAAGGTCAACGCGCACGTTCCCGTCCGCGACATCGACCCTGACGCCCTTTGTAGCTTTCTTGATCTCCGACTTGGAAAACAGGCCGGACGTGTTGTTGCCGGCCATCTCATACACGCCTTCCACTTCCTGCGCTGCAAAGCCGGCGATCATCGTTACGACTTCATCAGCAATCTTGACGGAACCGAGATCAATTTCTCCTTCGCCTATAGAGCTTTTCACTTCATTTTCCTGTGCCATAATATCCTTTCACGCAGCATCCTGCGGCCGCCGCACCCGGCAGCCATGTCTGCATACAAGATTGTATATTTTAGTACTGCTAACCTCTGCCCGCCGCAACGCCGGGCAGTCCATGCATATTTTACCAGAGAAGATTCGTTTTGTACATGGAGTCACGCCCGGATGCAGTGGATGCAGTGTCAGCGCGTTCAGACGTAGTATCATTCACTGCGTGCGACGGTCTGCAGGTTCCTTCGCCTGAGCATGCGGCGGTCTGCAGGTTCCTTTGCCTGAGCATGGCGGTCTGCAGGTTCCTTCGCCTGAGCATGGCGGTCTGCGGATTCCTTCGCCCGCGTACAGAGCATGCGCGCTCACACGTTGTCTCCTCGGTGGCGCTGCGCCGCCTAACTGTCGCCGGCTGCGGCAACTTGCTCACTTTGCTTTTACATACGCCTGATCCGGGCGGCTGTCTGCAAAGTGAGCTTCGAACAAGGCCTCCGCCGGCTCCGCTATGCTCGCGCCTCCTTCGTCGACATACGAATCGTTCGCTCTGCATGCATCTGTACTTGCGGGCGGTATGTGCCCACTGTGACCGCAGGTCGTAAGGCAAGTGCCGCCTGCAGGCGGCATGCCCGGTGCAGATAATATCGGGCGAGCGGTTAGCCGTAATACCGCAGTTGCTGCTCCTGCGGCTAACCGGTGGTGCAATGTGTGTTTACTGACGTTTCTACTCCCCCCCTTGGCGCAGGGATATGCAATGCGAACATCGGGGATGGTGACGCAGCCGGCGCGAGCATAGCGGAGCCGACGCAGAATTGTCTGAGCGCGCTTTGCATTAGCACACATATAGAGCTCATGCGGACAAAGCGCGCGAGTTTTCGGAGTCGGCGACTAATAAGCGGCGGAGCGCCGGCAAGGAGCCCCCGTGAGCATGCATACCCTGCGCCGGGGGAGATTCCTTACACATCAGAAACCCGGGACATGCGGAACAACCTCCGCACTCCCGGGTCTGTCTCAACGTATTATTGCCGCACCGGAACGCTCTCAGTTCCTGGAGAACTCCTCCAGCACCAGTCCTTTGTTGCGTTCCAAAACCATCTGGGGCGACCAGGGGTTGACGAACAGAAGGAGCGGCCTGTCCTTCATGTCCTTGACGAGCTTCATGTCGGTTGTTCCGACAATGTTCCTGACGTTGACCTCCTCCTGGTTTGCAATCCACCGGATGTGCTCGTAGGGGAGCATGTCCATGCGGATCTCGACATTGTATTCGCTGTCGAGGCGGAACTTGAGGACATCGAACTGCAGCACGCCGACAACGCCGACAATGATTTCTTCCATGCCGGTGTTATATTCCTGGAATACCTGAATTGCGCCTTCCTGGGCGATCTGGCGGATGCCCTTGACGAACTGGTCGCGCTTCATGGTATCCACCTGTCTTACCCTGGCAAAATGCTCGGGGGCGAAGGTCGGGATTCCCTCATAACGGAAGTTATCCTTTGGCAGGCAGAGGGTATCGCCGATCGAGTAGATGCCGGGATCGAAGACGCCCATGATATCGCCGGCATACGCTTCATCAAGAATCTTTCGCGACTCTGCCATAAGCTGCTGGGGCTGGGACAGTCTCTGGATCCTGCCGCTCTGAACGTGCTTGACTTCCATTCCCGCATCATATCTGCCCGAGCAGATTCTCATGAATGCGATCCTGTCTCTGTGCGCCTTGTTCATGTTGGCCTGGATCTTGAAAACAAAGGCGGAGAATCCTTCCTTTACGGGATCCACAAGGCTGTCGCCGCTCATTCTGGGTGTGGGCGAAGGAGCCATCTCGAGGAAGCTCTTAAGGAAAATCTCAACGCCGAAATTCTGGAGCGCAGAGCCGAAGAATACCGGTGTCAGCTCGCCCTTTCTGACAAGCTCGAGATCAAAATCCGCGCTCGCGCCGTCAAGAAGTTCTGTCTCCTCGGTGAGCTTTTCAAATGCCTGCTCGCCGATCTCTTCCCTGACCGCGTCGGAATCGTCTGCGCTGATTCTTGTCTCAACGCCCTCTCTAGTACCCTTCTGAGTATCGGAGTACCGGACAATCTCATTGGAGGAGCGCTCAAAAATACCCTTAAAGTTTTTGCCGCTCCCGATCGGCCAGTTGACAGGGCAGGTATCGATTCCGAGGTTCTTTTCAATATCGTCCAGAAGATCAAAGGTATCCATGGCATCCCGGTCCATCTTGTTGATAAAGGTAAAGATCGGGATATGACGCATGGTGCAGACCTTGAAAAGCTTCTTCGTCTGTGCCTCGACGCCCTTCGAGCCGTCGATGACCATGACTGCCGAGTCGGCTGCCATCAGGGTTCTGTAGGTGTCCTCCGAGAAATCCTGGTGTCCGGGAGTGTCCAGGATGTTGATGCAGCAGCCGTCATATTCAAACTGCAGTGCAGATGAGGTGACGGAGATACCTCTTTGCTTTTCAATCTCCATCCAGTCGGAGACAGCATGCTTTGCCGTTGCCTTTCCTTTTACGGAACCTGCCGTATTGATAACCCCGCCGTAGAGAAGAAATTTTTCCGTGAGTGTCGTCTTGCCCGCGTCGGGGTGTGAAATGATCGCGAAGGTGCGCCTTCTTTCGATCTGACTCTGTATATTGTCCATTGTGTTTAATCCTTATCGTTATCGGCCGTATCAAGACCGTCGCCTGATATCAGCCTGTCGTCGTATCAGTCTGTTGTCGCATCAGCCTGCTGTGGTATCAGCCTGTCGTCACCGGCAGGTTCGGGTCTGTGTCTGTCTCACGCTGCTGGGGGATCTTTGCATTGTGAAGGTTCATCAGCAGCTCGGCGATACGGTCCGCTCCGCGCCCGTCGACCACCTGTTTCATCCTGCCCGCCCTGGCGGCGCGAAGATCCGCATCCGAGGCATACTCTTCCAGGCGGCTGATGACATTGTTTATTGTGCCTTCCATATCCGTCCGGACATCGCCGGCGTAAGGGATGATTCCCTTTGAGGAAAACGCGAGCGCGGCCCGCATCTGGTTGTCGGCCAGTGTCAGCATGACGCAGGGAAGTCCTCCCGCGCACATCTCATAGACGGTCGTGCCGCCCGCCGTCACTGCCATATCGCAGCTTGCGATGAGATTGACAAGGTCCCTCTGGGGATCGATCAGGTGAATATTCTTTCTCGAGGAAAACCGCTCAAGGAGAGATTCCTTATTATGATTGTACTGACCTACGATCGCGATCATCTCCATTCTCTCGTCCAGGCCCTTTTCCACAGCCTTTTCAAGAATATGTCCGATCACATCATAGCTGTCCGTCGCGCCGGTGGTGATCAGGACCCGCAGTCCCTCGTGCGGTTTCCTCTGAATGTTCATATACGATTCCCGCAGCGGCATATATTCCATGCCAAGTGCGAAGGAAGTTTCAAGCCCCGCAGCCCTGTAGCGCCCGGGATAATCCAGCTCGTCGGCGTAGATATTGTAGTCGATCAGAAGATCGCAGGGGTAAATAAACTTGTTGATGTCATCGATGTACGCGACATTCGCGACGCTCCGGATTTTCTTCAGATAGCTCTCCGTGACAAAATAGGAATCAACGAGCAGATTATCGGCGCGTCTTTCCCTCATCAGCTGAAGGAGCTTGTCCGACTCCACGTCCAGATGGTCATAATCCGAATGCAGGCAGACATAGCCGAAGCCTGCATCGGCCACCAGCGCGGCGCTGCTCTTGTCCGCCACAAAAAAGGTGGACTCACACCCTCTTCTTCTGAGCGCCCCGGCAATGCACAGACACCGCATCATATGTCCGATTCCTATGCGGTCATTCGCATCTACTCTGATAAAATACATGGCTACTCCCCGATCACATGAATCTCTTCCGGTACTTGATCTCCGCGATCTCCCAGTCCTCTTCGTTATCTATATCCTGCACCATCATCTCCGGCAGAATAAGAGGCGCTGTTTTTGCGGGAACTACCGTTCTTTCTGTCATAAACGCCTTCGTCCGGACCAGATAGAACTGCCCGGCGTCATGGTACATCGGCTCCAGGTCCTGGGACCTTTTGAAAGCATTCTCCGGCCACCGGTACTGAAGGTATCCGTCCTTTTCAATGAAGCCCCGCTGCGGAGGGAATGAGAACCGCACCACGGGAACTACCGCGTCCGGAAGCTGTCCGCCCTCTCCTGCGGCATCAAACAGCGCAGCCGCCTCTGCAAGGCGCTCCGCAGTCACAAAGGGCGCCGTCGGATAGATGCAAAGAAACGCACCAAAATTCTCTCCCTTCGCCGCATACGCGTCCAGCACCTCTTCGATCACATCCGCGGTCGTCGCAAAATCCCCTGCTGTCTTCTCGCTCCGAAGGAACGGAACCGAAGCGCCATAGCGTCTTGCTGTTTCAGCGATTTCCTCTGAATCCGTGGAGACCATCACCTCGTCAAAAATGCCTGACTCTTTTGCGGCTTCAATCGAATAAGCAAGAATCGGCTTGCCGCAGAAGGGCCGGATGTTCTTTTTCGGTATGCGCTTGCTGCCTCCCCTGGCTGTAATGATCGCTATCTTAGACATACTGTGCCTTCCTGTCCTGTGTGAAAATGTGCAGTGCATTCGCAGGCGCTGCAGCACAAAGGACAAATATTAAAAAACTGCAGGGGACAATTTCAGTTTCCCTGCAGGATAAACAGCCGCCGGCGCCGTTTGGGCGCCTTAGCGGCTTACGTATTGGTTCGTTACTGTCTCTCGGAAGAACGGCCGGCCTTTGCGGCATCCTTGATCGAGAAGCTGATACGGCCCATTCTGTCCTTGCCAAGGCACACAGCCCTGACCTTGTCGCCGATATTGAGGACATCCTCAACACGGTCGATCCGGCGGTTCGCGATCTTGGAGATGTGAACCATCGCTTCCTTGCCGGGAGCGAACTCGAGGAATGCGCCGAACTCCTTGATGCTGACGACTACGCCGTCCAGGACCTGACCTTCTTCAAAGTCGGTCACGATGATATTGATCATCTTCTTGGCTTCTTCCATAGCTGCGGGATCTGTGCCGCAGATGGAAACTCTGCCGTCCTCTTCGATGTCAATCTGGACGCCTGTTCTCTTGATGATCTCGTTGATGACCTTGCCCTGCTTGCCGACGACATCGCCGATCTTCTCGGGATCGATCTGGATGAAGTCGATCCTGGGAGCGTACTTGGACAGCTCCTGACGAGGCTCTGCGATAGCACCGCTCATGACCTCCATGATGGTCTCGCGAGCCTGTCTGCAGCGCTCGATCGCACCCTCGACGATGGGGCGTGTAAGGCCGTGGA